>JAOPZM010000242.1 GCA_025964115.1 Solirubrobacterales bacterium
CCGATCGGTTGGCTCGTCTGGCGCAGTCCGAAGCCCGCGCGAGCACACGCCTCGGCCAGCTCCTGCAGGCGCCTGGGCTCCTGGCTCGGGCGGCCGCGTGAGCATGCGAGCGTGAGGACCTGCCAACCGCCGTCGTGAAGCTGCAGGAGCGTGCCGCAGGCACCGAGCGCCTCGTCATCCGGATGGGGGATCACCTGTAGGACGGTTGGATGGAGGGCCCGCGACACTGCCGGCCCGAATATAGACTTGCCCGGTGAATTTCAGGATCACCCGCCACTCGGGCTTCGCAGCACCCGAGGATGCCCTCGACCTGCTGTGGGAGCGACTCGGCGGCAAGCGCGAGGACGCATCGTTTGTGAGAGGCCGCACGGAGATCAGGGCGACGTGGGGAATCGACATCCCGGTCGCCGTGGAGCGCGACGAACGCGAGGAGCTCGGCCGCACCGCGATTCTGGACATCGTGCGCGGCGCATGCGAGCAGGCGCCCGCACTCAAGTCGGACTGGTTCGCCGTCAGTCCGCGTCGCTAGGCGCCTCGACCCGACGCGGCCTGGCCCGACGCGGCGCTCCCCTCGGCGGGTTCCGTCGAGCCCGGCACGGCCGGCTGCGGGCGAGCGAGCAGGGCGGCCCCGGCGATGACGGTCGCGAAGGCGATGATTCGCAGCGCTCTGAGCCCGCCGTGCGGCAGGGTCTCGTCCAGCAGCACCGGGCCGGCGGCGATCGGCAGCGCGTTCGTCAGCAGCGTGGCGATGCCGGCGATCGTCAGCGCGGCCCCGCGCTGGTAGCCGATCTGGAGCAGCGACGTGCCGAGCACGTACCCGAAGATCGCAGCCGCGGCGAAGCCAACTCGCACGCCACCCTGCGTCGCCACCTTGGTGGATATGTCGCCGCAGGAGAACAGCAGGCCACCGGCGATGCCGCTGGCGGCGGCGGCTCCGAGGAATGCTCGCCCGACCGTCAGGACGAGCGCAGCCGCGGCACAGGTCGCTCCGAGCCACAAGCCGATCTCGACGAGCGAGCCGTGGGCGCTCTGGTCGGCGCCGCCGATCAGCGAGAGGGACAGGAACAGCAGACCGGCGACCGATACGCCGGCGCCCAGGCTCTCCCGCCTGGTCAGTGGCCGGTGGGCGACTCGCGCCGAGGCGACCGCCAGGATCCCGATCCCGCCCGCCGCCACGCTCTGCACCAGCGCCAGTGGCGCCAGCGCCAGGGCGGCGACGTACATGACGAAGCCGCTTGTCTCCATCGCGAAGCCGGCCAGCCACGCGCGAGAGGCAAGCAGCAGGCGAAGCGACTGGACGGGGCGCCGCAGCGACAGCCCCGCCAGCTCCGTGACCGCCGCGTGCTCCCGCAGGTAGGCCAGGCTCACGAGCGTCGTGGAGGCGAGCGCCAGCACGAGCGCGACCGCCGTCTTGGCGTGAGTGCTCGACATCACGGCGAAGGTCTGCACCCGCCTACTGAACACTCTTTCGGCTCGGCGCGAGGCGCGGCAGCATGCCGACCGCGGACAGAGCGGGCTAAAGCACGCCCGCGAGAGCGCCGATTCCTGGATCTAGGATGCGCTTGCGAGCGGCCACAGGGCTCATCTTGCCGGTCCTCCTCGCGATCGCGCTCGCGATCACCGCGAGCGGCTGCGGCAGCTCGGCGAGCGTGGCGCTCGATCCAGTCGCCCAGGCGGCCGACGTCACGTCGAATGCGGGCGGCGCGCACATCTCGCTCACGGCGCAGGTCAGCGCCGGGCCGGTGCCCGCCCCGGTCACGATCAGCGGGGAGGAGCCTCGGCTTCAACCTCCAGCAGCTGTCCGGCGGTCAGTCCAACCCTGCGCAGCTCCTCGACTACCTCAAGGCCGGGGGCTCCGTCACCGTCGTCGGGCACGAGCTCGTCCGCGGGGCCGCGACCACTCACTATCACGGCTCGGTCGACCTCAACAGGATCGCTGACTTCGTGCCGTCGGCCAGCCGCGCGCAGGTGCATGCGGCGCTCGGCAAGCTGATCGCACAGACCGGCGTCAGCACCCTGCCCGTGGACGTGTGGGTTGACGCCCATCGGCTCGTGCGGCGCATGACGATCGCGCTGTCGCTTCCCTCCGAAGGTCAGAAACTGCAGATCCGGATGACGATCGAGCTGTTCGGCGTCGGGGCGACCGCTCCGGTCACGCCCCCGCCCGTGGCCGAAACCTACGACGCGACCAACACGGCGCTCGCCGGGCTCGGCGCGAGCGGCGGCTGAGCCGACAGCGCGCCCTGGCGCCTAGCGCGCCTGAGAGAGCCGCGCGAGGCTCATCGCGCGCCCGACCGCGCTGCGCCTCGAGCGCTCGTCAGGTAGGTCGCGATCACGTCCTCATCGCCATGGTCGAGCGCCGCCTGCGCGAGGCGGTCGCGGATGGTGGTGATCAACGGCAGGTCTAGTACGCGTGCCTCGGCGGACTCCTCCATCAGCGCCGCGTCCTTCGCGGCGAGCGCGAGCTTGAACGACGGCTTGAAATCGCGTGTCGTGATCGCCTTCGCCTTCGTCCGCAGGTAGGGGAGGTCGAGCGGACCGCCCTCGATCGCCTCGAACAGCAGGCCCGGGTCGAGCCCGAGTCCCTCGGCGAACGCGATCAGCTCTGCGCAGCCCTCCGCGACGGTCAGGACCCAGGCGTTGGTGACGAGCTTCAGGCGGGTTCCCTCGCCCGCGCCGCCGAGCCACAACGTCTTCTTGCCGATCGCATCGAACAGCGGTGCGATCCGCTCCCGCAGGCCCGTGTCCTGTGGACCCGAGGCGAGGATCACGAGCTCGCCCCGTTCGGCGGGCTCCTTCGTGCCGAGCACGGGTGCATCGACGAACGCGACCGAGTGCCGGCCGGCGAGCTCCGCGCAGCGTGCGGTCGCCGCCTCCCCGATCGTGCTCATCTGCAGCCACACCGAAGACGGCGTCATCGCGCGCAGCGCACCATCATCGCCCTCCATCACGGCGATGACTGCTTCGCCGTCTCTGAGCATCGTCAGCACGAACGAGGCTCCGTCCGCGGCCTCGGCCGGTGTCTGAGCGAGCACGGCACCCTCGGACTCCAGCGGGCGAGCCCGCTCGAGCGTGCGGTTCCAGGCGCGCACCGCAACGCCCGCCTGCAGCAGGTTGTGCGCCATCGCCCGGCCCATCGTGCCGCCGGCTCCGAGCACCGCAACCGTCTCGCCGGGGCTCATTCTGCCTCGTCTATACCCGGTCCGGCGTCGGCGAACCACTGCATTCGCCTCCCCGCCGGCGACGGCGCGGGTCCCGCCGAGCCAAGTCGGTAATAGTTGGATGCCCACATGTCACGCATGTCCTCATTCGGTGAGAGCCGCTGCACAGGCGCGGAGCCAGGTCGCAGGAGTGGGTGAGCCGCGTGGCCATTGGGTGCTCGATTTCGCGGACGGCTCACGCGAGCTGCGCAGTCTGCTCGGCGGCAAGGGGGCGAACGTCGCGGAGATGACGCGGGTGCTGGGCGCCGACCGCGTGCCGGCCGGGTTCACGATCACCACCGAGGCGTGCATCGCCTACCTGTCCAGCGACGGCGCATCCCCGGACGGCCTGGAGGAGCAGGTCGGCGACGCTCTGAGGCGACTCGAGAGCCTCGCCGGCAGGCGGCTGGGCGATGCAGAGGACCCGCTGCTCGTGTCCGTCCGTTCAGGTGCGCGCGAGTCGATGCCGGGCATGCTCGACACCGTGCTCAACCTCGGGCTCAACGACGAGACGGTGCTCGGCCTGGCTCGGCGCTCAGGCAACGAGCGCTTCGCCTGGGACTCATACCGGCGCTTCGTGCAGATGTACGGCAACGTGGTCGTCGGCGTCCCAGGCGATCGCTTCGAGGAGGCGATCTCGGCGAGCAAGGCGCTACGCGGGGTCTCGCTCGACACGGAGCTCGACACCGAGGCACTTCAGGGCCTCACCCGCGACTTCCAGGGCTTCTACGAGTTCCCCTCCGATCCGAGGGAGCAGCTCGCGCGCGCGATTCGCGCCGTCTTCGACTCTTGGAATGGCGAGCGCGCCGTCGCCTACAGGCGGATCAATCGCATCCCCGACGAGTGGGGGACGGCGGTGAACGTGCAGCAGATGGTGTTCGGCAACCTCGGCGAGAGCAGCGGCAGCGGGGTCGCCTTCTCGCGCGATGAGCTGACCGGGGCGCCGGAGCCCTCCGGCGACTTCCTCGCGAACGCGCAGGGCGAGGACGTCGTCTCGGGGGTGCGAACGCCCCGCGACCTCGGCGAGCTGCGGACGTGGCTCCCCGAGGTGCATGAGCAGCTGATGGAGATCCTGCGGACGCTGGAGCGCCACTACGGCGACATGCAGGACACGGAGTTCACCGTCCAGGACGGTCGGCTCTACATGCTGCAGACGCGCAACGCCAAGCGCCCCGCCCAGGCTGCGGTGCGCTTCGCCGTCGACGCGGTCTCGGAGGGCCTGCTGGACCGCAAGGCGGCGATCTCGACGATCGACCCCGCCGGCCTGGACGCGCTGCTGCATCCGACCTTCGATCCGAACGTGGACTACGAGGTGGTGGCCGTCGGCGTCGCCGCCTCGCCCGGCGCGGCCAAGGGCGAGATCGTGCTGACCGCGGGCGAGGCGGTGCGCGCGGCTCAAGAGGGACGCGAGGTGATCCTGGTCAGGTCCTTCACGGAGGCCGACGACGTGGCCGGGTTTCATGCGGCGCGGGGAATCCTCACCAGCGAGGGTGGCAAGGCGAGCCACGCGGCCCTCGTCGCGCGCGGGATGGGCCGCCCGGCGGTGACCGGCGCAGGGTCCGTGGAGGTGGACGTCGCGGCGGGCGAGGTGCGCATCGGCGAGCACCTGCTGCACGCGGGGGACCGGATCGCGATCGACGGAAGCCTCGGAAGGATCACGCTCGACGACGTGCCGCTCGTCGAACCCCGCATGTCTGAGCATTTCCAGACGGTTCTCGAGTGGTGCGACGAGCTGCGCACGCTGGGAGTGCGGGCCAACGCCGACACGCCCGCGGATGCCGTCAAGGCGATCGAGCTGGGCGCCGAGGGCATCGGCCTGTGCCGCAGCGAGCACATGTTCCTGGGCGAGCGCCAGCCGCTGATGGCGGCCGTGATCATGGCCGAGGACGAGGACGCGCGCACGGAGGCGATCGAGCGGCTGCGGCCACTTCAGGAGTCCGACTACCAGGAGATCCTTCGTGCCGTCGACGGCCGCCCCGTGACCGTGCGCCTGCTCGATCCCCCTCTGCACGAGTTCCTGCCCCACCCGGAGGACCTTCCCGAGGGCTCCTTCGCGCGCAAGCGGGTGGAGCAGCTGCAGGAGACCAACCCGATGCTCGGGACGCGAGGCGTTCGCCTCGGCATCCTCTTCCCGCAGCTGTACGAGATGCAGGTCCGCGCCCTGTTCGCCGCCGCCGCGAGGACGCCCGGAGCGCGGATCGAGGTGATGGTGCCGCTGGTCGCCTACGAGCGTGAGCTCGAACTGATGCGCGGCCTGATCGAGCGCGTCGCCGGCGAGCACTCCCACCGCGACTATCTCATCGGAACCATGATCGAGCTGCCCCGAGCGTGCTTTCAGGCCGACCGGATCGCAAACGACGCCGACTTCTTCTCGTTCGGCACCAACGACCTCACCCAGACTGCGCTCGGCTTCAGCCGGGACGACATCGAGGGTCGGCTGCTGGCCCGCTACATCGACGTGAAGATCGTCGACCGATCGCCATTCGAGACGCTCGACGCCCCCGGCGTCGGCCAGATGGTGCGAATGGGCGCATGGCTCGGACGCAACACCAAGCCGGATCTCAAGCTCGGCGTCTGCGGCGAGCACGCCGGCGATCCGGACTCGATCGACTTCCTGCACAACTCCGGCATCGACTATGTCTCATGCTCGCCCTACCGCGTGCCGATCGCGCGGGTCGCGGCGGCGCAGGCGGCGATTCGCAGCAGCGCGGCCAACGGACGGGACCACGACGGGAGCTGATCCGGGCGGCAGCGGGCTCCAGCACCCCCTGTTTGGGGGGTTGCCCAGGGCCGCCCCGACCGTCAGCGGCGCATTGTGTGATTCTGGGTGCATGCCCGCAGGCGTTTCGGCTCGATCCGCTGCGCTCGCGAACGGTCGGTCGCCCGCTCGCGCCGAGAACGGCACGGACGCACGGGCCGGGCACATCGAGGTTCTCGAGGTGATGTCGGACCTGCTCTCGGGGGTCGGCGAGGGCTCGCCTCCCGACGCCTTCTTCAGCCGCCTGTGCGAGGCGATCTGCCGATTGACGTCGATGAGGCGCGCGGTGTTGTTCCGCTACGACAGCGCCCGCCGGCGGGTACGGGCCGTCGGAGCGCACGGGATCGATCTGGAGCTGTTCGCGGATCTGTTCGTGACCGTCGACTCGGTGCCGGTCGCGCGCCAGGCGCTGCTCGAGGATCGGATCCAGGAGACGCTCGGTGCATCGGACTTCCACGTGCCCCCTTCGGTACGCGAGCTTCTGGAGGGGGTGCGCATCATCTGCACGCCGATGGCGGCCGCGGGCCGCTACGTCGGCGTCGTGCTCTCCGAGCGCGAGGCGGGTGCTCCGGAGATGGACGACGACGAGCGGCATCTGCTGTGGACGCTCGGTAAGGCGATCGCGATGGCATCGGTCGCCCGTGAGGTCACCGCCTACGACGAGCAGAGCCGCCAGCTGCAACAGCGCATCGATCTCGCGCGCGAGATCCACGAGGGCGTCGTGCAGCGCCTGTTCGGCATCTCCCTCGCGCTCTCACGTGAGGCTCCGCTCGATGCCCACAGCCAGCGACGCTGCGCCACCGAGGTGCAGACGGCGCTGGCCGACCTGCGCACGGCGCTGACCCGCCCACTCGGACATTCGGCACGACCCACGACGGTCAGCTTCGCCGAAGAGCTCGAACGCGTTAGAGCGGTCCATCCCGAGCTCGAGATCACGCTCCAGCAGGGGGCGACGGAGGACGTGCCTTCGAACCTCGAGGCGCTGGCCCAGTCGATCCTCGTCGAGGCGGTTCGCAACGCGCGCAAGCACTCGAAGAGCACCGTCGTGCGCGTGAGGCTGCGCAACGATGCAGGCACGTTCGTGCTCGAGGTGCACAACGACGGCGCTCACGTGCACAACGGTGGCCGCGGAGGTGTCGGCCTGCGCCTGGCGACGCTGGAGGCGCTTCAATACGACGGGGTGCTCGAGTACGGGGAGTCGGAGCCCGGCGCATGGCAGGTGCGGCTGGTCGTGCCAACGAATCAGTGAACGCGTCGGCGCCCGTGCCAGGCGAGGAGCACACCGAGCCTGCCGCGATGAAGCGACTGCGCGTCCTCGTGGTCGACGACCATGACGTCGTCCACTGGGGGTTTCGGCTGATGCTCGGGCAGATGCCGTGGGTCGAGCGCTGTCTCAGTGCCCGCACGGGCGCCGAGGCCGTCGCGGTCTGCCGGCGCTACGAGCCTCATGTGGCGCTCGTCGACCTGTTCCTCGGCGGTGAATCGGGCCCTGAGATCTGCGAGCGCCTTCGTGCGGAGGCACCCGCACCTCGCGTTCTGCTGATGTCGGGTGCCGGGGGAATCTCCGCCCGCGCGGCCCGCGCCGCGGGAGCGGCGGGGTTCGTGTCCAAGGACTGCTCGGCCCAGGAGATCGCGAAGCTGGTGCGCATGGCGGGAGACGGCATGGACGTGTTCACCGACACGACGGCCATCGGTGCGCCGATGCTCACCGACCGGGAGCGAGAGATCTTGGGCGTGATCGCCGAAGGCGCCACCAACCGGGAGATAGCCGCGGCGCTGTTCCTCTCGCCGCACACGGTCAAGGAGCACACGAGCACGCTTTACCGCAAGCTCGGCGCGCGCAACCGGGCCGACGCGGTCCAACGCGCTCAGCGTCTGGGCCTGCTCCGCTGAGCTCCCCGGAGGGCGGCCTGGGCCGCCATCGCTTCGGATCGTCGGTGGCGCACCCCCGGAACGCATGGACGGCCCCCCCATACGAGGGGTTCGCGACGCACCGCGCCCTGAGACCGGCGATCGGGCGTGAAGGGTGTCCGAAGTGTCCATCGGCGCCACAGCCGGCCTGTTCCCCGGCCAGGGAAGCCACACCAGCGATCTTCGCGAGCGCGTCGAGCGCACGGTCCCGGAGCTGCTCGAGCGGTCGATCGAGCTCGTCGGCGAGGATCCGTTCGCGCGGGTGGCCGACAGCACGCGTTTCGCCCAGCCGGCGATCTACTGCGGGAGCATCGCGGGCTGGATCGAGTCGCGCTCGTTCGTGCGTCCGGTCGCATTCGCCGGGCATTCGCTGGGCGAGCTGAGCGCGCTCGTCGCCGCCGAGGCGCTCGATCCCATCTCAGGTCTTGAGCTCGCCGTCCGTCGCGGCGAGCTGATGGCGTCGGTGAGCACCCGCGAGGAGCAGGGCATGCTCGCCGTCCTGGGCGCCACAGAGCATCTGCCAGGGCTGCTCGCCGAGCAGCACGGGCTCGTGGTCGCCAACGACAACGCGCCCGGTCAGGTTGTGCTCGCAGGCCCGGTCGACGCCTTGCGCGACGCCGCAGCGCAGGCGCGCGGTGACGGAGCCCGCGCGATCTGGCTCGATGTGGCGGCTGGCTTTCATTCACCGGCCATGCAGGAGGCCGTGGAGCCGTATCGCGAGGCGCTCGAGCAGGTCGAGTTTCGCCCGCCCGAGGTCACGGTGCTCTCGAGCTCCACGGCGCGGCCATTCGACGACGTGCGCGCCGAGCTGGCGGCCGCGATCGTGAAGCCCGTGCGCTGGAGGGAGACGATGCTCGCGCTCGCACACGGAGGCGCCGACAGCTACGTCGACTTCGGCCCCGGCGAGGTCCTCGCTCGGCTCGTGCGCAGGAACCTTCCCGATGCCAGCGTGCTCGACCTCGGCGAGCTTCGCTCCCCGAGCAGCCGGGAGTCGAGCGGTGTTGTCTGAGCGATCGCTCACTGCGGACGCTCTCTCGGGCGCGCAAGAGCGGCCGATCATCGCCACCGCCGGGATCTCGGGCCTCGGGGCCGCGCTTCCAGAGCGGAAGGTCGCAAACGAGGAGATCGCCGGCCGTCTCGGCGTGAGCGTCGAGTGGATCGAGCGGCGCACCGGAATCAGCGAGCGCCGGTACGCGAGCGGCGGCCAGCGGGTCAGCGACCTGGCGACGGGCGCCGGGCGGATCGCGTTGGAGGGCGCCGGACTCGATCCGGCCGAGCTCGACATGGTGCTGCTCGCCACGCTCGCCCCCGACGAGATAACCCCTGGGGTCGCACCCGTCGTGGCCCACGAGCTGGGCGCCGTGAACGCCGGAGCGATCGATATCGGGGCCGCCTGCGCGGGCTCGATCGCGGCACTCGCGCTCGGCACCTCGTGGGTCCAGGCCCATCATGCGCAGCACGTGCTGGTGATCGGCGCCGAGATCCTGACCCGCTTCGTCGACGCGGACGATCGCCGCACAGCCCCGCTGTTCGGCGACGGCGCCGGGGCGATGCTGATCTCGGCCGATGCGAGCGGGGCGATCGGGCCATTCGTGCTCGGCAGCGACGGCGCGCAGGCGCACACGATCCGAGCGACCCGCGCGCGCGGCGTGCTGGAGATGGATGGCCACGAGACCTACCTACGGGCCGTCGAGCAGCTGAGCTCCTGCACGCGCGAAGTGCTCGAGCGGGCCGGGCTCGCGCTGGGAGACATCGACCTCTTCATCTACCACCAGGCCAACGCGCGGATCCTCAGCGGAGTGGCCGACCGGCTCGAGCTACCGCACGAGCGGGTCTTCGACTGCATCGCCGAGCTGGGGAACACGAGCGCAGCGAGCGTTCCACTGGCGCTCGGCGAGGCGGTCCGCGCCGGCGCGGTATGGCCGGGGGCGCGGGTGCTGCTGGGCGCGATCGGCGCAGGGCTGGTCTGGGGCGCCACGGTCCTCACGTGGGGTGACGGTTGAGCACGGTGAACGGCAGAGAGGGCTGCGCGCTTGTGACCGGTGCCTCGGGCGGGATCGGATCGGCGATCGCAAGCGCTCTCGGCGGCGACGGCTGGCCGGTCGGGGTCAACTTCTGTGGAGGCGAGAAGGCCGCGAGCGAGACGGTCAAGCGGATCGAGGACCGCGGTGGGCGCGCGCTGGCGGTGCGCGCGGACATAACCGTGCCTGAGGAGTCGGAGCAGCTCTTCGCAACGCTCGAAGAGCATTTCGGTCGGGTGCTCGTGCTCGTCAACAACGCCGGCGTGAGGTCTGACGACCTGGCGGTGTCCCTCTCGGACTCCGACTGGGGCTCGGTGATCGACACGAATCTGACAGCGGCGTTTCGCACGACCCGACGAGCGCTGCGGGGAATGATCCGCGAGCGATTCGGGCGCGTTATCAACATCGCCTCGGTGGTCGGGCCGAGGGCGAACGCAGGTCAGGCGAACTACGCCGCCTCGAAGGCCGGCCTGATCGGCATGACCAGGACCGTGGCAGTAGAGGTCGCGCGCCGCGGTGTGACCGTCAATGCGATCGCGCCGGGTCTGATCGAGACCGACATGACCGCGGACCTCGACGGCGGCCTGATGGAGGCGGTTCCCGCGAGAAGGGCCGGCCGTCCCGAGGAGGTCGCGGCGTGCGCCAGCTTCCTGGCCTCGGAGCAGGCCGGCTACGTCACGGGCTCGACCCTGTACGTCGACGGCGGGCTCGGCGCCTAGCCGCAGCTTCCTATGCGCACGTGTCGAGAAACCAACTTGCCACGCATGTCGTCCAACACAACCAAAGGAGCGAGATGAGCACAGCTGTGACCCAAGAGCAGATCGAGCAGGTGGTGATCGAGTCTCTGCAGACGTTCGGGGCCGACCCCGAGGAGATCAGGCCCGACGTGACCTTCGAGGCTCTCGACATCGACTCGCTCGACCTCGCCGAGCTCTCGCAGATCGTCCACGAGCAGTTCGGCGTCGAGCTGAAGGGATCGGACGTCGCCGAGATCAAGACGGTCGACGACGCCGTCAGGCTGATCGCCTCGCGTGCGTAGCGCCATGGAGCCGGTCGTCGTCACAGGTGTCGGTGCGGTCACGCCCCTGGGTGTCGGCGCTCGCGCCCTGCACGAGCGCTGGAGCGGCGGCGTCTGCGGGATCAGCGACGGCGAGGGCCCCTGCGCGGAGTTCGATGCGGGGGACTTCCTCTCCACCAAGGAGGCTCGCCGCACCGACCGCTTCACCCAGCTGGCGATCGCGGCGTGCGCGGAGGCGCTCGAGGACGCGGGCTGGCGTGAGGAGCTTCCGTATGACGCGGTTCGCGTCGGATGCGTGCTCGGCACCGGGATCGGCGGCATCACGACGCTGGTCGACGGCCAGGACACCCTGCGCGAACGCGGTCACGAGTTCGTCTCACCGCTCTCCGTGCCGCTGATGATGAGCAACGCGGGTGCCGCGGCGCTCTCCATGCGTCACGGCCTGCGAGGCCCGACGCTCGCTGTCAGCACGGCCTGCGCATCGGGTGCGCATGCGCTCGGCTGCGCGCTGCGCATGCTGCAGAACGGGGAAGCCGACGCGGTCCTCGCCGGCGGATCCGAGGCCAGCCTGACGCCCCTCGCGCGCGCAGCGTTCAGCGCGCTGGACGCGCTCTCCGACAGCGGCGTCTCCCGTCCGTTCGACGCGCGGCGGGACGGTTTCGTGATGGGTGAGGGCGCTGGCGTGCTCGTCCTGGAGCGCCGCGAGGCCGCCCTCCAGCGCGGCGCACGGCTGCTGGGCACCATCCGGGGCTATGGGGCCAGCTCCGACGCGCATCACCTCACCGCCCCCCGCGAGGACGGTGAGGGCCAGGCTGCCGCAATGCTCGCCGCCCTCGCCGACGCCGGCGCCGGCGCCGCGGACATCGACTACGTCAACGCGCACGGCACCTCGACCCCCCTGAACGACCGCGCGGAGACGCACGCGATCAAGCTCGCGCTCGGCGAGCACGCCCGCTCGATCCCCGTGTCGTCGACCAAGTCGGCGATCGGCCACCTGCTCGGCGCAGCCGGGGCGGTCGAGGCGGTCGCCACGCTGCTGGCGCTGCGCGACCGCATCGCTCCGCCGACGCTCGGGCTGACCGAGCCCGACGAGGGCCTCGACCTCGACTACGTGCCCGGCGCGGCCCGCCCGCTGAAGCCAGCCGGCGAGAGCCCGCCGCTCGCCCTGTCGAACTCATTCGGCTTCGGAGGCCACAACGCCGTGCTCTGCCTGGAGGCGGCGTGACGCTGGCGCTCCTAGAGAGGCAGGACGAGCGGCTCTCTCCGCTCGAGCGGCTCGAGACGCTGGCGGACCCGGGGTCCCTGCAACTGCTGCGCACGCAGATGCGCTCGCGGCGGATGGGCGAGCGTGCCCGTCCGGGAGACGGCGTGCTGGCGGCGCATGGGCGGGTCGACGGACGCCCCGTGTACTGCTACGCCCAGGACGCGACCTTCGCCGGCGGCTCGCTCGGGGAGGCACACGCCAAGACGATCATCGAGGTCCTGCGACTCGCGGGACGAGCGCGCGTGCCCGTGATCGGGTTCATCGAGTCGGCGGGGGCGCGGATGCAGGAGGGGCTCGCCGCCCTGTCGGGCTACGGATCGATCTTTCGCGAGCACGTCGCCCTGTCAGGGCTGGTCCCGCAGATATCGATCGTGTGCGGACCGGCGGCCGGAGGCTCCGCCTACGGACCGGCGCTGAACGACTTCGTGATCATGACCGCGCGGTCGGCGATGTTCTTGACCGGGCCGGCCGTCGTCACGGAGGTCACGGGCGAGGAGATCGACATGAGCTCGCTCGGAGGAACGCGCGTCCACGAGCGCAACGGCGTGTGCCACCTGACCGCTCCCACGGAGGTCGACGCGGCGCTGATGGCCAGGGAGCTGCTCGCCTACCTCCCCCAGCACGGCGGCGACGCGCAGCACGTGTGGCCGCGCGCGGAGGCGCCTGCGGTGCCACCGGACCAGGCCGTGCCGTCGCAGCCCCGCAAGGTCTACGACGTGCGCCACGTCGCCGCCGCCCTTGTCGATGGCGGGCGGCTGATGGAGATCAGCCCTCGCTGGTCGCGCAACATCGTCTGCGCGCTGGCCCGTGTCGAGGGCAGGGCCATCGGGATCGTCGCCAACCAGCCCCAGCACCTCGGAGGGGTGCTCGATGCCAGCGCGGCCCAGAAGGCGGCTCGGTTCGTGCGCACGTGCAACTCGTTCGGCCTGCCCCTGCTGGTGCTCGTCGACACTCCCGGCTTCCTACCGGGGTCGCGGCAGGAGAAGGACGGTGTCATCCGCCATGGCGCCAAGCTCGTCCACGCGTTCGCGGAGGCGACGGTGCCGAGCGTCACGGTGATCCTGCGCAAGGCTTTCGGCGGCGCGTTCATCGCCATGAACTCGAAGGCGCTCGGCGCCGACTACGTGTTCGCCTGGCCGAACGCCGAGGTCGGCGTGATGGGCGCCGAACAGGCCGTCGGGATCCTGAACCGCCGCGAGATCGCGGCCGCGGACGATCCGGCCGTCCACCGCCGAAGCCTGGCGGGCGACTACTCGGCCGAGCATCTCCACGTGGACGGCGCGGCCGCGGACGGCTTCATCGACGAGGCGATCGCTCCGTCCTCGACGCGTCATCGAATCAGCTCCTGCCTCGAGACGCTTGCCGCCGTCGAGCGCCCCCAGTCCCGCGCACGCAACATCCCACTCTGAGGAGGAAAGACGATGAGCCAGCACGCATCCACAAGCAGCGCGCCGAGCGTGAACGGCACGATGCCATGGTCCGATCCCTTCGACCGCCTGTCCGTCGGCCAGCGCTTTCGCTCCGGCCAGCGCGCCGTCGGAGAGACCGACCTCGCCGTCTTCAGCGCGCTCACAGGAGACTGGCATCCGCAGCACTCCGATCCCGAGTGGGCGGCTCGCAGCCCGTTCGGCGAGAGGATCGCGCACGGCATGCTCACGCTGTCGCTGGCGGTCGGGCTCGTTCCCCTCGACCCGGACTGCGTGCTCGCCCTGCGTCGCGTCGGCGACGTCGTGTTCAAGCGGCCGGTGCGCCTGAACGAAAGCATCTGCGTCGCGGGCGAGGTCGTCTCGCTTGCTCCGATCGACGACCAGGCCGGCCTTGTCGGCTTCAGCTGGGCGATCCGAAACCAGGACGACGCGCTCGTATGCCGCGCGAGGGTCGAGGTCCTCTGGCGCAGGGATGGCGGCGCCCGCGAGCAGGCACTCCCCATGTACTGGCACGACGCGGTCATGGAGGGAACGTCCCCGAGCGAGTTCGTCCCGGTTCCGCTGTGATGCTCGAGGGACGGCGGCTCCTGATAACCGGCGTGCTAGACAGGCACTCGATCGCCTTCTCCACGGCGCGCCGTGCGCAGGAGCTCGGCGCCGAGGTGATCCTGACCGGGTTCGGACGGACCAAACGGATGACCGAACGTGCTGCCGTCCAGCTGCCAGAGGCCGCGCCGGTGCTCGAGCTCGACGTCAACAGCGAGCAGGACATCGAAAGGGTGCGGCTCGAGCTCGACGCCCGTTGGGGAGCGCTCGACGGGCTGCTGCACGCGGTGGCCTACGCCCCGCCGGACGCGCTCGGCGGCGGCTTCCTCACAACGTCACTCGAGAGCTCGGTCGTCGCGTATCAGACGAGCGCGTTCTCGCTGAAGTCGCTCGTGGCCGGCCTGCTGCCGCTGCTCGAGGCGGCGCCGGACGGCGCGGGGGTGGTGGGCCTGGACTTCGACGCGAGCTCGGCGTGGCCCGCCTATGACTGGATGGGAGTCGCCAAGGCCGCGCTCGAGGCGGTCGCGCGCTATCTCGCGCGCGAGGTCGGACCGCTCGAGATCCGCGTGAACCTGGTCTCGGCAGGGCCGATCGAGACGCTTGCAGCTGGCGGCATACCCGGCTTCTCGAAGCTGGCCGACGCCTGGAGTGCGACGGCGCCGTTGGCCTGGGACGTCGAGGACGCCACGCCGGTGGCGGACGCGGTGTGCTTCCTGATCTCCCCGCTCGCGCGCCGGATCACGGCGGAGATCCTCCACGTGGACGGCGGCTACCACGCGATGGGCTGCGCGTCTCCGACGGCGATCGGCGCCATCTCCGCGGCGACATGAGCGGCGCGATCCTCCTGACCGGCGCGACCGGCTTCCTGGGGATGGACACGCTCGCGCGTCTCATCGACCGCGGTGACGAGCAGCTCATCGTGCTCGTGCGCGCAGACGGCCGCGAAGGAGCCCGGGAACGGCTCGCGGCGGCGCTTGCCCGGCTGTACGAGGACCCGGGCCCCGCGCAGGCTCGGGTGCGGGCCGTGCAGGGGAACCTGCTCGAGCCAGGGCTCGGGATCTCTCGCGAGGACCGCGACCGGCTGCTCGGCAGCGTGGACCGGATCATTCACTGCGCGGCCTCGATCTCGTTCGACTCGCCGCTCGAGCAGGCACGCGCCACCAACGTCGGCGGGGTGGCTCGTGTCATCGAGCTGGCGCAAGGGATAGCGGCCCGCGGGTGCCTGCGTCGGCTCGCGCATGTGTCGACCGCCTACGTGAGCGGTCGCCACTCGGGGCGCTTCCACGAGGAGGATCTGGACGTCGGTCAGGAGTTCCGCAACAGCTACGAGCGCTCCAAGCACGAGGCGGAGCATGTCCTTCGCGAAGCCGGCGAGCTGCCGACGGTGGTGGCGCGGCCGAGCATCGTGGTCGGACATCGGGCGAGCGGCTGGACCCCGGCGTTCAACGTGATCTACTGGCCGATCCGCGCGGCCGAGCGAGGGTTGCTCCGCGAGGTGCCGGCGCGGCCCGACTCGATCG
This sequence comes from Solirubrobacterales bacterium, assembly GCA_025964115.1. Lineage (GTDB taxonomy): Bacteria > Actinomycetota > Thermoleophilia > Solirubrobacterales > Solirubrobacteraceae > Palsa-744. The sequence continues at coordinate 15,666 of JAOPZM010000242.1, forward strand.
TGGACTTCGTGCCGGTCGACTACGTCACGGACGGGCTCCTCGCCCTGCTCGACGACCCCGAGGCCGCGGGGACCTACCACCTGGTCGCCGGAGAGCATGCGTTGACCGCGGGTGAGCTGGCAGGCCTGCACTCCTCGCTTGTGGGTCGAGAGCCCGTGCGCCTCGTCGCGGGCGACACGGCTGGCCTGCCTCAGGGTGCCGAGGCCTACGTCCCCTACTTCGATGTCCGCTGCGGCTTCGACGACGTCCGCATGCGCGCGATCCTGCAACGGGTCGGCCTCGAGAAGCCTCGCCCGATCGACTATCTGGGGCGATTGATCGCCTATGCCCACAGGACCCGCTGGGGCAAGCGGCCGGTGTCGCGGCAGGCCGCGATGGACCTCGTGTCCTGAGCTGCCGCGGAGCGGCCTTCGCGCTTCGATGACCTGAATCGCGAGAAGCGAATCGTCAGAGTGCAATCACCCGTGCCAGCTCCAGGGATGACGATGGATCCAGCGCGAAGCCCCCCTCCTGTTCCTGTGAAAGTCCCAGGGCGCGATGCCGTCGAGCAGGCCGAGCCCGAGGATGCCCACGACCCCGAGGATGATGAGCAGGAGGACCCCGCCCGCCGCTGCCGGGGTGCTGATTCCGAGCGAGGCGCCGCCGCCCGGCGAACGCGTGGCCGACTGGGCCGCCGCGGGCAGGGTTCCTTCGCGGGCCGCCAGGACTCCCCAGCGCGGACCGCCTTCTTCGCTTGGGAAGGTTCCGAAGCTGCTGAACGGCACGAGCACCGACGGCGTCTGCGTCGCCGCAGCACATGCGTGTGCGCGGGCCGCTCTGACGAGACCGCGCAGACCCAGCATCTCCAGGTGAGCGAGCTGTCTGACCGGGACGCGCAGACTCGCGGCGACGGCCGCGGGGCTGAGCGCACTCGGCACGTCGATCCCAGTCGTCAGCTCCAGCACCCGCCTGAGGTTGTCCGGCAGGTTTGCGAGACATGCGTGGAGTGCCAGAACCGCTGTCCGCAGTGTGTGCAGCCAGATCTGATCCTGCCTTCCGGTGCTCGCTCCGCGGGCCCGCGCGGCTGCTTCTTGCAGCGCGGTCAATCCGGTGTTGACGGCAACGGCCAACGAAGACGAGACCGCGGACGAACCCGGGCCGCCCACTTGGGGGCCAAATGCCGAGCCGGCGTTGGCAGCCCCGGCGGAGGAGCTGCTCGATGCTGGCCGGGAGAGGCCCGTTGCGGTATTCGTCACTCCGGGGACGGTCGGCGTTCGCGGGCTGGTGGGGACGGTCGGAGTCGAGACGGAGGGAACCGGCGCTTTGACCAGGCCGCCGGTGCTCGTTGGGACCGTCGTCGTCGGGACCGTCGTCGTCGGAACTTTGGGAGCGGGTGGTGGTGTCGGGACCACCGGGACTTTGACCGGCGGCGGCACGGGGACTTTGACCGGCGGCGGCGGTAGCGGGATTTTGACCGGAGGTGGTGGCGGTGGTGGCGGCGGCGGCAGAGGGACTGTGACGGGAGGCGGCGGGAGCACGGGAACTTCCACGACGGGGGTCGGCACGATGGAAGCTGTGACCGGCGTCGCCGGGAAAGCGAAGAGACACAGCACGAGAAGGAGCACTGCCGCCGACAGTCGGCTGGTGCTTCGTACCATCTTCACAGCGGCCACCCCCAGGCTACGTACGGCGATTCGGGGGTCGTTTACCCAGTTTGCGGATATCCAATCGAGATGGAGCGCTGGCGATCGGCCCCCGAACGCCGCGGAGAGGCTAGTCGCCCTCGGTTGGCGGGCCCGAACGGCGCCTGATGCGCTCGCTCTCGTCGTGGTCAAGCGCATCCTCGATTTCTCGATGGCGTCGCTCGATGCGCTCGATCGCCTCCTCGACGGCCTCTCTGGCGCGCTCGACGGCCGCGTCCCGTTCTGCCCGGGCCGTTCGGCGCGCGATGTAGTAGTACCTACGCGCCGGATCGGGCTCTGACTCTTCGGCGGCCTCTTGCTCCGCCGCTTCGCGTCGCACCTGGGCCAGCTCAGACTGTTCGCGCCGCCATTCCTCGAATTCATTCCGCTCGGCTTTGCCGCTTCGCCGCTTCGCGACCCGCCTCATGAGGGCAAATCTGAGCAGCTCGTACCAGATGACGATTGCGAGGACATAGATGACCACGAGCACGGGCGGCAGGCGGACCACGAGGTCAGCGGCGAGCGGCACGCCGGCACCTCGACCAAGGGTCCGCCGCACGTCGCACGTGATCTGCGAGCGCACAACGCATAGACATCCGCATCACAGCTCTTAATCGACCGGGGCGGCGGCCGAGTAAAGCCTCGTCACGTCATTGCAAGAAAGCCAACGGTTGATCCTGAGGCGCATATAGCGCTGCGACGCGGCCACGCGTCTCCGGCAGGCGCCGCAAGATGTAGTCCGCGCCCGCCCAGCATCATCGACGCTGGGCGGGTCGCGGTGCCTGTCTATCGTTGGCCGGCCAGCTCCGGCTCTCTCTCGAGCCGCTGCGCCTCGTGGTCGGTCTTGGGCTCGATGTCGCCCTCGATCTCCAGCCGCGGGAGTCGGCGTTCGAGCCAGCTGGGGAAGTACCAGTTGGCCTTGCCGACGGAGTGCATGATGGCGGGCACGAGCACGGTCCTGATCACGAGCGCATCGACGAGTATCGCCGTCGCCATCCCAAGCCCGATGAGCTTGATCGTTCGGTCGGTGGTGAACGTGAACGCGAAGAACACGACGACCATGATCGCGGCGAGCGCGGTGATGGTCCTTCCTGCGACCGCCTGACCGTGGTTCACGGCCTGGGAGTTATCGCGACGCCTCAGCCACTCCTCGTGTATGCGACTGATCAGGAAGACCTCGTAGTCGGTCGAAAGCCCGAACAGCACTGCAAACATGAGAATCGGCGCCAGAGGCGGGATCGGTCCGGTGTGAGTCACCCCGACCAGTGAGCTCAGCCAGCCCCACTGGAACACGGCGACGATGACCCCGAACGCGGCACCAGCCGACAGGAGGTTCATTACTGCCGCGGTCGCGGGGATCACCAGGCTGCGGAACACGATCATCAGCAGCAGGAATGACAACACGACAACAATCGCGACGAACATCGGCAGCTTGGATTCCAGTTGCGCCGCATAGTCCTCTGAGAGGGCAGTCTGCCCTCCCACATAGACCGTCAGCTGCTGTCCGCCGATCGCGTTTGGAATGACGCGGTTGCGCAGGGTGGTGATCAGGTTGGAGGTGGAGGCATCCTGCGGGCTGCCTGTCGGGTAGACCTGCGCCACGGCGACCCCGGGGTGCCCAGGCCCGGCCGGCAGCAGCTGGGGAGGGCTGACGGCGGCAACACCGGGGGTATGGCTGGCGGCGGCCACGACCCGGCTGAAGGTCGCCGGCTGGCTGCTGGACTGAACCGGCGCTACGAGCTCGAGGGGTCCGCTGAAGCCTGGGCCGAACCCTTTGGCGAGCAGTTCGTAGGCGCGGTGGGTCGTGGTGTTCGTCGATGTGGGGTCCGTGTTGGCGTCCGCAGCCCCGAGGCGAAGCGAGAACGCCGGGATCGTGAGGGCCACCATGATTGCCAGCGCCGCGAGGCTGAAGCCCACGCGGTGGCCTTGAACGCGTGTGGCCCAGTTCGCCCAGCGGGCGGACGCCTCCGGCGGATGGACGTCACCCGCCTCGAGCGCTGCCCGCTGCCTGCGTGTCAGGACCCGTCTTCCGAGGAACCCGATCAGCGCAGGTGCGAGCGTCTGGGCTGCGGCCATCGGCAGCAGCACGGCGATCGACGCAGCGATTGCAGCACCGGAGAGGACGCTCACACCCACGGTCAGCATTCCGAGGAGCGCGATGCAGACCGTGATGCCGGCGAACAGGACCGTGCGGCCCGAGGTGGCGGCTGAGATCGCGATCGCATCGCCGATGGGTCGACCTCGCCGCATCTCCGTCCTCGTGCGCGTGAGGATGAACAGCGAGTAGTCGATGCCGACGCCGAGGCCGATGAGGATGGAGAGCTGCTGGGTGAAGCTGGCCATCGTGAGTACGTTCGACAGCGCTCCGATCAGCGAGACGGCCGCGCCCAGGGCGATCCCGGTTGACACGAGCGGCAGCAGCGCGGGCAGCACCGACCCGAGCACGAACAGGAGCACGAGGAGCGCCGCTATGACGCCGAAGATCGTGCCGCTCGACGAGGCGGGGCTCGTTGCCGCTGCCACGTCACCCAGAACGTCTACCTGGACCGCGCTGCTGTTGGGAGCGCGCGCAGCCTTGACGAAGTTGGCTGCTTCGGCGTTTGAGATCGCGTGCTGTTCCTTCGTGAAGGTGACGGTGGCGAAGGCAACCGAGCCGTTCGGACTGATCTGCTTCGCGCCCGCCGCGCTATACGGCGAGCTGACCGAGCCGACATTGGGCAGGCGGGCGACGTTCGCCAACATCGCCTGCACACTCGAGCGCACGGCTGGCTGTCTCACCGTACCCGTCTTGGTAGCGATGACGATGCGCTCCGTGTCACCCGAGACACTCGGAGCCGCCGTCCGCAGGAGGTTCTGAGCGGTGGCGCTCTGAGTGCCCGAGAGCCGGTTGGAGGCTGAATAGTTACTGCCGGTAGTCGATTGAATGAAGACCGCGGCCACGAGCAACAGGATCCACCCTGTCACCACGATCCGGCGGTGAGAGAGACACCAGCGGGCTAGGCGAGGCATGACTTTTCTCCCAGTTACTCAGCCTCCGCTTATCGGAGACTTGTTCCACCGCACGCTAAGCAAGCGGTTGCCGAAAATCATCGGCCGCTGGGACGCACTTTCTCGGCTCGCGCTTGCTCCGCGCGGTGCAACTGGGAGGCGCTCGTTGGGCGAGTGGACGCCATCGCCCGATGGGTTCCAGAGCAGGGCCTGTACGCCGCCCGGACGGTGTGGCGCTACTACCAGAGGAGTAGATACCGCTCGATGACCGCCATCGCCCGGTGTCGTGAAATTACGCTCGCGAGGCCGACGACAAGCGCCTGCCCACAGGTTACATTCGAGATCTGATGAGACGCAGGTACTTCTACAGCGAGCGTCCAGCCACCGGCACGGTTGGCGGCGGCCGACGCGCGTATTTCCGAGCGGTCCAGCAACTCGTTAGAGCATCTTTCACTACCCCTTATGGACCCACCGCAGACTAGCGCCAAGCCTTCCCCGACAACCACGACTCCAGGAGACAAGAAGATGACCAGTCCAAGCCGGGAGCTCGCCGACCGAGCCAACCGATACCAGTCGCTGAGTAACTTCTATCTCGCGGATCGCCGGCGGAGATCATCCCGCGAGCGGGACGTCGGCCTGTGGTGGCGCGTGGGAGCCCATGGCCCCATCTACCGCGCCGCGTGGGTGCGAGACACCGGCGAGCTCTACGTCACCCGACTTGGCCCACTCGAAGACGGAGGCGGTGAGGTACTCGTGCTCGGTCGTGCTCGGGATCGCGGTCAGCTCGAGGACGTACTGCAGGGTTGGCAGGATGTGTGCCCGCAGCCGGATTCGCTGACGTGGCTGGTTCATCGGGCCGCGAGCCTGACACCGCCGGAGAAGCCGGCGCGTTCGCTTGCGATCGCTTCTGACTCTCAGGCTCCTCGCCTGGCTGGCGCGAGGGTAACGCGCAGGCGGCGAGCCGCTGAGCGGCGGGTCACGTCGTCCTTGCTCTAGTCCCGGAGATGTACCTGCGATGCGTCCGCCAGGCCGATGTCACGTGGCCCCTCCGGCGGTACAGTCGTTGGAGCCGGCAGCGCGCCGCAGGCGCGTTGACCGCCCACAAAGGGAGCACCTCTTGCTCGGCCCGATGCAGCTCACGGACTCACTGTGAGCACTCCAACGCCCACAGCCCGCGCGAGCTCGAATCGGCTTGGTCGGGCGCCCGAAGTGATGCGAGCGCTGCGGGAGGCGCCAGAGATCGATGTCACCTGGGCGCTGGTCGCGTTCGTCAGCCTGCTGGCCGACCCCGGCCTCGGCTGGGATGGTGGTCACCTGGACGCCGCGGCGGTCGTCCTTGCCGCGGCGACGTCTCTGCCGCTGGTCGTGCGTCGCCGCTATCCGCTTGGTGCCCTCGTTGCGGTGACGGGCGGCCTCTTGGCCTGCCTGGCCGTGTTCCACCCCAACATCGCGGCCGTGGGGATCATCATGGTCGTCCTGTACACCGTCGGGCTGCAGGGCCGCCGCCTGCGCACGCTGCTCGTCGCCGCGGCCATGGCCCCGGTCGTCGCCGCGGCGGTTGTGATCACCAGCAAGGAGGGTTTCACGGCGGGCACGACGCTGGCTCGTCTTGCGCTGCTGCTCGCTGCTCTGGCAGCCGGCGATGCTCTGCGGGGCCGCCTTGCCTTGGCTCAAGCCCGGGCAGAGGAAACCGAGCGACAGCACGAGGCGGCAGCGGTCCATCGCTTCGACGAGGAGCGCCTGCGCCTGGCGCACGAGCTCCACGACACGATCGCGCACTCCTTGGTGGGGATCAACACGCAGGCCGCGGCGGCCGTCCATCTGCAGCGTAAGCGACCCAATGAGAGCTTGGACGCGCTCGAGGAAATCGTCCGGAGCTCGGCCGACGCGCTCGCTGAGCTGCGCTCCACGCTGAAGATCGTTCGCCCGTCCACCGGCGAGGCTCCTCTGCGACCGGCGCAGACCCTCGACGACCTGCCCGAGCTCGTCGACGGCGTACGGGGCACCGGCGTGGACATCGATCTGCAGCTGGAGCCTGTACCGCAGGATATTCCGGCGGCCAGCGCTCACGGCGCGTACCGCATCGTCCAGGAGAGCCTCACCAACATCCTGCGACATTCCGACGCCGAGCGCGCCACCGTCCGCGTTGCGCTCGTCGACGATCACCTGGCCGTCGAAGTTCTTGACGACGGGCACGCCGCTCCCAGCGACTCACGGGCTCCCGGTCAAGGATTGCAGGGCATGACCGAGCGGGCCTCGGCACTCGGAGGCCACTGCGAAGCCGGGGTCGCGCCCGAGGGAGGCTGGCGGGTTAGGGCGAGCCTTCCCGGAAGGATGGCGAGGCCATGACGGACTCTTCGAAGCTGAGGGTCCTCGTCGCCGACGATCATGCGCTCGTCCGTCACGGCTTTCGCTCGATCCTGGCCGGCGAGGATGACATCGAGGTCATCGAAGAGGCGAGCCACGGTCGTGAGGCCATCGCGATCGCGACCCGGGAGCGGCCGGATGTCGTGCTGATGGACATCCGCATGCCCGTGTTGGATGGAATCGAGGCGACCCGCCTGATCACGGCGGACCCCCTCCTCTCGAATACAAGGGTGATCGTCCTCACCACTTTCGATCTCGACGAGTACGTCTTCGGCGCCCTCCGCGCCGGGGCCAGCGGATTCCTGTTGAAGGGCGTTGAGCCCACGCAGCTGATCGACGCGGTGCGCACGGTCGCGGACGGTGACGCGCTCCTTGAGCCGAGCGCAACACGGCGGCTGATCGAAGCCTATACCGGCGGCGCGAGCGACCCGGTCGACACCGCCGCGGCGCTCCCGGACGATCTCACCGCCCGCGAGATCGAGCTCCTCGCCCTGGTCGCTGGAGGACTGACCAACGCGGAGATCGCCGAGCGACTGGTGATCAGCCCGCTGACCGTGAAGTCACACGTCTCGCGGATTCTCACAAAGATGGACGCGCGCGATCGGACCCAGCTGGTGGTCATGGCCTATGAGAGCCGACTCGTCGTTCCGGGCATGGCAGCCAACGGGTAATCGGCCGCCCGGCCTGCCTTCCATGCCATTTTGGACGGCCGCGCGGTGAGCCGGGAGGTTTACCGCCGTCCCTGCGCGGGCAGCTAAGAGGCGCCGAGAAGTTAGTTCGGCCATTTGCCTCTCGCATAAAGACTCTTCTCACGGTCGCGACTGGGCTTGTCATGGGAGAGCTGCGAGAGGAGCCGCATTGAGTACGTCATCTTTGACGCGGGCGACGCGTGATTTTCCGATGGGATCGAACGCCCGCCGAGTGATAGAGCGCCGCGTTCTCGAGGCGCAGGCAGAGTTGATGCGCAGAGGCGGCCGATCCCGGCGGAAGCCGTCGAATCCGTCAGACGCTGGTCTGGAGCGGGACGCCGGCGACCTGAGCCAGCGCGGCCCGTCGCTTGTCGAGCGTCACCAGTGCTCGGCATGTGGCGGCCGCGGAGGCGATGATCAGTAGGTCGGTCGCCTTGCCGCTCCGGCCGGCTGAGCGCGCAGCGGCGAGTATGTCCCCGTAGTGCTCTGCCACCGCCTCATCGACGGGGATCGGCTCGAAGCCAGCTCGGACGGCGTTGAATGGCGTCTGACGCGCGGCGCGCGCAGTTGGATCGTCGGCGAGCCGGACACCTGCGCGCAGCTCTCCGAGTGTGACCACCGAGATGGCCATTGTCGAAGGTAACTCCATCTGAAGCGCCTCGAGACCGCCGATCACGACCGAGGCATCGAGCAACGCTCCGCTCAAGGACGATCCCAGGGATCACCTGTCGGCTCCTCCTCGGCACGCAACGCGGCAAGATCCGCGGCATATCGCTCATCGACGGGCGACGAAGCGAGGATTGAACGAAACGTATCGCGGTCCACGTCCCGCGAGCGCTGGTGGGCGCCACCGGCCGGCCCCAACCGCGCCACGGGGCGTCCACGCACCGTGATCGTAAACTCCGTTCCGGCCTCGGCACGCCGCAGTACCTCCGCAACGTTGTTGCGGAGCTCTCTCTGTGGGATCGTCTGGCTCTCCATGAGTTGCTACGCATTGTCGCAGTTGCCGCTTAGCTGGTGTTCGGGCAGTCCAACAGACCTCTTGGGGTAATGCCGGCGGCCCGGCATCGTCGGTAGACGGCCCGCCGCCGCCTCGAAGTCCGCGACGGGATCGAACGTCAGCAGCGGGAAGCTCATCAGCCGCCGCAAGCGCTCCGCACGCTGGCTGTCGCGGGTCCCGGTCAGAACCTCCATGAGGACCGGCTCGGTCACCGCCAGCGGTCCGCGGTTTCGATCATCTCGCGCACGCGCACATCTTCGGACGCATCGTGCGCTCTTCGCACGAGCGCTGGGACCGTACCGGCTATCCCGACGGCTTACGCGGCGAGGAGATCCCGCTCGAGTCCCGCATCGTCAGCGCATGTACGCCTTCGACGCGATGACCACCACCCGCTCCTACCGCAAGGGAATGTCGGTCGACGTAGCCGTCGCCGAGCTGAGCGCGAACTCGGGGACACAGTTCGACCCGGCCGTAGTGGCGGCCGTGCTCGAGGTGCTCGA
>JAOPZM010000061.1 GCA_025964115.1 Solirubrobacterales bacterium
CGCCGGTCAGGCACCTGCCGCACAGGCCGCCCCGGCGCCCGGCGCCCGCGCTCCGGGCGTTCGTGTCAAGGCCTCGCCACTGGCACGGCGCATCGCCCGCGAAAGCGGCATCGACCTGCGCACCCTCTCGGGCAGCGGCCCCGGCGGTCGGATCATCCGCGCCGACGTGCTCGAGCCCGGGCGTGCCCGGACGGCCACCGACACGACGGCCGCTCCGTCGCCGCCAGGAGCGGAGGCGGCTTCGATCGAGGAGCGCGTCGCAACGGCCAAGGGCCGGACGACGATCGTCGAGCTCAACCGCACGCAGCAGACGATCGCGCGGCGCATGTCCGAGTCCAAGGCGACGATCCCCGATTTCACGCTTCAGGCCGAGGTCGACATGGACGAGTGCGTGCGGCTGCGCACGGAGCTCAAGCGGCTCTCCCGCCCGGGGCCGGGCGCCGAGCCCGGCACAGGGTCCACTCCTGAGGCGCCGACCTACAACGACATGGTCGTCAAGGCCTGCGCACTCGCGCTGCGCGAGCATCCCCGGGCGAACGGCAGCTACCGCGACGGGCACCTGGAGCTTCACGAGCGGATCAACGTCGGCGTCGCGGTCGCCGCGCATGACGCGCTGATAGTGCCGACGGTCTTCGACGCCGACGAGAAGTCCCTCGGCGAGATCGCCCGCGAGACGCGTGCCCTGGCCGAGCGCGTGCGCGCGGGAACGATCACCCCCCCGGAGCTCGGCGGCGGCACGTTCACCGTCTCCAACCTCGGCATGTATGGCGTGAGGAGCTTCAGCGCGATCATCAACCCGCCGCAGGCGGCCATCCTGTCGGTGGGCTCGATGGAGCAGCGGGCCGTCGTGCGCGACGGCGAGCTCACCGCAGGCCACACGATGGCCGTCACGCTCGCCTGCGACCACCGCATCCTCTACGGCGCCGACGCCGCGCTGCTGCTCGCACGCATCCGCGATCTCTTGCAGACCCCCGCCGCGCTGACGCTGTGAGCTCACGCGCCGCGCCCTCCGACAACGCCCGCGGAGCGCTGGAGGCGGGCGCCCAGTCGTGTAGCGGGCACCTCGTACGGGTGTTCGACCACGGCCGAGCGTGTACTCAGGCGGATGGACCCCCGCAGCACATTCCACGCCAGGCCGACCGGATCAGTTCCCCGGCGCCACGCTAGGCTGAGAGCAGACAGATGACCGCCGCCGACCGATCGTCGCAGGAGCTCTGGGTCTGCCATCTCGGCGCCGTTCCCTACCGCGAGGCGCTGGCCATGCAGGACGCGATCCGGGCGCAGCGCCAGGCGGGCGAGCTGCCCGACACGCTGCTGCTGCTCGAGCACACGCCGGTGTACACGCGGGGCCGGCGCTCGGGGGCCGGCGACCTGCCCTTCGGGGAGGACTTCTACAGCTCGAGGGGCATCGAGGTGATCGACACCGACCGGGGCGGGCAGCTCACCTACCACGGACCGGGCCAGCTCGTCGGCTACCCGATCATGGCCATCGAGGACGTGCATCGCTTCCTGCGCACGATGGAAGACGCGATCGTCGCGGCTCTGGCGGGCGAGGGGATACAGGCGCGCTCGCGCCACGAGGAGGGCATCGACTACACGGGCGTCTGGGTGCAGGACCGCAAGATCGCCTCGATCGGCGTCCACATCATGCGCGGCGTGAGCACCCACGGCTTCGCCGTCAACGTCGAGAACGACCTCGAGCCGTTCTCGTGGGTGGTCGCGTGTGGCCTACCGGACGTCACGATGACCTCGCTCGCGCGCGAGCTCGCTCCCCATGGCTCGACGGGAATGCCATGCGTGCGGCGGCGGGCGGCCTTCGAGTTCTGTCGCGCACACGGACGCCGCCAGCGTCTGGTCTCCCCCCGGCGCCTGGGGATCGACGCGCCCGTCGCGACCCTGACCACGGAGGCGCCCCGGGTGCACGGCTCCCAGGAGGCCATACCCGCATGAGCGCCACTCGCTCCCGCGCCAACCCCGGGGGCATGGACGTGCTCACCGTCCTTGGCCCCGACGTGCGCCCCGTGCGCGAGCGCAAGCCGCCCTGGTTCAAGGTGCCGCCGCCCGGCGGCGAGCGATACCGGGCGCTCACCGAGATGATCCGCTCGGAGAACCTCCACACCGTCTGCCAGGAGGCGGCCTGCCCCAACGTCGGCGAGTGCTGGGAGCGCGGCACCGCGACGTTCATGATCCTCGGCGACACCTGCACCCGCCGCTGCGGCTTCTGCAACGTCAAGACTGGAAAGCCGACCTGGCACGACCCGCTCGAGCCGGCGCGCGTGGCGCGCTCGATCGCGCGCATGGGCCTGCGTCACGCCGTCGTGACGTCCGTCGATCGTGACGACCTGCCCGACAAGGGCGCATCGGCGTTCGTCGGTGTGATCCGCCAGGTCCGCCTTCAGGCGCCCGGCTGCCAGATCGAGGTCCTGACCCCCGACTTCCAGGGCCAGGAGATGCCCCTCGCGAAGGTGATCGCCGAGCGCCCGGACGTCTTCAACCACAACGTCGAGGTCGTCCCCCGCCTGTACCCGCTCGCCCGCCGCGGCTCGGAGTTCGCGCGCTCCTGCCGGGTGCTGCGCCTCGCCGCCGAGCTCGGCGAGGGCGAGGTGGTGACGAAGTCCGGCCTGATGGTGGGCCTGGGCGAGACCCACGAGGAGATGGTCGAGGCCTTCGCCGCGCTGCGCGACAGCGGCGTTCAGGTGCTGACCGTCGGGCAGTACCTGCGCCCCTCCGAGCGGCACCTCCCCGTCGTGCGCTACTGGCACCCCGACGAGTTCGCCGAGCTCGAGCGCGCGGCCTACGAGCTCGGCTTCGACCACGTCGCCGCCGGACCGCTCGTGCGCTCCTCCTACCATGCCGACCAGCACGTCCCGCAGCCCAGCGCCGGCATCGGCCCCCTCGCGGCAAGCACCGCTCACTAGTCCCGAAGGCGGGCACGTCCGCCCGTCAGCTGCGCCGCGCCCTCCGGCGCCGGATACGCTCTGACACCCGCTCGCGCGGCGCAGACCCGCAGCGATGTTCCCGCTCAAGGACAACATCCCCAACGAACGCTTCCCGTTCGTGACCGTCGCGTTGGTGCTGATCAACGTGGTCGCCTACCTGCTCTCGATCCGCCATGGCGGCAGCTTCTTCGGCGGGCCAAGCACCGAAACGGTCGTGCACGACGCCGCGATCCCCTACGACATCACGCACCCGGGCAAATACTGCACGCTGCACACGGTCGTGGACGAATTCGGGCGCGCGGGCCTCGAATCGAACTGCAAGAACGGAGCCTTCCCGGGTCAGATACCCACGTGGGAGACCGCGTTCACGTCGATGTTCCTGCACGGCGGCTTCCTGCACATCGCCGGGAACATGCTGTTCCTCGCGATCTTCGGCCCGAACGTCGAGGACGCGATGGGGTACCTTCGCTACATCGTCTTCTACCTCGCGGGGGGACTCGTCGCGCTCACCGCGCAGGTGCTCGTCGACCCCAACTCGATGGTCCCGACGCTCGGCGCCTCGGGCGCTATCGCGGCGGTCCTCGGCGGCTACATAGTGCTGTATCCACGCGCCCGCATCCTGACCCTGGTCTTCATCGTCTTCTTCGTCACGCTCGTCGAGCTACCGGCCGTGCTGGTGCTCGGCTTCTGGTTCCTCGAGCAGATCTACTTCGGGGCCGCCGGCCTCGCTACGCCCACCGGCGGTGGCAGCGGAGTGGCCACCTTCGCGCACATCGGCGGCTTCCTCTTCGGCCTCGTGCTGATCAGGCTGTTCACCCATGGCCGCAGGCCCGAGCCGCCGCGACTGCCTGTGTACTAGGTGCCGATGGCCCGCCGTCTCGTGCTCGCAGCCGCCCTGGTGTTCATCGCGGGCTTCGCCTTCCTCACCTACCGCGCCCTGGCCGACCAGGGCGTGACGCTGTGGGGACTGCTGTCGGTGTTCATCCTCGTGCTGCTCGCGGTGGGAATCGTGGGCGCGTTGCGCAATCCTCCCCGTTGAGCCTTCGCGGACCGCACGGCCACGACCGACGACGAGACGACATGCGCCAAAGC
>JAOPZM010000012.1 GCA_025964115.1 Solirubrobacterales bacterium
TGCAAAACGAGGCCGGCAACGTGTTCGGCCTGATGCCCCACCCGGAGCACGCCGTCGATGAGCTCACCGGCGAATCGGCCGACGGCCTGCGGATCTTCGAGTCTATGCGGCTGGCCGCCGAGGGCGCCGTCGGCGCCGGGGTGGGTCATGCCTGAGGCCGAGGCCGCCACGCTCCCCCCGACCGGGCCGACGCCGTCCATCGACGACGCCGTCGCGCTCGGGCTGACGCGCGAGGAGTACGAGCTCGTCTGCGAGAAGCAGGGCCGTCCGCCGAACCAGGTCGAGCTCGCGATGTACTCGCTGCTGTGGAGCGAGCACTGTGCCTACAAGCACTCGAAGAGGCTCCTGCGAACGCTCCCCACCGAGGGGCCGCACGTCGTCATGGGCCCCGGAGAGAACGCCGGCGCGGTCGACGTCGGCGACGGCCTCGTGTGCGCCTTCAAGGTCGAGTCCCACAACCATCCCAGCGCCGTCGAGCCCTTCCAGGGCGCCGCCACCGGCGTCGGCGGCATCCTCCGCGACATCTTCGCGATCGGAGCGCGCCCGATCGCCGTGCTCGACTCGCTGCGCTTCGGCGAGGTGGGCGGGGATGGCGACCAGCGCGTGCGCTACCTGCTCGACGGCGCCGTCTCCGGCATCGGCCACTACGGCAACTCGATCGGCGTGCCCACGGTCGGCGGCGAGGTCTACTTCGAGGGCCCCTACGAGCAGAACTGCCTCGTCAACGCGATGGCCCTCGGCCTGGCGCGGCGCGAGCGGCTCGTGCGCAGCGCGGCGGCCGGGCCCGGCAATGTCGTGGTCCTGTTCGGCGCCTCCACCGGCCGCGATGGCATCGGCGGCGCCTCGGTGCTCGCCTCCGCCGAGCTCGGCCACGACGGCGACGGCGGCGAGGACCGCCGTCCGACGGTCCAGGTCGGCGATCCCTTCGAGGAGAAGAAGCTGCTCGAGTGCTCGCTCGAGCTGCTCGATCGCGGGCTGCTCGTCTCCCTGCAGGACCTCGGCGCCGCGGGCCTCACCTCCTCGGCGTCCGAGATGGCCTCCAAGGGCGAGGTCGGGATCGACGTGGACGTGGCGAGGGTGCCGCTGCGCGAGCCCGGCATGGAGCCCTTCGAGATCATGGTCAGCGAGTCACAGGAGCGGATGCTCTGCGTCGTCGAGCCGGACAACGTTCCGGACGTGATGAGCGTCTGCGAGAAGTGGGAGGTCAACGGGGCGGCGATCGGCACGGTCACCGACAGCGGCCGCATGCGCGTGCTGCGCGACGGCGAGCTCGTCGGTGAGATGCCCGTCAGGGCGCTCGTGGACGAGTGCCCCCTGTATGACCTCTTCCCGCAGCGGCCCGCAGAGCCGCTCTACCCGCCCGCCGCCGCCACGCTCGCGCCGGACGCGCAGCCTCGCGAGGCGCTGCTCGCGCTGCTGTCCTCCCCCAACATCGCCTCGCGCAGGCCGCTCTTCGAGCAGTACGACGCGATCGTCCAGTCACGCACCGTCCGCCGCCCCGAGCAGGCCGACGCGGCCGTGCTCGCGCTGCCCGACGGCAGCGCCCTGGCGGTCAGCATCGACTGCAACGGCCGGCGCGTGGCGGCCGATCCCTATCGCGGGACCGTCGAGGCGGTGCTCGAGTGCGCGGCGAACCTCGCCTGCGTCGGCGCCGAGCCGCTCGGCACGACGAACAACCTCAACTTCGGAAACCCCGAGAAGCCCCACATCGCCTGGCAGCTCAGCGAGTCCGTGCGCGGTCTAGGCGACGCCTGCCGCTCCCTGCAGGCGCCGATCGTCGGCGGCAACGTCTCCCTCTACAACGAGGGCTCGACCGGGCCCATCTACCCCACGCCCGTGATCGGCATGGTCGGCCGTCTCCCCGACGCCCGCCGGGCCGGACGCCTCGGCTTCGCGCGCGCGGGCGGGCAGATCGCGGTGGTCGGGCCGTTCGCCCCGTCCATCGCCGCCAGCGAGCTCGAGAAGCTCCATGGCCGGGCCCTTCCGGACGGCCTTCCCGAGATCGACCTCGCCGCCGCCGCGGCGGCACAGGCCGCCGTCCGCGAGGCGGTGCGCTCCGGAGCCCTGTCGAGCGCCCATGACATCGCCGAGGGCGGCCTGGCCGTGGCGCTCGCGGAGAGCTGCCTGGCGGGCGGCCTTGGCGCGCGGGTCAGGCTTCCAGCTTCCGCCTCTCCCGCCGTGGCGCTCTTCGGAGAGGGCCCGGGAGGCTTCCTCGTCAGCGGGTCAGAGCAGGCGCTGCAAGCGCTGGGCGAGCAGGTGGCCGTCTCGCCGATCGGCACCGTGGGCGGGGAGAAGCTGGCCGTCGAGCTCGCCGGCAAGGCCGGCGCGGTCGGCTTCGAGGCCTCCCTCGAAGAGCTGTCCAACGCGCATTCGCAGGGCCTGAAGGGGTTCTTCTCCTGATAGCGTGTGAAGACAATGCGTGAGGGACCGCGCGATGAGTGCGGAGTGTTCGGACTGTATGCGCCCGGTCACGAGGTGTCGCGTCTGTCGTACTTCGCCCTCTACGCCCTGCAGCACCGTGGACAGGAGTCGGCGGGCATCGCCGCAGCCGACCGCGGCGGGCACATCGTCACGCGGCGCGAGCTGGGGCTCGTCAGCCAGGTGTTCAGCGAGAACGACCTGCGCACGCTCGCCGGAGAGCTGGCCATCGGCCACGTGCGCTACTCGACGACGGGTTCGAGCTCCTGGGACAACGCCCAGCCCCACTACCGGTCGGTGGGCGACGCCGGGTTCGCCCTGGGCCACAACGG
>JAOPZM010000090.1 GCA_025964115.1 Solirubrobacterales bacterium
ACGACCAGCGGCGCGACGGCGGCGCGCGCGGCGGCTGCCGCACTGCGCGCGACCGCACCGGCCGTCGCTGGGTTCAGCGCCACGGCCTGGCTCGCAGGGTGGTACTGGACCTGCACGTGGCTCCAGGACTGCGGTGTCGCGTGGGTGTTCGCGGCGCCCGGGTAGCGCATGAGGCTGACGATCCGCTCGGGCTGATATTCGCTCGGCAGGCTCAGCAGTGTCCGGATCGTGAGGTCGGTGACCGTTCCGGGACCCTGGTGGCCGGATATCGGGGTGCCGTTGACGGCCGAGATGTCGAGCGCCACGATGCGATCCGGCTTGGCGGCGCTGCCGGCTGCCGCGCCGGGCGCGCACCGCAGGCCACTCACCGTCGGTTGCAGCCCGCTGCGTGAGAGGAAGGCGAGCATCGCAAGCACGCGCCTGTCGACCGCTCCGGAGGCGATGTCGCCGCGGCCGCACGCGTCGACTGTGATGCCCGGATCCGAGAGCACGTCGCTCGCGAGCTGGTCCTTCGAGAGCAGGAACACATCGGTCGCCGTGGCGCCCAACAGCGGGCGCGCGGCCTTCGCGCCCTGGGGGTGCAGCGCCGATGCGAGCTGCGCCCAGCTCGCCAGGATGGGGCGCGGGTCGACCGTCGCGCCGTCGCCCGCGGGGCGGATCGCGAAGCGCAGATGGCCGTCCGCGGCGCCGCTCGGCGTGCGTACCCGTCCCAGCACCGTGCCGGTCGCCACGATCGCGCCACGGCGCAGGCGCGGCGGGCGACGCCCCGCGTTGGAGCTCGCCCTGCGCGCGCCGCTGGCCGCGGAGGCGACGGCGTCGGGGTTGCCGGGATGGGCGAACAGACGTACCTTGCCCATTCCCGCCGGCGTAGCTTCAGCCGGGTCCGCCGGGACGACCGCATGGTCGGGGGCGGTGGAGCGATGCGCGGGGGTCGGGACCTTGACGCGAAGCGTCAGCGGCGGCTGACGACCCGCCGTCGCCGGCCTCGAGGGAGCATGATCGTGCGTGTTCGCGATCGTGGCCGCCGGCGTCTGCGGCGCGGCTGACGGCGCGTGCGGCAGCGTGTAGGTCGGAGCGATGCTGCCGAGGCCGGCGTATGTGAACACGTCGCCGTAGACGTCGCGAAGGACCACGTACTTGCCGAGCTCGCGCGTCTCCCCTATCTGCACGATGCGGCCGTCTTGGACGGCGACGACGTTGGCGTTGGGAGCGCTCATCAGGTCCACGAGCTGCAGAGGGGCTTCGGCCTTCGGACGGGCCTTGCCGCGCCCTTCGGCAGCTGCCGAGACGGGCGAAGGAGCCGGCGAGGCCCCCGGAGCCGGTGCCGCCTTGGCGGATTCCGCGACCGGGGTCGCAGCTTCGCCTTTGCTCGCACCGGCTGGTGCGCCGGCGGCGGTGGCGTTCGCCGTTGCGCTCGAGCGCGACGGGAGCAGCGCGCCCCAGCCGACCTGCTTCCCGGTGACGGGCAGGCGGCCGTCGATCAGGCCCGTGAGCGTCGCGACGACGGAGCGCGGGTAGGTCGAGATCAGCTTGGCTCGCAGGAGCACCGAGCTCGCATATTCCTCGGAGTGGTTGTAGGCGAGGATCGCGGCATGGAGGTCGGTCTGCGCACCGGCTGCGCGCAGGTAGCGCGCGGCGGCGAAGATGGCGTCAACGGGGTTGTAGGGATCCGCATAGCCGGCGTTGAGAGCATCCACCCCGTATTGCAGCCAGGTCGCCGGCATGAACTGCATCCAACCCACGGCGCCTGCGGTGGACACCGACTGATCGCTTCCGTAGTTGGTCTCGATTTCGTTGATCGCAGCGAGGATCTGCCACGGGACGCCGTATTGGGCGGCGGCGGCCTTGTAGATCGGCAGCAGGAAAGGTGGGATGCGGTAGAAGCCGAGCGCCTGTACGGACGCCGCGGAGGAGGCCAGCGCAGCCGCCAGCGCTCCCGCCTGGCTCGCGATCACCTGCGGTGAGAGCGCGACGCTGCTGGGGCCGGATTTCGGGCCGCTCTTGGAGGCGCCTGGCTTGCCCGTCTTGAGCTTGCCGGTCGCGGTGATGTTCGGGTTCGCCTTGCTCGGACCCGTGCTCTTCTGCTTCTGCTTGAGGACGACTTTGGGGCCTTCTGGGGCTGCCGGGGGCGGGCTGCTCGGCTTGGGACCGGTGCTCGTGGTCGTCGGCCTTTTGCTGCTCGGCAGCGGGGGAGGCGCGATCGTGGTCGTCGGCGTCGTCGCGGGCTGGCCGCTGGTCGCTTCCTGGCTGCCGGCCACCGTGGTCGTGCTCACAGGCGGCGGCGGAGCGCCTTCGCCGGTGGACGTGGTGCCGGGCGCGCCGGCACCGAGCGCTGTGCTCGAGAGCTGCCCGCTGAGGCTGGCGGCGGTCAGCCCGCTGCCGGCGAGCGCGGACACCAACGCCCGCCATGCCCGGCGGCGTGGGCGTTTTAGCGGGTGCATACGCCGATTTCGATCATCTTGCGGTCGTCCCATTGTCGTGGTCGGCGCAGCAGGCCCACAAACGCGGGGTACGCCCACCCGAATTCATATCGGCAGACAACCAAGAATCCGTAAAGGATTCGTAATCAGGCCCACAGATCGCAGATCGGCACCCTTCCATGGCAGGCCAGGCGAACTGACCGTAGCGACGCGCGAGGCGGAAGCTGCGCCGCTCTGCGGAATGCCGGTTCTTGGGTCTTGATTGCCGGTTCTTGGGTCTCGCGATCATATGACTGGGGCCGCCGGGCGCTCTCGGCCGGGGCCTAGCGGCCAGACCCGGGACGTGCCAAGCACCGTCCACGGCTGCCTTTCGGGACCGTCGACACTCCTCCTGCCGGCAGACCGCGCCGACCGCATGCACCCAACGCCTCTGGAACCGCTCTATTGTTCGGCCCCGGCGGTTTAGGGGACTGGAAGAGCCTGCGGCGACGCGGCTCCAAGGACGAGGTGAGGGAAAACGATGGTACGCACGAGACGCATCCTTACAGGCGCGGCCGTCTTCTGCGCCACTGTGCTCTGCGCGGGCGCAGCCCGCGCGGAAGAGACGGTCAGCATCACCGAAGCGGGCTTCTCCCCCAACAGGCTCGGAATGCCGACGAACGCCTTCGGGAGCGCGACGATCGGATCCACGACCGGGCCGGTGCCCTCGCCGATCAGACACGTGAACGTCTACGGGCCCGCGGGCGTGACGCTCGACCTCCAAGGCACGGGCGTCTGCACTGAAGCATTGCTTCAACAGAAGGGCACTCGGGGGTGTCCCGCGAACTCACGGGCAGGCTTCGGCGGCGGGCAGGGCATCTACCAGATCGGCAAAGAACTCGTCGAAGAGAAGTACACGCTCGACTTCTTCCTCTCCGATAACCGTCCAGGCCATACGAAACTGCTGATCTTCCTCAGCGGCTCGAGTCCCGTGCTGGTCGAAATCGTCCTCACCGGCACGGTCATCAACGGGCCGAAGCCCTACGGGCTCGGCTTCAGCGTCGACGTCCCGCCGATCAAAGTCCTGCCCGAAGCCTCGAACGCCTCGGCCAAGACCGCGTTCCTGACACTCGGGGCGCACAACGTCGCCTACTACCGGAAGGTCCACGGCAAGCGCAGGCTCCTCCACGTCAGGGGGATCGTCCTCCCGAAGAGCTGCCCGCGGACAGGGTGGCCTGTCGCCTCGCAGTTCACCTTCGAAGACGGCTCGACGGTGATGGCAAAGCGCACGATCGGCTGCCCCCGGAAGTGAGCGCCGGCCGATCGGGTGCGGCGCGTACGGCCTGCTCGCTGCTGGCCCTGGCGAGCTGCTGGACGGCGGTGCCCGGCGCCTTCGCGCAGGCCCCGACGGCCGCCATCCGCGCCGCGTTCAGACCTGACGCGCCCGCGGCCCGCACCGCGTTCACGTTCGCCTTTACGCTCAAGGATCCCGAAGCAGGGGTGCCCGCTGCGTTGCGGACGATGGTCGTGCACCTTCCCGCCGGGCTTGGCTTCGATCTGGGCGGGGTGGCCAGCTGCGGGCTGGCGCGCGTGCAGGGGAGCGGACCTGCGGGCTGTCCGGCGCGATCGCTGGTGGGGCGCGGCCATGCGCTGCTCGAGGTGCACGCCGGTTCGCAGTCGATCCCCGAGGAAGCCGTGCTGTCGGTGCTGCGCGCACCCGATCGCGGCGGGCATCCCGCGCTCGCGATATTCGGTCAGGGCGAAACGCCGCTTCAGCAGCGGACGATCAGCACGGCCATGGTCCTCGCCGACCGCGCGCCCTACGGCGCCGAGCTGAAGGTTTCGATCCCGCCGATCCCGACCGTCGTGTACGAGCCCGATGCCTCGATCCTGTCGTTCTCGCTGACGATCGGCGGGCCCGGAGCCCACGGGCCCGGGGCCATCAGGGTGCCGCGTCACTGCCCGGCGGGCGGCTTCCCGTTCGCAGCGCAGTTCACCTTCGCCGACCAATCGCGGGCCGCAGCTACGGCCCATGTACCTTGCCCGCACAGAGGCTGACGCGATAACCTGACGCGCATGGAGACGGTTCTCTCGGTTCTGCAGGTGGCGATCGCCGTGATCGTCATCTTCCTGGTCCTGATGCACTCGGGCAAGGACTCGGGTCTCTCAGGCGCGTTCGGCGTCGGCAGCGGGACGGGTCCGCTCGGCGGCGGATCGATGGTGGAGCGCAACCTCAACCGCTGGACGATCTTCTTCGCGGTTCTGTTCTTCATCAACGCGTTCCTGCTGCTCAAGAAGCCCTGGGCCTAGCCCTCTGCGGACTCGAGACGGTCGAGGATCTCGATCGCTTCGGCGCGTAGCTCGCCGTCGATCGCCTCATAGTCCTCGCGCGAGAGCTTGCCCGTGCGGTAGTCGAGCTCGGCGTCGCGGATCTCGCGGTACTTCGCCTCGCGTGCCGACTCGAGCTCGCTGCGCGCCGCAGCGCGAAGGGAATCGGGCGCCCCAGAGGACCCCCGCTGCTGCCGCCGTCCGGCCGAGCGCAGCGGCGAGCTGACGACTAGCACGACAGCGGTCACCAGCACGAGCGTGAGGATCGCGATCAGGATGCTCAACCGTCACGCGCGCGCGAGGCGCCGCGCGGCACGGGAGCGTGCGCGCACGGCCACGCGCCGGCGAACCGCGCTGGGGGCCGGCCAGATCGCGATCAGCCCACCGCCGAACACGATCAGCCCGCCGATCCAGATCCACATGACCAGCGGCGAGACGATCAGGTGGAATTGCGCCTGCGGGGGATGCTGCAGGTAGGTGCGGGCCAGCACGCCTATCGCCACGATCGCCTCGTCCGGGGAGAGCGTGCGGTTTCCGGCGTTCACGATCCGCTGCAGGGCGGGCGCTTCGATGTTCGGCGCGATCGCGCTCCACACGTCGCGGGTAGCGCCGCCGTCCATGCTGATGTGGCTGACGGCCTGTCCGCCGATGAGGCTTCCGACCGACCCCTGGCCGCCGGCGGAGGCGTAGAAGCCCTCGCTCGGCTCGAGCGTCGCGACGTGATGGCCGTGCTTGGAGACGTCGAGCACGGCCCCGAGGCTGAGCGTCGAGCCGGTGTGGGCGCGATCGTACTTCGGCGTGATCGTCGCGGTGGGACGCACGTAGCGGACGTTGTAGGCCCCCACGCGGGTGGCCTGGCCGGGCGAGAGACCGATCTCGCTGGCGTGCTGGAAGGACGAGGAGGCCGCGACGCCGACGAACAGCACCGCGATGCCGACATGCACGACGTAGCCGCCGTAGCGCCTGCGGTTGCGCCGCACGAGCGATACGAGCGCGAGCGGCACCGCCTCGCCCGCCATCGCCCGGCGGGCGAGGACTCCCCGGAAGAACTCCTGTCCGATGCTGCCCAGGACGAACGCTGCGCAGCAGAACATCGCGATCGCGAACGGTCTCTGCGGCAGGCCGACCGCGAGCAGCGCGAGCAGCGTGATCAGCGCGAGGAGGACAGGCAGCGTGAAGTTGCGACGGGCGTTGGCGAGCGTCGCGCGACGCCACGCGATCACCGGGCCGATGCCGCTCAGCAGGACGAGCACGAGCGCCAGTGGAACGGTGTAGCGGTCGAACCACGGCGGGCCGACGGACGCTTCGTGGCCGGTGAGGGCCTGGGAGATGAGTGGGAAGTAGGTGCCCCAGAAGATCACGAAGCAGAGGGCGACGAGCACGAGGTTGTTGGCGATGAACATCGCCTCGCGCGACAGCAGCGAGTCGAGCCGATGCTGCGAGCGCAGCATGTCCCGGCGGCTCACCACGAGATAGATCGAGCCGGCGATCAGCACCGCGATCAGCGCGACGAACGGCACGCCGAGAGTCGCCCCGCCGAAAGCGTGGATCGAGTTGAGGATCCCGCTGCGCACGAGGAACGTGCCCATGATCGCGAGCGTGCCGGTGGCGAGCACGAGCGAGATGTTCCAGACCTTCAGCATCCCGCGCTTCTCCTGGATCATCAGCGAATGCAGGAAGGCGGTGCCGGTCAGCCACGGCATCAGCGAGGCGTTCTCGACGGCGTCCCAGCCCCAGTAGCCGCCCCAACCGAGCTCCGCATAGGACCAGCGCGCGCCGAGCAGGATGCCGATGCCCAGGAACAGCCAGGCGGCGAAGGCGAAGCGGCGGATCGATTTGATCCAATCCGCGTCGACCCTTCGCGCGAGCAGCGCACCCACACCGAAGGCGAGCGGGATCGTGCAGAGCGTGTAGCCGGAATAGAGCATCGGCGGGTGGATCATCATCGTGGGGAAGCGCAGCAGCGGATCGAGGCCCGCGCCTTCGACGGGCTTCGGGCTGGTCGTGCTGAAGGGGTTCGCGTAGAAGATCATCAGCGAGATGAAGAAGCCTCCGAGCCCGAGCAGCACCGACGTGGCGTATGCCGCGACGTCGCGCAGGCGTCTGCGGGTCAGGAACAGGGCGAGGCTCGACCACAGCGACAGCAGCCACGCCCACAGCAGCAGCGAGCCTTCCTGGGAGGACCAGACGGCCGCTGCCCGATAGAAGGTGGGCGTGGTGCGGCTCGAGGTGTCGGCGACGGTTTTGAAGGCGAAGTCGTTGCGCAGGAACGCGAGCTCAAGCACGATGAAGGCGACGGTCAGGACGCCGGCCAGCGCGTAGACGGAGCGCCGACCGGACGCCGTGAACTCGATGCGCCCGCTTTTCACCCCGTACAGCGACGCACCGATGCCGTACACGCACACTGCGAGCGCGAGCAGCAGACATACGCGTCCGAGGCCCGCCATCAGCTCAGTAGTTCTGCTTCTCGCCTGGCGGAGCGGTCTTGAACTTCGATGGGCACTTGGTGATCAGGGAGTTCCTTTCGCCCACGTAGCGCCCCCGCTGGCGCTCGACCGTGACGATCACCTCGCGCCCCTCGCGGAAGGGGTCTGGCACGGTACCCGTGTAGGCCACCGGGATCTTGGTGGCGCCGGCCCGGTCCTCGACGCTGAAGTCGAGCGTGCCGCCTTCGCGATGCACGGACCCCGGGACTACGGTGCCCGTCAGCTGGTAGCTGCGGCCGGCCTGGGCCTGGCGAACGAGCTGGCTGGGGCTCAATGCGGGGCTTGCGGCGCTGAAGCTCGTGTAGACGAGCGCGCTCGCCAGCACCACTGCCGCAGTCAACGCGACGATCAGGCGCGCCGTTCGCTTGCGGGCGGGGTTCATCTCACGGCAAGTATCTCAAACGTCATTTGCGGCGGCGACCGGTCGGCGAGCCTCCGGCGGGCGCCACGGGCGACGCGCGACCGGCCCGCTGGCAGGAATTTAAGGTTACGGGACGAAACCTTTTGGCGTGAATGGCGTTGTAGAGGGTAGAGCTTGATGAGACCACATCTACTGCACCCGCTTGCCGACAGGCGACACGCACGCCGCGGCCGCACCCGAGGCGCACAGGAGCCCCTCGCAAGGGCCGCCGACACGGCCGCGCAGCGGGTGCGTGACGCCGGAGGGCCGATCGATCGGGCCTCCTACAGCTGCGAGTGCGGCCTGCTCTTCCAGGCGAGGGTCTCCACCACCGTGATGTGCCCGCACTGCGGCGCCGGGCAGGCCTGGTAGACCCCGCCGGGCGCCCCTCCGCCGGCCGCAGCATCCGTTCAGAGGATCAGCCGGACCGGTCCCGCAAGAGGCGCAAGGGCCGCTACCATTTCGCAGCCGCGGCCGTCAGCTCGGGAGGGGCCGTCGGGGAGCACGCACTCGTGCGGGGAGAGGGACCTTTATGCACGTCGATCCATACATCGTTCTTGGCAGCGCGGTCATCGGCTTCCTCGTCGGCATGACCGGCGCAGGCGGCGGGGCGCTGATGACACCGATGCTGATCCTGCTGTTCGGGGTCCAGCCAGCGGCGGCGATCTCGAGCGACCTCGTCGCGGCAGTCCTGATGCGGCCGTTCGGAGCGGCGGTCCACCTGCGGCGAGGCACCGTCAACCTGCGCCTCGTGGGCTGGATGGTGCTCGGCTCGGTGCCTCTGGCGTTCGTCGGTGCGTATGTGCTGCATCTGATGGGCCACGCGAAGTCCGCTCAGCACAATATCCAGCTGGCGCTTGGCGTGGCGCTCCTTGTCGGGGCCACGGCGATGGTGCTGCGGTATGTCCTGGATCGCCGCAGCGGAGCGCGGCGCACCGGAGCCGTTCATGACGTCGTCGCCCGGCCCCTGCCTACGATCGCGATCGGGATGATCGGCGGGATGGTCGTCGGAATGACCTCCGTCGGGTCGGGCTCGCTGATGATCATCATGCTGCTCTTCCTGTACCCGATGATCGGCGCCAACCAGCTGGTGGGCACCGATCTGAGCCAGGCGGTGCCGCTGACCCTCGCCGCCGCGCTCGGGGCCCTCGCCTTCGGCCATGTCCAGTTCGGCGTGACCGTATCGCTGATCCTCGGCAGCGTCCCGGCGGTGCTGGTCGGTTCGCTGCTCTCCTCGAGTGCGCCCGACCGTTACATCCGCCCTGTGATCACGTTCGTGATCGCCGCATCCGGCCTGAAGTATGTCGGTGTTGGAACGACTGCCCTCGGCTGGATCCTGTGCGGCGTCCTGCTGGTCGCGGCCGCGGTCTGGCTCCTCTACGTGCGCCCCCAGCAGAGCGCTGCGCCCGCGGACGCCATAGTGCTCGCAGACGCGGAAACGCTCGGAGACACGGCGCTGCTGCCGCCCGAACCGGCGGCGGCCACAGCAGGCACCTCACCCGCGGGCGGGCCGGCGCCGCCGGCGGGCACCTCACCAGCGGCCGGCGAGACGCTGCCAGGGCCCCACTCGGCCTAGACTGACTGCGAGGTGCCTGCCGACAACCGTCGGCGCATAGCTGTAAAGAAGCAGCGACCCGCGCAAAGATCTGGGGGGTCATGGGTCCCGAAGTCAGCTGCCGCGAATGTGGCGCCGCCAATGCCGCGGTCGCGCTCTTCTGCATGGCGTGCGGAGCTTCGCTTGCACGCAAGTGTCCGACGTGTGGCGAGGACACACCGGCGCGGGCCCGTTTCTGCACTGCCTGCGGCTCGGTGCTCGACGGGCCGGGCGGCGACGGGCGCGCACGGAATCAGGGTCTCGCGGCGAACGTCGTTCCCACCGAGCAGCGGCGCACGGTAACGGTTCTGTTCGCCGATCTCTCGGGCTACACCTCGGTCGCCGAGCGGCTCGATCACGAGACCGTGAAGGCGCTGGTCAATCGCTGCCTGACCCGGTTTGCGATGGAGGTCGAGCGGTTCGGCGGGCGGGTCGACAAGTTCATCGGCGACAACGTGATGGCGGTGTTCGGCGCCCCCATCGCCCACGAGGAGGACCCTGAGCGTGCGGTCCGCGCGGCGCTGGGCATGCAGTCCGCGATGTTCGAGCTCAATCGCGAGCTGCTCTCGGACTACGGGTTCGAGTTCGCGCTGCGCGTCGGCGTGAACACCGGCGAGGTGCTCGCAGGCAGGGTGGGAGACGACTACACGGTCATCGGCGACGCGGTGAACGTCGCGGCACGGTTGGAGAGCGCCGCGAGCCCGGGCACGGTCACGGTGGGCGAGCGGACACGGCGCGCGACCGAGGGCGTGGTCGCCTATGAAGAGCTCGAGCCGCTGCAGCTGAAGGGCAAGGTCGAGCCCGTCGCTGCCTGGCGTGCGCTGGCCGTCTCCAGGCAGCGCAGCAGGGCGCAGGAGCCGCGCCGCGAGACGCCACTCATCGGCCGCCACGAGGAGCTGGCGTCGCTCGAGATGCAGTTCAGCCGGGTCGCGCGAAGCCGCTCCCCGCACCTGGTCACGATCCTGGGCGAGGCGGGGGTGGGAAAGACACGCCTGCTGCGCGAGCTCGAGCGCTCGCTCGCCTCCCGAGATCCTCCGGTGCTCGTCCGCAAGGGCCGTTGTCTGCCATTCGGGTCGAGCATCGTCTACTGGCCGCTCAGCGAAATGCTGCGCGCCGACTGCGCGATCGCCGACGACGACTCGGCCGAGGTCGCCTCCGAGAAGCTCTCCGCCCGCCTCGGACCACTGCTTGCGACCAGTGGCGCTGACGATGCCGATGCGCTCACCCGGCGCATCGCGCCACTCGCGAGGCTCCTCGACATCGAGGCGCCCGAAGCGGACGGATCTGCCGAGCGAGACGATCAGCAGAACGCCCGCGACAGCCTGTTCGGAGCCGTACGAACCTATCTCGAGGCGATCGCCCAGCAAGAGCCGCTAGTGCTCGTGTGGGAGGACATCCACTGGGCCGATGAGGGCATGCTCGACCTGATCGAGTACCTGTCGCACTGGATTCGCACCCCGACGCTGCAGCTGTGCCTCGCTCGCGAAGATCTGCTTGAGCGCCGGCCGAGCTGGGGGGCCTCGCGTCGTACGGCCAACAGCCTGTTCCTGGATCCGCTTCCGCCCGCATCCACGCGGGACCTCATTGACAGCCTCTTGCGCGGCGCATCGACCGCGCCCGACGTGGTCGAGGCGCTGACCGAGCGGGCCGGGGGCAACCCGCTGTTCGCCGAGGAGCTCGTTCAGAGGCTCACCGAGGAAGGCGGCACCAAGGCGGCGGAGCTCCCCGAAACGATGCAGGGCCTGCTTGCAGCGCGCCTCGATTCGCTGGGTCCCCTCGAGGCCAAGCTCGTCGCACACGCCGCAGTCGTCGGGCAGGTCTTCTGGGAAGGGACGCTGGCACCCGTCGCCCGGGCCGAGGGGGGCGACCTGCGGTCTGCGCTTGCGACCTTGCGCCAGAAGGACATCATCGTGCCGAGCGAAGTGGGGCGGCTCGCCGGGGAGCAGGAGCTTGCCTTCAAGCACGTGCTTATCCGCGAGGTCGCCTACGCGATGCTGCCGAAGGCCGTGCGGGCGCGCAAGCATTTCGAGGTCGGGATGTTCATCGAAGGCCGCGCCGGCGAGCGGCGTCACGAGGTGGTGGCGCTGCTCGCGGAGCACTACGGACGCGCGGCGACGCTCGGCGAGGAGGTCCGGCTCGCCCCCGAGGAGCTGGCACCCTTGCGGGCCAAGGCACTCCAGTTCGTCGAGGCCGCCGGCGACGCGGCAGGCGCGCTTCACTCAAACCAGGAGGCGCTGACTCACTACGAGGCCGCCGCCGCGCTGGGCGTCGGCGACGCAGAGCAGCAGGCGCGCATACACGAGAAGCAGGGCGACCTATCGTTGCGGTTGGGGCGCGTCGATGCCTCCATCGACGTGTGGCAGCAGGCGCTCGACCACCACCAGTCACGCGAGGATCTGGAGCACGTCGCCGAGCTTCACCGCAAGATCGGCGCCGCGCTGGCGCACAAGGGCGAGCGCACGCGGGCGATCGAGCATCATCAGAAGGGCATCAACCTGATCAAGGATGGGCCTCCGTCGCTGGCACTCGTGCGGCTGTACGAGGAGGCCGCGTGGCTGTACATGCAGGTCGGCGACAACATGCTGGCGATCTATGCCTCCGAGAAGGCGCTGCGCCTCGCCGAGCGCCTCGGCGAGGTGCGGGCCGCGAGCCGGGCCCACGGGATCTTCGGCCGTGTCTTCGGCCGCATCGGCGACACCGTCAAGGCCCGCGAGAACCTCGCGCGGGCGATCGAGCTGGCACAGGACTCCGATGAGCATGAGGCCGTGCTGGCTATGCTGGCGCTCGGGCAGCACCTGGAGTACGCCGAGGGCGACTACGGCGCGGCCG
>JAOPZM010000119.1 GCA_025964115.1 Solirubrobacterales bacterium
CGGCTCCGAAACGGTGACCGACCAGGAAGTCGAAGACGGTCCCGAAACGGGCGGCGCGGAAACGACCGGTCCCGAAACGGGCGGTCCCGAAACGGGCGGCGCCGAAACGGGCGGCGCCGAAACGACCGGCGCTCAAGCCGCCACGCACGCGGCCACCGCCGAAAAGTGGCACAAACACCTCGCCACCAAGGAAGTGATCCGCACGCTGCTTCGCGAAACGGTCGCCTACGTGCGGAACCCCGCCAACGGGATCTCGCCCGCTGTGGGGATAACCGACGGCTTCGCGAGCCAGACGCCGTTCCCGTCCGGCGCCGCCGCCCCGCTGGGACTCACGGCGCTCAGCAAGCACCCATACGTGGGGCCGGTCGATTACCCGGGCGGGTACCCCGAAACGCACGCCGTGCCCCTCGACGCACTCGGCGCGCGCGACACCGCCAAGCACAGCTTCCTGCCGCTGTTCATTCCCACCTATC
The DNA here is from genome assembly GCA_025964115.1 of Solirubrobacterales bacterium. Classification (GTDB taxonomy): domain Bacteria; phylum Actinomycetota; class Thermoleophilia; order Solirubrobacterales; family Solirubrobacteraceae; genus Palsa-744. The sequence continues at coordinate 474 of JAOPZM010000119.1, forward strand.
AGTCGCTGCTGCCGGAGTACACGCTCACGGCATCCTCGCCCGAGACGTTGATACGCGACCTGGCGCCGTTCACCACCTACGTCTATCACTTCCCCCACGGGCGGAACGTCGGTCCGCCCGGCGGGAGCCCGGTGCAGAAGTGGATCACCGAGTACAACCTCGCCCCCGGAAAAGCGCCTGTTGTCGGCCCCGACGAGGCAACCCCGCAGACGGGCCCCGCCGCCACGCTCTCGTCAGCCGACAAGGCCCACTTCCATGCGAAGGCGCTGCTGCGCAGCCTCACGGCGATGGTGAACAAGGGAATGACCCGCGAGTACTTCTTTGCCGCCGCGCCCGGCTCCCTGAGCCTGATCGACAGCCGCTTCTTCTCCGCGCTGGAAGCGGAACCCGGTAGCTACCCCGGCGACCAGCTCGGCGGCGAAACGATGGACGGCTTCCGCAACATGCTCGCCCACTTCCAAGGTCCCGGACCCACCGGCGGCGCGCGGCAACTCAAGCTGATCTCGATCTCCCAGAACGGCCGCCACGCACAATTCGCCGGCGACGGGTCTGCCGCGCACCCCAACCTCTACGACCACAGCCTGCTCGCCGTGCTCCCCTTCCAATCCTCTCCCACGCACTTCGTGATCCCCGTCTACGTGATGACCCGCGACCTGCTCACGCTGTATGACCCCAACGCATCGCCTGCGGACATCAGCCGCTTCGACCTGCCCGACGAGACGTTCCGCGTCACGCTCGGCAACCTTCCCGAAGGCGGCGCGGCCCCATCGGTGAGCGCATACGACCCGCTGCGCAACCAGAACACTTCCGCGCGGCTGCTCACACGCGAAGGCGAAACCGCCACATTCGAAATTGCCGCCACCGACTACCCGCGGCTACTCAACATCGAATACACCGGGTGAAAGGCCCGAGCGTCCGGCGTAGAATCACCGGCATGGGGAGCGCTCCCGCAGATGCCCGGCCGTAGGGTCACCGCCGCAGCGTTCGCCTGCCTGCTCGCCGCTCTCGCAGTCGGCGGCCTGACGGCGTGCTCGGGAGGCAGCGGCACCGCCGGTAAGCCCACTCCGGCCTCTTCAAATGAAGAAGCGGCCGAACACGCCGAAGAATCGGCGCAGAAGCGCGAAGAACAGGCCGAAATCGACCGCAATCGCGAATTGCTCGCGCAGATAGAAGCCAGCAAGCGCGAACAGTCCTCCGAAGCCGCCTCCAAGCGGCGCGAAAAGGCGGCCGAACAGAAGGCCAAGAAACGCGAAGAAGCATCGAAGCTGACGGCGACAAAGACCGAACAGGAAGCGGAAGCAAAGGTCAAGAAACGGGAAGCAGAAACGCGCGCGAATGCCAGGCAGCAGGAAGAAGCCACCCGCGCCGCGCGGACAAAGACGCTCGAAGCTGAACGCAAACGGCGCGCGGCGGAAAAAGCGCATCGCAGCCCGCCCCCGCAAAGCACGCCATCCGGCACCACGATCGAACGATAGGTCCGCCTGAAGCCACCCGTGACCGCTGCGCGACCACCCCGCGCGAGCGGCGGCGAAAACGCCCTAGACTTAAACGGTGCTGAGCAGGATGCTCGACGTCAACATGCGGCTTGCGCGGATCGCGCTTGCCCTCACTGTCGCCGCGGCGGCGGGCGGCCTGGTGGCCGGCTGCGGCGGCAGCTCGAGCTCGGGCGAAGGCGAATCGGCCGAAGTGGCGTCGAAGAAACCGGCCAACGGCGAAGAAGGCCTGGGCTCGAGCGAACAGACGGTCGAAGCGGAAGCCAAGAAGCGCGAAGAAGAATCCAAGAGGCGCGAAGCGGTAGAAGAAAAGCACCGTCGGGAAGCCAACGCGAAGCGTGAAGCCGAAGCCGCATCCGAACCGACACACAAGAAGGGCAAACGCTCCGGAAAATCTAAAGCAGGCCGCGCCGGCGCCCGCAGGGGCGCGGGCTCACGCCGGACGGGTAAATCGCAGGGCACGACGCGCCCGAAGGGAGGCCAGGAATCCGCTGCTGAAAAGGCCGCACGCCAGCAGTTCGCACGGGAAGAAGCCGCCGAAGCGCAGGCCTTCAAACGACGCGAACGAACAGAAGCCGCGCCGGAACCCTAGTCGCCTGTGGGGCTCGCCGGTGACGCGACCGGCGTCGCCAGCCAGTTCACCACCGCCCCGCCCGCAGCGAAGTCCGATCGACCGAACGGGCCGTCTCCGGTGACCGAGAAGATCTCATAGCCCAGCTCGGTGAGGGTGTCCCACGGAGCCCCGGGCTGTGTTCCGTAGAGAGCCGCCGCCTCGTAGACATGCTCGAAGATGATAAGCGGCCGCGCCCGCGTCAGGACCTCGCTTGCGCCCTCGAGCACGGCGTTCTCGGCGCCCTCGACGTCGATCTTGACGACGGTTGGGCTGATCCCGGCCAGCTCCGCGTCCAGCGTCGAGACCTCGACGGTGATGAGCTCGGGCTTGCCGCGGCTGTCGCTGATCTCCGGCCTCCGGCGCAGCCCGCTCCAGCCATCGAGCTCGCGGTAGTAACAGAACTCGGCCGACTCGGGCCGCGCACCGAGCGCCTTGCATCGGCAGTCGACGTCCGGAAACTCGTGGGCGACCGCGGCTGCCAGCGCCGGGATCGGCTCGAACGCCATGTGTCTGCCGCGCGGTGCGATGCGAACCGCCTCGCGCAGCACCTGCCCGCGATTGGTGCCGATGTCCACGTAGGTCCCGTCTCCGCGCAGCCCGGCGGCGAGCACCGCCTTGATCCCGACCTCCTCGCGCTGAGCCTGGCGCGCGCCCGCGTCGACGGCTGCCAGCAGCTCCGGGCGCCCCAGCCGCCGCGATGCCGCTCCCACGGCCCTCCTGGGCAGGCGCGCGGACACGTCAGTCGTGGTGCGACGTGGAGGCGACGGGCCGCAGCCGCGACAGGACCAGCGCCCAGGGAAGCTGGAGCACCGTCGTGATCGCCGATCGCCGCCGCGGCCTTTCGGGCTCGCTCTTGAGAGCCGCGCGAGCAGATCGGATCACCCGATTGCCCTGGAACGCCACGCCGGTGTCGAGCGCGGCGAAGTCCGGCGGCGGCGCCGCCACGCCCACGCACCGGAGGACGTCCCGCACGACGCTCTGCGGGTCGGCCACGAAGTCCTCGTGGCGCACGACGATCCGTCGGTCGCGGGGGCTCCGCATGAACACCCACACGCACAGGAGGTTCGTGAGCCACAGGTACACGTTCGTGGTGAGCGTCGACTTCGTGTACTGGGCCACGTCCTTGCGGTTGAACGAGGCGACGACGCTCTGCGGATCCCTCATGAGGTAGACGAGATAGAGGTCGATGCCGTCGAGCGCCTGCAGCTCGCGCGCGCGCAGCGGGTAGTGGGAGGTATCGACGATCAACGGCGTTCCCGCCACGCGGCTGACGGCCCGATAGAGATCCTCGGCGACGCGTCGGTAGGGTCCGCGGATCCGGCGGCGGTCGCGCCAGCGGTGGATGCGAAACAACGACATCGAGCGCTCGAGCGACAGCTCCGCCGTGCGCCCGAAGAGCTCTGCGGCGCCATCGACCCGCTCGCGCACGGAGCTCCAGAAGCGCACGCGGGCCGCGTCGTCCATCTGCGGCTCGCCGGAGCGCACGAGCCACCCATCGAGCTCACCGGCATAGAACACGTCGCCGTAGTTGCCCAGCGTGACGCCGAGGATCGTGCTGCCGCTGCGGCCGGCGCCCATCACATAGATGACCTGCGGTCTGTCCTCGCTCGTGGGAACGGGCGAACGCGCGGCTGGCTCGGCCATCGGGCCGGTTAGTCTAGCCCCTTGCGAGCCACCGCTAGGCATGGAGGATCTCCCCGCGGTAGCTCGCATCGATCGCCTGCGTGAGCGCCTCGACCGACCCGGTCGGCAGTATCAGGCCGTCTCGGCCGGGGTCGATCAGCTCCTTCATCCCCGTGTCCTCGCTGACGATGACGGGGACCCCGCAGGCCATCGCCTCGGCGGGAGCGTAGGCGAACCCGTCCTCGTAGGCCGGATGGACGCAGAGACGTGCGCTGCGAAACCAGGGCAGCGCATCGCCCGGACGCACGCTGATGCGCGGGTCGTCTCGGCACGCTTGCTCTATGAACCGCCGCATCGCCCGCGTTTTCCAGCCCCCGACGAGCACGAGACGCAGGTCGTCATATGCGAGCCGGCGAACTGCATCCAACAGCAGCGGCACACCCTTGTGGACCAGCAGGCTTCCGCAGTAGACGATGTCGAACGTGCTCGAGCTGCTCGGCGTGCCGGCAGGCCGGTAGCGCGAATCGGGTGTCAGCGGAAAGTGTGCGAGCAGCTCGTCCCCGAATCCCTCCTCCACGAACGACTCGAGCACGTAGCGGGAGGACACGAGGATGCGGTCGGCCTGCGCGTACTCGCGGAGGTTCCGCCTCAGCAGGTGAGTGGCCCACGGCCGCTCGACCGGATACTGACGGTAGGCCAGCTCGTGCTGGCGGATGACGCGGCGCATGTGGGAGTTGGCCGAGACCAGCGACAGCGTCGCCAGCCCGGCGCGCCGGGCTGCTCGCAACTGCGCCAGAGCAGTCCCGTTGAAAGCGATCAGCTGATCGGCGGCGCCAAGCCCGCGCGCGGCGCGAGCGTCGAAGCGCACGCTTGCGCTCCACATCCGCCACGCAGGCGAGAAGCGCGCGAGCGGCGCGAGGGCGCCCACCACCTCGGGCAGCCCCCGGCGGCGCCCGGCGGGACAGCTCGAGGCGTCGGCGTCGATGATGCGCGCGGCCGGTTCCCCGGAGCGCTCGAGGGCCTCGGCGATCTCTCTCAGGTGGCGCCCGAGGCCACCGACGCCGTAGGGAGCAGGACACGACACGACGGCCGGGCCAGACGGCAGGACATCCTCCTGGGCTCTTTCCATGCGGGCCCGCCAGCCCGCCTCAAGCGGGCCCCTCGGCCGATGCTCGCGCGTGCGTGCCTCAGATGACACGGTCGTAGCCCCACTCGGCCACGAGGTCGCGGTCGAGGTAGTCGCTCAGCGCCGCGACCTCACCGGCATAGCGGTCGCGCAGCTCGGCGATCACGGCCTCCTCAGGCTGCTGCGGGCTTCCGTAGATGACCCGCCGGCGGATCGTCCGCATCGCAGCAGTGCGCAGGCGTTTGGGCGTCAGGGCGCGGACGACGCCCTTGGCGGAGCGCGACACCGGGCCTCTCTCCGAGTACATCCTGCGCAGCGCGGCGTCGGCCCTCACCGAGCGCACGCTCACGGTGGGGTTCGCGTCGATCAGCTCGAGCGGAGCGTCGTCGTCCACGTCGAGGAAGCGCAGCACCCGGCGCAGCGTCGCCTCGTTGTCACGGCGGAAGTCGTCGTAGATGAGCACGAGTATCTGCTCGCTGGGAAAGGCGGCGTCAAAGCGCTTCAGCTGCTCGACGTAGTGAATGTGGTCGGAGTAGCGCAGCACGGGCTTTCCGTCGCGGACGATCTGCTCGTGCGCGACCGCCCTGGCGAGGTCCTTCTCGCTCTCGACGTGTTCCTGCACGAGCTGCAGATGCAGCGATCGCACGAAGCTCGCAGGCTCACGGAGGATCGCGATGCAGCGCGCGGCGGGTTGCACGGCCGCGATCGCGGCCGCCGCGGTGCGCGACCTCAGGTAGGAGGGCGACGCCTCCCCCATGCGCTGCTCCGGCCTCGCATCGTCGAACAGCGCGAGATACTCCTCGAGGCTCTCCGGGCGGGTGCCGGTCGGCGCGTTCGCGAGCGCGTGCAGGTCGCTGTCGAAGAAGCGCGGCTCCTTCAGCGTCGGCATGTAGATCTGCGGGTGGCGGCGCAGCATCTCGTACAGCGCGGTGGTGCCGCTCTTGTGGTGGCCGACAATGAAGAAATCCGGGGTCCGCCCCGGTACCGGCCGCGACCGTCCGCTCGGCTCAGCGGCCACCGTCATACCTCCACAGCGCGAGCAGGTCGCGATCGAGATACTCGCCGAGCGCGGCGACCTCTCCCTCAAAGCGCGCGTGAAGCTCCTGCTCGAGCGCGCGTTCGAGGGGTTGCGGCTCGCCGTACAGCAGCCGCCGCCGGAACGGGTAGAGCACGTCTCTGCGCATGGTCCCCGTGGTGAGGCCCTTGACCGTGCTCTTCACCGCTTGTGAGATCGGACCACGGGCGGCGCGCACCGAGCGCATCATCCCGTCGAGGCGAACCGAGCGCACGGCGACCGTCGGGTTGGCGTGGGTCGGCGCCAGCGGGACGCTGTCGTCGACCTCCAGGAAGCTGAGCACGCGACGCAGCGTCGCCTCGTTGTCGGCGCGGAAGTCGTCGTAGATCAGCGCCAGCACCTGCTCTCTGGGGAACACCTCGTGGTAGCGGCGCAGCTGCTCGGAGTAGCGCACGCGCTCGGTGTACATGAGCGCCTGCGGCCAGTGCGCGTTTCGCGGGATCTTGCGACCATGTCGACGGGCGTCCTCCAGCGCGATCGCCTTGCGCAGATCCTTCTGTGACTCCGCATGGTTCTGCAGCATCTGCAGATGCAGCGAGTGCAGGAAGCTGGCAGGCTCGCGAAAGATCGCGATGATGCGCGCGTCCGGGCGGGCATCGGCGATCCTGCCCGGAGCCAGCGGCGAGAAGATGTAGAAGGTCGAGGCCTCGCCGACCCGCTGCTCGGGCCGCGCCGGAGTGAACAGGGAGAGGTACTGATCGAGCGTTTCCGGGCGTCGGCCGGTCTGCTCGAAGCGCGAACCGTCCGCGGGCGGGTTCAGATTGCGGGCGAAGTACTGCGGCTCCTTGACGGGAGGCATGTAGAGCTGCGGATGCCGCCTGAGCATCTCATACAGGGCCGTCGTGCCGGACTTGGCATGCCCGACGATGAAGAAGTCGGGAAATCGCCGCTGCACTGAAGGGTCGGCAGCCGTGGACTCAGCCGATGCTGTCATAGCCCCAGAGCTTCACGAGGTCACGGTCGAGGTACTCGCTCGCAGCTTCGACCTCCCCCCTGAACCGACCGCGCAGCTCGAGCATGAAGCTCTCGTCGGGCGGCAGCGGGCGACCATGCACGAGACGACGCTGAGCAAGCTGCAGCAGACTCCGTCGGACCCTGCGCGGGGTGAGCGTCGTCACGATCGACTTCGCCGCGTTCGAGAGCGGCCCGCGACCCGTGGACACCGCGTGCACGAGCTCGTCGAGCTGCTGCGAGCGCAACGCGACCGTAGGATTGGCGTCGAGCACCTCGATCGGACGCGTGTCGTCCACCTCGAGAAAGCGCAGCACCTGGCGCACGGTCGCTTCGTTGTCGGCGCGAAAGTCCTCATAGATGAGCACCTGGACCTGTTCGCTTCCGAAGAGGTCGTGGTAGCGCTTGAGCTGCTCGGAGTAACGGACGTGATCGGCGTACTGGAGCAGCTGCGGCCGGTGCGAGCGGCGGGGCACATGTTTGCCTCGACGCCTGTCGGATTCCAGCGACATCGCGGTGCGCAGATCCCTCTGGGACTCGACGTGGGTCTGCACCAGCTGCAGGTGCAGCGAGCGCAGGAAGCTCGCGGGCTCGCGCAGGATCGCGATTATCCGGGCCGCCGGTTGAACCTCCGCGATCCGCGCCGCGGCGGTCCGCGACCACAGATACGAGGACGATGCCTCACCGGCACGCTGCCCCGGCTCTGCGTCGGCGAAGAGCGACAGGTACTCCTCGAGCGTCTCCGGCGGCGTGCCCGCCAGGCGTGGCTCGAAGCGCGGGCGCATGTCGCTCGCGAAGAACCATGGCTCCTTGCTGTCGGGAAGGTAGATCTCGGGATGGCGGCGCAACATCTCATACAGCGCCGTGGTGCCACTCTTCGCGTGCCCGACGATGAAGAAATCGGGGAGCCTCAGCGCTCGCCCGCTGAGCGCGGCGGCCGGCTCAGCGTGCACGACTGCGCTCCATCGGCGAGCTGTGGCGAGCATCGGGATGCGGGCCGACGACGCTGCGGAAGGAGATGCTGGCTGCGTCGCTCGTCGTATCGCTCATCGGCCTCAGGATCCATCCCTAAACGGTGCCCGGGCGTCATGGTGCGCCCTGCCTCGGAAGAGTACCGGCCGGGCGCGCACCGGCGCAATCGGCTGCACGAGTGGCGCGGATATCATCACCGCATGCTGGCAGATGGCGCGATTGGCGAGGAGCGGACCGTCTCGGGGGACTCATCGGAGATCGACGACACGCTCGGCTCGGTGCTGTTTGTCACACCGCGATGGGCCCGGGACGGTGGCGTGGGCGCACATGTTGTCGCAAGCGCGAAGGCGCTCGCGAGTCGGGGCGTGCATGTACAGGTGCTCACTCAAAGGATCGAAGCCGATGCGGGCGATGACGGAGTGACGCTTTGTCAGAGCGAGGAGCTTTTTAACTCAAACACTTCGATGGCGCGGCGGCTCGGGCAGGCGTTGTCGTGTGACCCGGAGGTAGTTCATCTTCACCAGGTCGACGATCCTGAGATCGCGGCCGCGTTGCGAGGCAGCGCGCCTCTGGTGATCAGCGCTCACGGATACACGGCGTGCACGTCCGGCGTGTACTACTTCCGCCCGGGGGAAGAATGCGTGAGGGGCCACGGCCCCGGATGCGTTCCCAACCTCGCATTACGAGGCTGCGCGCACACCCACTATCCGAAAACGCTACCCGTCAAGTATCGCAGCGCCACGCGTGGACTCGCCGCTCTCAGGGGTGCCGATCTGGCCGTCTCCTACTCGAGCGCCGTGGACAGGCATCTGGCGGCGAACGGCATAACGCGTCGCCGCGTGGTCCCGTACTTCCCGACGATGGCTGCGAAGCCGACCGCTGACGCCGACGACGGGCGTCGCGTCGTGTTCGCGGGTCGGATAGTGCGCCCAAAGGGCGTCGATGTGCTGATCCGTGCCGCCCGCGACGTCGACGCCGAGTTCGTCATCTGTGGCGACGGGCGCGAGCTCGAGCCCATGCGATCGCTGGCTGCGGAGCTCGGGGTGAAGGAGCGCGTCCGCTTCCGGGGCTGGCTCGACGCCGACCAGCTCGCCGAGGAGCTCGCCAACGCGTCGATCGTCGTCGTGCCGTCAGTATGGCCGGAGCCCTTCGGCCTCGTGGGAATCGAGGGACACGCGGCGGGCCGTCCGGCCGTCGCGAGCTCAACGGGCGGGATCGTCGACTGGCTCGAGGATGGCGTGAGCGGACTGTGCGTGCCACCCGGAGACCCCGGCCGGCTCGCGCAGGCGCTCAACGATCTGCTGGCCGATCCGCAGCGACGCCGCGCGATGGGCATCGCCGGCAAAGAGGCGGTCGCGGCGCGGTTCTCGAGCGACACGCATCTGCGAGCCCTGCTCGAGGGATACCGCGCCGCACGATCCACGTGGGCGTCGGCGTAGGCAGAGCGCTCATGAGGCTGGGGACGCTCACGACGCCGATCCGCTGAGGAGCTCGCCGAGGAGAGCGCCCACGCGCTCGGCGCTGCGCTCGAGCCCCATCTGCTGCTCGGCGAAGGCCCGGCCGCGAGCGCCCAGCGCCCGGCGTCCCTCCTCGTCGGCGAGCAGGCGCTCGACGGCGTCGGCCATCGCCTCGGAGGTGGGCGGCACGACCTCGAGCGCCTCTGACTCCACGAGCTCCGACCAGAGCTGCGGTCCGTCGACCGAAACGACCGCGCTGCCCGACGCGAGGGACGCCGCGAGCGTGCCCTTGCGTGGCGATGGCCCGGCGGAGTCGGTGAACAGCAGTACCTCGCACGCTGCCAGCGCGTTCGACAGCGCCTGAGCTGGAAGGACGCCCGTGAAGGAGAGCCGCTCCTCCATGCCGCGGCTGGCTGCTGCCGCCAGCCACATGTCGGCGACCGATGAGTCGCGTCCGGGCGCGCCGAGCAACTCGAGGCGCACGCCGACCCCTCGCTCGAGGAGACGACGAGCGGCATCGAGCACCAGCGGCACAGCCTCCTCGGAGGAGTACCCGAAGAGCCCCACGACGGGCGACTGCCGATCGGCAGCGCCGGCGACTGGGGGTGGCAGATTCGAGAACACGGGCGCGAAGATGACCCGCCTCTGCGGCAGCCACCGTCTGGAGGCAAGCCACTGCGCTCGATAGTCGGTCGTGACGACGACCGCGCCGGCGGCGCGCATCACTCCGATCAGCGCTGCTCTTTGGGTGAGCGCCCACAGCTTGCCGCGCCACCCTCCATGCGTCCACGGGTAGACGAACTCGTGCATGATCGGGATCATCGGTGCGGAGGAGTGACGCAGCGCCGCAAGCGTCGGAGCGACGAGGAGCGGGACGCCACGGTACGAGTAGGAGAACACCGAGTAGTGGAGGAGCACCGCGTCCGGGCGGAGCTCATCGAGCTCGAGCGTGAGCGCTCGAGTCCACTCGCGGACCTCCGATCGAGTCGCGCGGAGCGATCCCTCCCGACGCCACAGCCAGTGCATGGAGGAGGAGATCCCCTCTCGACCCAGCGCGTCCGCGAGCAGCACGGCGTGGTCGTGCACCCCGCAGGTGCCACCGACGGACATGCCCACGACGGCCGTCCGGGTCATCCCGTGGTCTGGCGACTCGCCGTGGCTGCGGCGCGGCCCGGACCGAGGAACCAGTAGGAACCGATGCCGGCGGTGAACCAGAAGAAGGAGCCGAGGGCGGCGCTTCCCATGACGGGGCCGGAGATGCCGATCAGAAGCATGGAGATTAGGACCGCGAACACCCCCGCCAGGTCTATTCGAAGCTCGACGTCGGCGATGTGCCTCAGGCGCCGTGCGGCGAGCAGGATCAGGTTGAACATCAGGCCGGCCCACAGAAGCAGGCCGGGCAGGCCGACTTCGTCAGCGAGGAAGTTGTACTGCGTCTCGCCACCCACGCCATGACCTTCGAACGTTTCGGCCACTTTGCCGCCGAAGCCGGACGCGGCCCCCGCGCTAGCGAGACCGACGCCGAACGGGGCGACGGAGAGCTGGTGCGGGAGACGCGTGAGTTCGCTCGTCTTTTTGTCTTTTGCCGAGACGGCGTTGCCAGGAGCGATTTCGGCGTAGCGGTTGAAGGTTCCGGGCGCCTCGACCGACACGAGTATCGCCCCGAGCGGCACGGCCAGCACGAGGACGCCCAACAGCGCCGTGAGTGGACGCGTCATCCGACGGCCGGCGCTGGCTGACAGGAGCGCGAAGGCGATCATCGCGACCACCGCCCCGACGACCTGTAGGCGACCGAGGCCGGTGACCACGCCCAGCATCGCGCCGAGGCAGAGCAGCACGGCGGCCCACCGTTTTCGCCTCCCGGTCGTCGCCAGCAACGCGAGCGTGCAGGGCAGAGCGACCAGACCGACTCCCCCGGCGAACCCCGCATCCTTTCCGAGGCCCGGCGGGCGGATTCTGGCCTGGCCTTCGCTGCTGTACAACCGCGCGGCATTACCACCCTTGGACCCGGGAGCCTGGGTGCCGTAGACGAGTTCGCTGTAGCCCGGGCCCCAGCTGGCGAGCTGGCCTGGACTCAGCTTCGTCTGATACGTGCTCACGATCCCGTTCGCCAGCGCGATCACGCCGAGCACGATGAAGAGCTTGCGGAAGCGCTCCTTCGAGCGCATGAGCGCGTAGCCGAAGAAGAAGAAGGGGACGAACTCCAGCTGCTGGCGGAAGCCGCCGAGTGCCTTCAGCATCCCGTGGGTGCTCGGACTGAACGCCTCGGCCACCACGAGCGCGACGAACAGCACGACCCAGCCCGAAAGCGGCGGCAGCCTGATGCGCTCCCTGTTGGCGAGCATGCGCAGGACGGCGCCGAGGCTCACGGCGAAGATCAGCACATCGCGGAAGACTGTGGCCGCTTCGTGTCCGCCGGACCCGAGCTTGACGGGGCCGTCGAGCAGGCCGAGATACAGAGCCAGAAGCAGCACCGTCAGCTCGAGGCGACGCTCTGTTATGAGCACGACGATTCCGAGCGCTCCGAGCGCGAGCGTCAGCTCCAGCGCGATGTTCGGCTTGGGGACGGCCACCGCCACGCCGAACGCGATCACGAGGGGCACGAGCCCTGCGAGGACGACTGCGCGCAAGCGCGAGTTGAGGATCGCCGGATTCATCCGGTCGTACCGAACGGTCGCGGGCCGAGCGAGCTCATCGGCCGATCAGTTGCGCCAGCGCCGAGAGGACGCCGAGGCGAAGCCATACCTCTCGATGTCCGGTCGCGACGCGGAGCTCGCGACCGTGCCGAGGACCCGCGTGTTCGAGGCGCGCATCAGGAGCTCCCGCAGGCGCTGGGCGGATATCTCACGAGTGTGTCCGATGCGCGCGACGATCACGATCCCGTCGACGATGTTCAGCAGCGGCATGACATCGCTCACCTCGAGCGGTGGAGGCGCATCGATCAGGACGTAGTCGAAGTCGTACGCCACCGAGCTGAGCAGCTCGCTCATCGCCGGCCGCGCGAGCAGTGCCGGCGGATTGTCCACCGGGCCCCCGCTCAGCAGAACCGACAGGGTGCCGGTGCTGCGCGACTCGACCATCGTGGCCACCTCCGCACCCCCGCCATGCACGCTCGTCCCGGGTGCCCGGGTGACCGGCTCGACCGTGTGGATCCCTTCCTGGGCGCTCACCTTTCCCTCGAGCACGTCAGCGAGCCCATGCGGTGCCGTGACGTTCAGCAGCCTTGACTGCGCCGGTCGGCGAAAATCGGCCTCGATGACCGCCACCCGCTCGCCGGCATCGCGTTGAACGCGTGCAAGGTTCGCGATCAGAGTCGACTTGCCGTCGCCCGGGTCCGCGCTCACGAACAGGATCGAGCGAGGCGAGGCGGCACGGTCGGGGTCGAACGAGCCGCCCATCTGAAGCGTCGTGTGCAACCGGCGAAGGGGCTCGACCAGCGAGCGCGCGGGGCCCGGACGGCCGTCGCGCTCGGTGATCGGCCGTTTGACCGCCGGCAGCGCGGTGAGGATCTGCGTCTGAAAGGCCGTCTCGACGTCGGCCAGCGAGCGGAGCCGTCGATCAAGCCGACTGAGACCGAACGCCGCCACCGAGGCGAGGATCAGGCCGAGCAGGAACCCGAAGATCGCGTTCTGTCTCGGCTTGGGAGAGAGCAGCACCGCCGAGGCCGCCTTCGCCGGAGAGACCTGCTGTACGCCCTTGATCGAGAGCTCCGCTTCGAGCTGGTTGACCTTGGTGCTGAGGCCGGCTGCCTGGAGGACGACGCTGGTGCTGCTGCTCGAGGTCGAGCCTTTCCCTTTGGGAGAGGAGCGTGTTTCTTCGACCCTCCGGAGCTGTCGCCGCGCGATCGAGACCGCCTTTTCGATCTCCCGCGTGTAGTTCAGGCGCTGGCGTGTGATGTAGCCCTGTGCGGTGTCGTTCGCCAGCAGCGCGGCTGCCCGCGGTTTGCGCGCTTCCGCGGTGATCGTGATGAACTGGCTTTTTTCGGCGGCCTTTGCACGCACTTTGCCTTTCCCAGCGGCTGCGTTGTGTTCTGCGTGCAGTTTTTTGTGAACGGCTTCGACCACCACGGAGTTGATCAGCGCCGTCGCGTTCGAGCTGTTTGCCTGAAGCGCTTTGGACCCGCCGCCGTTGAGCAGGCCCGCTTCTTCGGAGCCCGCCCCGAGATAGAGCTGCGTCGCCACCTGGTAGAGGCTCGGCTGACGCTTGTAGTAGAAGTAGGTTCCCGCGCCGACCAGCAGCGCGACGAGCAGGATCAGCCACTTACGCTTCCACAGCGGAGCGAAGATGGCGGTTGACTCGGTTGTCTGGTTCATCGGCTTAGGATCCGTCCCTTGGCCGCTGGCCGTCGATCCTAGGTGGTAGGTTAAGTTCGCCCGTAAGCAGCCGCTAAAGAGTAGCGCCCCGATACCGCTGCTGAGCAGGGTTCGCTGCAAGGATATCCTCCCGCCACGCCGCCGCGCAACGCGCGGCCGCTCGGCCCCGACGCCAGCCGTCATGCCGGGTGCGAACGGCGCAACCACTCGGAAAGGACGGGCATGCAGGAGGGCAGGAAGGTCGCGCCGATCTTGTGCTTC
>JAOPZM010000124.1 GCA_025964115.1 Solirubrobacterales bacterium
ATCGAAGATCACCAGCTGCGGGACCGCCCGGACACGGCTGCCGTCGGCGCCCGCCATTGCCGGAGCGTCAGCCCTGGGCGGCCTGGAAACGCACGACGCCGTCCTGCTCGAGCTCGATCACGCGCCCGTCCTCGAGCAGCAGGTCGACGTGGCCCAGGACCTCCGAGAGCGTCAGATAGGCCTGTGTGACGGCCACGTTGCCCCACAGCTCCTGTGCGATCTCGTGAGCCGTGCGCGGCTGGGAGACGATCAGCCGGTGGATCTTCTCGGCGCGGCGGCGGTGCAGGCGGAAGCGCTCGTCGATCAGGCTCACGTGGTCGGTGATCGGCCGGCCATGGCCAGGCAGCACCAGCGAGAGATCCATCGCGCGCGTCTGCTCGAGCGAGGCGAGATAGGTGATCAGCGCCTGGGGGCGGGGGGCGGGCGGGCTCTCATACTCCTCGCCGGCACCGAGCGGGCGGGCGAGCAGCGGGTTCGACGAGATGTGCCCGATCAGATGGTCGGCCGACAGCAGGATCGATGGCTTGCCGATCTCCGATCGGTCGTCGAGGAAGACCGTGTCGGATGGGCTGTGGCCGGGCCGGTGCAGCACGCGCAACGTGCGGTCGCGCAGCTCCAGCTGCGAGCCGTCGGCGAGTGGCCGGCTCACCTCGACCTTCGACCCCCACGCGCGGAAGCCGGCCGATACGGCCCTCAGGGCAGTCACGATTTCCGGCGGGATCCCATGGCGGAGCATCATCTGCTCGGCGAAGCGGTCTTCGAGGTCCGTCTGCTCGCCGTAGCCCGCGAGGAATGGCGCGAGCGCCTCGAGCGCCGCGACCTCGGCGCCCGAGCGCCGCGCGAGGATCGAGGCGAGCCCGAAGTGGTCCATGTGCTGGTGGGTGATCACCAGCAGCTCGATGTCCTCGACCGAGTGCCCGCGCGACGCGAGCGCCTGCTCGAGCTCGTCGAGCGCCTTGGCCGAGTTGGGGCCCGAGTCGATCAGCGTCAGCGGAGAATCCTCGATCAGGTACGCGTTGACGCGCCCGACCTGGAAGGGAGTCGGGATTGCCAGCCGGACGATGCCCGCCTCCTCGGCCAGCGCCAGCGTCTGGAGCTCGCGCTGGCGCTCGTCGGTCTGCTCCTCGGCGTCGCTCACGACCCGGCCGTCGCGGACGAGCGGATCAGCGCGAGAACCTCGTCGCGGTGGCGTTCCATGTCCTCGCGGGAGACGAGCGACTCGAGGCACAGGCGCAGCAGCGGCTCGGTGTTGGAGGGACGGACGTTGAAGTGCCAGTCGTCGTAGTCGATCGAGATCCCGTCGAGGCGGCTCTGGCGCGCATCGGCGTAGCGCTCGGCGATCTCCTCGATCTTGCCCTGCGGGTCGGAGACCTCCGAGTTGATCTCGCCCGAGATGAAGTAGCGCTCGCGGTAGGGGCGCAGCAGCTCCGACAGGCTCCGGCCCTCGCCGCCGAGCAGCTCCAGCATCAGCAGCGCCGGGATCGTCCCTGAGTCCGCGCAGTAGAAGTCGCGGAAGTAGTAGTGGCCCGAGACCTCGCCGCCGAACAGCGAGCCCTCGGCGCGCATGCGCGTCTTGAAGAACGCGTGGCCCACACGGTTCACATAGGCGACGCCTCCGGCCCGCTCGACGGTGTCCGGCACCGCCCGCGAGGCACGCACGTCGTAGAGGATCGCCTCGTGGCGGGTGGGATCTCTTTCCTGAGCCTTCCTGAGCAGCGACTCCGCCAGCAGGGCGGTGAGGAAGTCCCCGTCGACGAACGCGCCGGTCTCGTCGATGAAGAAACAGCGGTCGGCGTCGCCGTCCCACGCTATCGCGAGATCGGCGCCCGTCTCGCGCACCTTCTCGACGATCGATCGTCGGTTCTCCTCGAGCAGCGGGTTTGGCCCGCGGTCGGGGAACTCGCCATCCGCGGTCCAGTTGGCCTCGATCAGCTCGAGCTCGAGGCTCTCGAGCAGCGGGCCCGCCATTGGCGGCGCCATGCCGTGGGCGCCGTCGACGACCACGGTCAGCGGCCGCTTGGCCGAGCGAACGACGTCGGGGTCGATGAACCGCATCGCGGCCGCCTGGAACTCGCCATAGACATCGAGCTCGTCGAAGTGGCCTCTCGGTGGGGCAGCGCCCGCCCGATGGGGCCCGCCGCGCTCGAGCTCGTCTTCGACGGCTCGCCGGACGTCCTCGATACCGGAATCGCCCGACAGGGCCATAGCCCCCTCGCGCACGAGCTTGGCCCCGGTATACGCCTTGGGGTTGTGCGAGGGGGTGCACATCAGCCCTCCATGCAGCTCGCGAGAGCCTACGAACCAGTAGAGCATCTCGGTGCCGACCGTGCCGATGTCGAGAACGTTGGCGCCGGTTGAGAGCATGCCTTGACGGTAGTGCGGGGCGAGCTCTTGGGAGCTCGCGCGCATGTCACGCCCAAGCCCAAGGCGGAGTCGCTCGACCGGTACGTCTTCGAGCGTGGAGAGCACCTGCGCGAAGGCGCGGCCGATCCGCTCCGCGAGGTCTCCGTCGATCTGCTCGCCGTAGAGGCCGCGTATGTCATACGCCTTGAAGATTTCCGGGGAGAGGGTCGCCGTCATGCGCCAGCCAATCCTAGGGCGAGGTCGCCGCGGCCGCCGATTCGTAGACTCTCGGTTATGTCTGGACACTCGAAGTGGTCGAGCATCAAGCACAAGAAGGCGGTCGTGGATTCGCGCCGCGGCGCTCAGTTCTCGAAGCTCACACGGGCGATAACCGTGGCGGCGCGAGACGGCGGGGGCGACCCCGATGCGAACGCGGCGCTCGAGAACGCGGTGCGCAAGGCCAGGGAAGCGTCGATGCCGAAGGACAACATCGAACGCGCGATCGCGAAGGGCACGGGGGAGGGCGGCGAGGCCGACGCGATCGAAGCGGTCCTGTACGAGGGCTACGGCCCGGGCGGCGTGGCGGTGCTGGTGGAGGCGCTGACCGAGAACCGCAACCGGACGAGCGCCGATGTCAGGCACGTCTTCTCCAAGAACGGCGGCAGCCTCGGCGAGCCCGGCTCGGTCGCCTACCTGTTCGAGAAGAAGGGCACGATCGTGATCGACGCGACGCGCTACTCCGAAGACGACCTGATGGTCGCCGTCGAGGCCGGCGCCGAGGACATCACGACCGACGAGGGCGTCTTCGAAGTCATCACCGAGCCGGCGGACTTCACCCGCGTTCGCAGGGCGCTCGAGGAGGCAGGCGTCGAGATGGACAGCGCCGAGATGGCCTACCGGGCCTCGAGCCTCGTGCCGATCGACGAGACACAGGCCGGCCGGCTGATGAAGCTGATCGACCTCCTGGAGGACAACGACGACGTCAGCGCCGTCCACGCGAACTTCGACGTGTCCGCCGACGTGCTCGAGCGCGTCGCCGGCTAACGGGTGAGCCGGCCTCCGGTCGTGATCCTGTGTGGCGGGCGGGGAACCCGCCTGCAGGAGCAGGCCCCTGACCTGCCCAAGCCGCTCGTCGAGATCGGAGGCATGCCGATCGTGTGGCACGTCGTCCAGCTCTACGCGGTCCAGGGCTTCCGGCGAATCCTGCTCGCGACCGGTTACAAGGGCGAGTTGATCGAGCGGTTCGTCGCGACGACCGAGTGGCCGCCGGGCGTCGTCGTCGAGTGCGTCGACACGGGCCTCGAGACGCAGACGGGCGGCAGGATCAAGCGGCTCGAGACCGCGCTGGCCCGCGAGCCGCTGTTCTGCGCGACGTACGCCGACGGCGTCGCGGACATCGACCTCGAGGCGCTGCTGGCGTTTCACGCGGGGCATGGGGCGCTCGCGACGATGACCGTGGTGCGGCCGGAGATGCCGTTCGGCGTCACCGAGCTGGACGCCGACGGCCGCGTACGGGGCTTCCGTGAGAAGCCCAGATACGAGCATTGGATCAACGGAGGCTTCTTCTGCTTCGGCGCGGGCGTGCTCGACTACCTGCAGCACGACAGCGTGCTCGAGCGCTCGCCGCTGGAGCGCCTGGCGGCCGACGGACAGCTGCGAGCCCGCAGGCACGAGGGCTTCTGGGATTGCATGGACACCTACAAGGACGCGGTCGCGCTCAACGACCTGTGGGCCTCCGGCGAGGCACCGTGGCGGGCCGAGCGGCTCAGACGGCCAGCGGGCGTGCCCTGAACAGTTGCACCGGGCCGCGGATGCCCTTCAGCCGGCGCTCGCCCGCGAACGACCAGCTGTAGGACTCGCCGGCCGAGTCGCGCAGCTCCCGATCGGCCAGCAGGCTGCCCGGACGCGCGACCGACGTGATCCGGCTCGCCAGGTTGACGGGCTGCCCGTACCAGTCGCCGGCGCGCGGCAGCGCCTGCCCGAGCGCGGCGCCCGCCCGCAGCTGCGGGAAGTCCTCGCCCTCGGCATCGGCGGCCTCGATCAGGGCCAGCGTCGCTCCGAGCAGCGGCTCCGGCTCCGGCGAGGCGAGCATCGCCGCGTCGCCGATCGTCTTGACGAGGCGCACAGGCGGCATCGCGGCCTCGGTGGCCAGGGCTTCCAGGCGCACCGCCAGACGTCCCAGCTCGTCCGGCGGGACGTGCTCGCCCAGGCGCGTGAAGCCGACCAGGTCGGCGAAGGCCACGCTGATCTCCCGCGAGCCGGGCAGCTGGCCGCCGCTGCGCTCCAGCTCACTGACCACTGTGCTCTGGGTGGCGTGGCGCATGTGCAGGGCAAGCACGTTGCTGACCAGCGGGTCGACCAGTGGGTAGAGCTGCTCGGCGGCACGCGCATAGCTCTGTGCGAGGTCCGCCTCGCTCATCCCGGGCTGCAGGACCAGTTTCAGAGGCACCGCGCGCAGCAGTTCGGCCACCTGCGAGAGGCCTCGGCCGAGCACTCTCATGAGGTCCAGCAGCTCCTCG
Organism: Solirubrobacterales bacterium; assembly: GCA_025964115.1. GTDB lineage: Bacteria > Actinomycetota > Thermoleophilia > Solirubrobacterales > Solirubrobacteraceae > Palsa-744. Next base: position 4,863 of record JAOPZM010000124.1, read on the forward strand.
TCGGTGATGCCCGCAGCGCGCGCGATGTGGATCTGGCGCGTCGACTCGACCTCGCGATCGGTGTAGACCGCCTCGTCGCCCTCCGGGATCGGTAGACCCATGGCGCGGCGCACGCGCACCAGGAACTCCTCCTCGATCCCCGTCATCGCTGCCACCTCGGCCGAGGTGTAGCGGTCGCTGCTGCCGATCACCCGGTCGGCGGGCAGGTACATGATCGTGCCCGCGGCCGTCGAGCGGCGCAGCTCCGAGAGCGGCACCCCGTCGGCCGCCAGTTCCTGCAGCAGCACCAGGCGCTCGGCGCGCGTCTTGCCCTCGAGCCCGTCCAGCAGGCCCTCGGCCGCGAAGTCGATCCCCTCTGAGGGCATGCGCGGCAGAGTACGCCAGGCAGGCGTCCGGCGGCCAGCGCAGAATCACGGGCGATGATCGTTCTCGGCATCGACCCGGGTCTGGCAAGCACGGGCTACGGCGTGGTCGCGACCGGCGAGGCCGCCGGCGGCGCGGGCCGCATGGTGGCGCTCGACGGCGGCGTGATCCGCACGCCCTCCGGCAGGCCCCACGAGGGCAGGCTGGCTGAGATCCATGGCTCCGTCGCCGCGCTGATGGACAAGCACGTGCCCGGCGCCGTCGCTCTCGAGGAGCTGTACTTCGGGCAGAACGCGCGTACGGCCTTCGCCGTCGGGCAGGCGCGCGGCGTCGTGATGCTCGCGGCCGGCCAGCGCGGGATCGGTTGTACGAGCTATACGCCCCAGCAGGTCAAGGGGGCCGTCTGCGGCAGCGGACGCGCCGGCAAGGAGCAGGTGGCGCGGATGGTCAAGGTGCTGCTGGGGCTCGCCACCGAGCCGCGATCCGACCATATCGCCGACGCGCTCGCGGTGGCGATCTGCCACGCCAACCACGCGCCCGTGTCCGCGGCGCTTGCCGGGGCCGGCGTGTGATCGCCCTGCTGCGAGGCGAGGTCGCCGTGCGCAGGACCGATCACGTGGTGGTCCTCTGCGGAGACGTGGGCTACCGGGCAGCGGTCTCGGCGGAGACATTGCGGCACGTGCCGGCCATGGGTGAGCAGGTCACCCTGCACACGCACCTGATCGTCCGCGACGACGCCCTCGCGCTGTTCGGCTTCCATTCCGAGCAGGAGCGCGATCTCTTCCTGATGCTGCTCTCCGTGCAGGCGGTCGGCCCGAAGGTCGCGCTCGCGGTGCTCTCGGGGGGGACGCCGAGAGAGCTCATCGGGGCGCTCGCGGCGAGCGACGTCGCCCGCTTTCAGGCCGTGCCGGGCATCGGCAAGCGCACCGCCGAGCGGATCATCGTAGAGCTGCGCGAGAAGGTCGCGGTGAGCGGCGCGGAGGATCTCGGGCCCGCCGCGGCGATCCTCGCCCGCCGGGGTGAGCCGCAGCACCCGCGCACGCTCGCGCGTGAAGGGCTCGTCGAGCTCGGCTACACGCCGGCCGAGGCCGAGGAGCTGCTCTCCGACGCCGCTGGCGAGAGCGCCGAGGAGCTGATCTCACAGGCGCTGCGCGTGGCGCGCGCGACACCGTCATGAGCGAGATCGCACCCCGTATCCAGACCCCCTATCTCGTGGCCGAGGACGAGCTCGACCGCTCGCTGCGCCCACGCCGCCTCGAGGAGTTCGTCGGTCAGGAGACGCTGCGGGAGCAGCTCGCCGTGGCGATCGAGGCCGCCACGGCCCGGGGGGAGGCGCTCGACCACCTGCTGCTGGCCGGTCCTCCGGGGCTGGGAAAGACCTCGCTCGCGCAGATCGTCGCCGCCGAGCTCGACGTGCCATTCGTGCAGACGGCCGGACCGGCGCTCGAGCGCAAGGGCGACATCGCCGCCTTTCTGACTGCCCTGGAGCCACGCAGCGTCTTCTTCGTGGATGAGATCCATCGCCTGCCGCGCACGCTGGAGGAGACCTTCTATCCGGCGATGGAGGACCACCGCCTGCCGATCACCGTTGGCCAGGGCGCCGGCGCACGGGTCGTGACGCTCGAGCTGCCGCCGTTCACGCTCGTCGGCGCGACGACGCGCACCGGCCTGCTGACGACGCCGCTGCGCGACCGCTTCGGCATCCAGGCACGGCTCGAGCCCTACGCCGAGGGGGAGCTCGCGACGATCGTGCGGCGTTCGGCGGGCATCCTCGAGATCGAGCTGGACGAGGACGGCGCGAGCGCGATCGCCGCGCGCAGCCGCGGGACGCCGCGCGTCGCCAACCGGCTGCTCAAGCGCGTGCGCGACTTCGCCGAGGTGCGAATGGAGGGGGTCGTCACGGCCCACGCAGCGCAGGCCGCGCTGGAGATGCTCGAGGTGGACGCGCGGGGGCTTGACCGCCTGGACCGGGAGATCCTCTACGCGATCTGCGTGAAGTTCGACGGAGGACCGGTGGGGCTCTCGACGCTCGCGATCGCCGTCGGCGAGGAGCAGGACACGATCGAGGACGTCTACGAGCCCTATTTGCTGAAGGAGGGGTTGATCAAGCGCACGCCACGCGGACGCGCGGCGACGCCCGCCGCCTTCGCGCATCTCGGGCTCGACCCCCCGGAGAGCGGCGGGCCGTCGCTATTCTGAGGAGCCAGGCACGCTCCGGGGGGTGGGACGTCGCCTTTCGCACGAGCGAGCAGAGCCGGGGTCCTTCGCCCCGGCGCTTGCGTAGTCTGTGTAGCACTCCATGGCCCACCCCTTCATCTGTCCAAACTGCGGTCACCGCAGCAGCGAGCTCGATCGCAACATCGGCTTCACACGCCAGCCCAAGGGCTGCTCGAAGTGCGGCTTCGCGTTCCTGTTCGAACTGCTCGACGACTACTACCCGGCACCCGATGCCGCCTTCTTCGTGTGCGACGGCGAGGGCCGCGTGGTGGGTTGCGGCAAGAACTCCTTCGCCTTCACGGGCCTCGAGGAGGAAGATGTGATCGGACAGCGCGTCGAGCAGGTGCTCGGGCTGACGTTCGCCAACGGCGACGATCCCGTGGCGACCGTGCTGGAGTGGGGGTGCGCGCGCTCGCGGTCCCGGTCGAGGTCACCGGTGAACGCGACGTCGCGGCGAACGCCAAGGCGGACATCTTCCCGGCGTACGACGACGACGGCGGGCTGTTGCTTGTGCTGACGCCCGACAAGTAGTCTGGACAGCCGATGACCGACCGCCGCCGCAACACGTTCGTCCTGCTTGTCGTCCTGATCCTGATCGGCCTCGCGGCCGTCACGATCGTGGCCAAAAAGACACGCCTCGGCCTGGATCTGAAGGGCGGCGTGGAGCTCGTCTACCAGGGCAAGCCCACCGCCCAGGCCAAGGTCGACACCGAATCGCTGAACCGCGCGATCGACATCATGCGCAAGCGCGTCGACCAGATCGGCGTCGCGCAGCCGGAAATCCAGCGCTCGGGCGCGGATGAAATCACGGTCGCGCTGCCGTCGGTGAGCAACGTCGCGCGCGCCCAGGACCAGGTCGGCAAGACCGCGCAGCTCCTCTTCTACGACTGGGAGCCGAACGTGATCGGCGCCGAAGGCAAGCCCGCGCCGAGCGAAACGACCGCGACCGGCGGCGCGAACGCGGGCGCGCCGCAGTTCGGGCTGCTCGAGTACCAGGCGGTGCTGCGCGCGGAGAAACGGCCGCCGATCCTCCGCTCCAACGAGACCACCTGGACGCAGGGCTGCACCCCGGCGCAGGTGAACGGCTGCATCTACGGCAGCTGGTACCTGCTCGACACAAAGCACGAAAAGGTGCTGTGCAAGGGCAACGCAAAGACCTGCCAGCCGGCGGAAACCGAACAGAACCTGTACGCGGAAGGCTACAAACCGCCGCCCGGCGCGGTCGTGAAGGCGGTGCGGGTGAGCCCCGGGACCGTGCTCCTGCAGGCGCGACCGGAAGAAAACAAAAACGGGAAGGTCGTCCAGCCATCGCCGAACAGCTTCTTCGTGATCAACGACAACCCCGTTCTGAGGGGATCGGACATCACCCACCCGCAGCAGAGCTTCGACGAAGGCGGCGGCGGCACGGGAGCGCCGAACGTCACGTTCGGCTTCACCTCCCACGGACAGAGCGTCTTCCAGAAGGTCACCAAGACGATCGCGCAGCGCGGGCAGGAAGCGCAGCTCCCCGGGGTGCCCAAGGAAGCCGCACAGCAGCATTTCGCGGTCGCGCTCGACGGCCAGCTGATCACGACGCCGTCGATCGACTACACGAAGTACCCCGAAGGCATCGACGCGACCAACGGCTCGCAGATCTCCGGCGGCTTCACGATCACCTCGGCACAGAACCTCGCCGACGAGCTCCAGTCCGGCGCGCTGCCCATCAAGCTCGTGCTGATCTCACGCTCGCAGGTATCGGCCACGCTCGGAAAACAGGCCCTCAACCAGGGCCTGATAGCGGGCCTTGCGGGCTTCGCCGTCGTCTGCCTTTTCCTGCTGATCTTCTATCGCGTGCTCGGCGCGATCGCCGTGGGCGGCCTGATCATCTACGGCGTCTACTTCTTCGCGCTGATCAAGCTCATCCCGATCACGCTCACGCTCCCCGGGATCGCCGGGCTGATCCTGACGATCGGGGTGGCCGCCGACGCGAACATCGTGATCTTCGAGCGCGTCAAGGAGGAGATACGCGGCGGGCGCTCGATCATCTCGGGGATCGCGACGGGCTACAAACGCGGGTTCGCCGCGATCGTCGACGCGAACGTCGTGACGTTCATGACGGCCTTCATCCTGTTCGCGCTCGCCACCGCGGAAGTCAAGGGCTTCGCGTTCACGCTCGGCATCGGCACGCTCGTCTCGCTGTTCACCGCCGTGCTGGCGACTCAGGCGGCGCTCGGGGCGATGAGCCGCTCCCGGCTCGTCTCGCACCCCTCGGCCCTCGGCGCCGGGCGCGGCCGGCGGGGGTGGACGTTCGACTTCATGGGCGCCTCCAAGTGGTTCTTCTCGCTGTCCGGGACGATCCTCCTGGTCGGCGCGCTGGCGATCGGCGGCAAGGGGTTGAACCTCGGCATCGACTTCAAGTCGGGCACGCGGATCCAGACTGCGTTCGTGAGGCCGGCCACGGAGAGCCAGCTGACCGAAGTCATGAAATCCGTTGGCGACCCGACGGCGAAGATCCAGAAAATCAGCAACGCGAACATCGGCGGTCAGGGCTATCAGATCTCCACGCGGACGCTGCAGCCGAGCTCGCTCAAGAAGGTCGAAGGGGCGCTGAACGCCCGCTTCGGCATCAGGAACTTCTCGTCCAAGTCGATCGGGCCGACGTTCGGAAAAACCGTCGCCAAGAGCGCGATCATCGCGATCATCGCCTCGCTGCTGGTGATCTCCGCCTACATCGCGCTGCGGTTCGAGTGGAAGTACGCGGTCCCCGTGCTGATCGCCCTGATGCACGACCTTCTGATCACGGCCGGCGTCTACTCGCTGACCGGGCGCGAAGTCACGGCGGCGACCGTGGCGGCGCTGCTGACGATCCTGGGGTATTCGCTCTACGACACGATCATCGTCTTCGATCGT
>JAOPZM010000155.1 GCA_025964115.1 Solirubrobacterales bacterium
CTCGCAGGGATCGGAAACCTGTGGAAGGCCGAGGTGTGCTTCGCGTCCGGCATCGATCCCTGGAGAACACTCGGCGAGCTGAGCGACGAGGAGGCTGTGGGACTCGTGAGCACGGCGCGAGAGCTGATGCGCCAACCCGCGCGGGACGGCTTCAGCGCACGCCCGCGGGCCGTGTATGGGCGAGCGGGGCAGCCGTGCCCCCGCTGCGGCACGACCATCCGCCAGCGCGGACAGTGGGAGAACAACCGCCTTACCTTCTGGTGCCCGGGCTGCCAGAGCTGAGGGGAGATCGGATCGGCGTGAGCGCCCGCGCGGCTCTTTAGAGATCGTTAGGTCCCTATCGCGCTGCTCTTACACACCGCGACCATCGTGACTCTCATACCCGGGCACGGCCCGGACGAGAAAAGGAGCCACCACGATGCTCAAACGACTGAAGCAGCTGATCCTGGGCGGCACGGCGCTCGCCGCGCTCGCCCTCGGCGGCTCGGCGCTCGCCGGGGCGGCCACGGGTAGCAGCACGCCCTCGACGACGACCACGACCCCGGAGACCAGCGGCGGAGGGCCGCCACCCGGCTTCACGGCCGCCGACGCCCCCGGCACGGCGACCCACGAGAACGCCGAGAAGACCGTGACCGGAGAAAACGCTGCCAAAGCGAAGGCCGCGGCGCTCGCCAGCGTCGGCGGCGGCACCGCGGGCACTGTCACGGGCGACTTCCGCAACAGCGGCGACTATGAGGTCGAAGTCACGAAGCCAGACGGCTCGAAGGTCACCGTGAGGCTCGACAGCGCCTTCAAAGTCGAGTCGCACCGCGGTCGCCCGGGAGGCCCCGGCGGCGGGTACGGCCGTCCGGGCACGGAGGGCCCCGCACCGGAATCCGGGCAGGCCCCCACGGGCACTGGGACGGAACCCGCACAGGCCCCGTCGGCGACCTGAGCGACGACCTGACGCTGCTCGCGCCGGGGCCGCTTCGCGGCGCGAGCAATCGACGGCCAGGGGGCGTCCGGCGCGAGCCGGGCGCCCCGCGTCGCCGAACTTCGGCTGCTAGCCGAGCGGTGTCGTGTAGGCACCGCTGAGGCCGCCGTCCACCAGGAACGTCGACGCCGTCACGTAGCTCGAGTCGTCGCTCGCGAGGAACAGCGCTCCCTGCGCGATCTCCTCTGCCCTCGCGAAGCGGCCCATCGGGACGTGCACGAGCCGCCGCTCCGCCTTCTCGGGGTCCTTCGCGAAGAGCTCTCGCAGCAGCGGCGTGTCGACCGGCCCGGGGCAGAGCGCGTTCACGCGAACGCCGCGCTTTGCGAACTCGACGCCCAGCTCGCGTGAGAGGGCCAGGACGCCGCCCTTGGCCGCGGTGTAGGAGATCTGTGAGGTGGCGGCGCCCATGACGGCGACGAACGAGGCGGTGTTGACGACCGAGCCACGCAGCGGGCCCTCGTTCTCGAGCAGGTGCGGGATCCCGTGCTTGCAGCACAGGAACACGCTGCGCAGGTTGACATGCTGCACGCGCTCCCAGGCGTCGAGCGTGGTTTCGAGCACAGAGCCGTCGTCGTTCGGCGAGATCCCGGCGTTGTTGAACAGCACGTCGATGCGGCCCAGCTCCCTGTGGACCCGTGCGAGCGCGTCGCGGACCTCATCCTCGCTCGTGACGTCGACCCGCAGCGACAGATCGCCGGGGGCGTCCGCGCGCAAGTCGATGCCGGCGACGGTCGCGCCCTCGGCTGCGAACAGCTCCACGGTCGCGGCGCCGATGCCGCCGCTCGCGCCGGTGACGACACAGACACGTCCTGCAAGCCTGCCCTCCGAGGCCATCAGCCCTCCGTCGCGTAGAAGATCATCTTCACCTCGGTGTAGGCGTCGAGCGCATGCGGCCCGAGCTCGCGCCCGTAGCCGGACTGCTTGAAGCCGCCGAAGGGCGTCGTCACCCGCACGGAGGTGTTCGAGTTGATCGACAGCACGCCCGTCTCCACACCGCGCGCCACACGCAGCGCGCGGGCGCCGTCGCGGCTCCAGACCGACCCCGAAAGGCCGTAGATCGTGTCGTTGGCGAGGCGAACCGCCTCGGCCTCGTCGCTGAAGGAGAGGACTGCGGCGATCGGACCGAAGACCTCCTCACGGGCGACCCGGTCGCCGGGTTTGACAGGGGCCAACACGGTGGGCGCGAACCAGTAGCCGGGACCGTCGGGTGCGTCGCCCTGAAAGGCGATCGGCGCCTCCCCGTTCAGGAACGAGCCGACGCTCTCGCGCTGCTCGGCCGAGATCAGCGGCCCCATCTCGGTGCTCTCATCGAGCGGGTCGCCCACGCGCAGGGCCTTCACCTCCGGCTCGAGCAGCTCGAGGAAGCGCTCGAGCACGCTCTCCTGCACGAGAATCCGCGAGCGCGCGCAGCAGTCCTGCCCAGCGTTCCCGAACACAGCGAGCGGCGCCGCCGCGGCGGCTGCCTCCAGATCGGCGTCGGCGAAGATGATGTTCGCCGACTTTCCGCCCAGCTCGAGCGTCACGCGCTTGATCGAAGCGGCGGCACCGGCGGCGATCGAGCGCCCCACCTCGGTCGAGCCGGTGAATGCGATCTTGGCGACGTCCGGATGCTCGACGAGGCGCTGCCCGCACGTTCGCCCGGGGCCGACGACGACGTTGACGACGCCGTCGGGCAGGCCCGCCTGCTCTGCGAGCTCGGCGAAGCGCAGCGCCGTCAGCGGCGTGAGCTCGGCCGGCTTGAGCACGACGGTGTTGCCGGCGGCGAGCGCCGGAGCGAGCTTCCAGGAGGCGATCGTCAGCGGGAAGTTCCAGGGCGTGATCAGGCCGACGACGCCAAGCGGCTCGCGAACGGTGAACGCCTGCCCGCCAGCCACCGGGATCGTGTCGCCCAGCAGCCGCTCGGGAGCACCGGAGTAGTAGCGAAAGGTGTCGACCACCATCGCCATCTCCCCGCGCGCGTCGCCGATCGCCTTGCCCGCGTTGCGCGCCTCGAGCACGGCGAGCTCCTCGTGATGCTCGGCGAGGGTGTCGGCCAATGAGCGCAGCATCTGCGCGCGCGCACCCGGCGTCAGGGCACGCCAGGCTGGCAGAGCGGCCTTGGCGCGAGCGACCGCCTCGTCGGTCTCCTCGACGCCCGCGCGCGGGACGTCGGCGAGCACCGCCTCGGTGGCAGGCTCGATCACTGACAGGCGATCGCTCAGCGTTCAGCCATCCACGGTCGGCGGCACCCGCGAGTAGATAGGCACGAGTTCAACGCCCTGGCCTACGGGTACTGCGCGACCTCGGGCAGGGCCACGTCGGCATCGAGCTCATCGATCGTGCGGACCGGGCCCTTGAACGTGTTTTTGGCGGAGACGTAGTACCAGAGCGTGACCGCCAGCATCACACCGATCGTCACCAGTGGCGCGTAGTTGACCGCCGACCAGTTGAAGCCGTGCTTGAAGAACACGCCTTCGGGGCTGAACGGCAGGCAGAAGATGATCACGCACAGTCCCACCCACAGGAACGCGGCCGGGTTGATCCATTTGTATTTCGAACCAAGTGTCCACGACCCACGTTTGAAGTCCTCGCCCATCCGCCAGCGCAGGAACACGGGGATGGTGTAGGCGATGTACAGCCCGATGACCGAGATGGACGTCACCGCGAGAAACGCGACCGGCGTCCCGAGATGGTTGGGGAAGTAGGCCGGGAACGTGACCAGTGCCGCGAACATCACCACGAACAGCACCGACCAGGTGGGCGTCCTGTTTTTCCCGAGACGGCGCCAGAGGTTGTGGCCCGGGACGGCGCCGTCGCGCGAGAACGCGAACGTCATGCGCGAGGCGCTCGTGAGGCACGCCACGCCGCAGAACAGCTGGCCGATGGTCGAGATCAGGACCACGGCCTTCGCCGCGGCCAAGCTCAGTGCGGACGTGAAGATCGTCAGGGCGGGGAAGCCGGCCTTGACGATTTCCGCTTCATGGCTCTTCTGGATCGCGAACGTGATCGCGAGCAGGACGATCCAGCCGATCACCGCCGAGTAGAAGACCGAGCGCCACACGCCCTTCGCCGAGGCCTCTTCCGCCCCGTGCGTCTCCTCGGAGAGGTGCGCCGAGGCGTCGTAGCCGGTGATCGTGTACATCGTCAGCAGGAAGCCGAGCGGCAGCACGTAGAACCAGTACATGGAATCGCTGAAGCCCGACGCGTTGATGCGGTGGCCGAACACGTAGGAGAAGCTCGCGTGGTGGCTGGGCACGGCGATCAGGAGCACGACGATCACCGCGACTCCGATCACATGCCACCAGACCGAGATGTTGTTGACGACCGCCACTAGGTGGCTCCGGAACACGTTGATCAGCAGGCCGAGCAGGAGGATCGCCCCGAACAGCGCGAAGTTGACATGCGCGGTGTAGTGGACATCGGTCGCCGCCGACGCCTTGGCGTAGTTGAAGATGAAGTGCACGTTGTAGAGGCCGAGCAGGTTCATCAGGAAGGTCGCGCAGACGTAGTCCACCGACGCGACCACAGCGACGAGGCCGATCAGGTTGAACCAGCCCGTGAACCAGCCCCACCCTGCGCCGCCCAACCGGGAAGCCCAGTAGTAGATGCCGCCGGCGGTCGGGAACGCCGAGGCGATTTCCGACATGGAGAACGCGACGGCGAGGATCATGATGCTGATCAGCGGCCATCCGATCGAGATCGCGACCGTGCCGCCGTTCTTGAGCGCCTGCCCGTAGGTCGTGAAGCATCCCGCGAGCACCGAGATGATCGAGAACGAGATCGCGAAGTTCGAGAAGCTGCTCCATCCCCGTTTGAGCTCCTGCTTGTAGCCGAGCTCTGCGAGGCGTTGCTCGTCGCTGGTCAAGGTCCCGGCACTCGTGCTCATCGGCTAGCCCCCTAGGAAAAGGTTTGGTCTTCCGGCCTTCGATCGTGACATTACGCTCTAGCCCAGACGGAAGTCAAGGGCACAGGCGGCGAAATAATCGCAACGAGGGCCGGACATTTGGCCAAAGGTCCTCTCAAGACTCCTCTTGGATAGGTTCGGCACGGCGCGCCTCAAACCTTCCCAGGGGATCGGGCCTCAGCCGCCAGGCAGCAGGCCGGCGAGGATGTGCTCGGTCGCCTGCACGTGCTCGCTCATGACGCGCACCGCGCGCACTGCGTCGCGCTCGCGGAGGGCCGCGAGCAGCTGGCGGTGCTGGGCGTTCGAGGACGCGAGCACCGTGGGCGGGTGGGCTATGTAGCCGATCAGATCGGTCATCGCACCCTGCGCCTCGGTCATGTCCCTCACCAGGCGATCGGAGCGGGTCGCCTCGGCGAGGCCGACATGCAGGCGGATGTCCGCCTGACGGTAGGCGGCGAAATCCTCGATCGCCGCCTCGAGCGTCCGTGCGACCTCGTCCAGAGCGTCGAGATCGCCCCGTTCGGCGCGCTCGGCCGCGAGCACGGCCACGCCGAGCTCGATCGCCAGACGGTGGTCGCAGGTCTCACGCCACTGGGCGAGCATCTCCGCGGAGGGCGGGTCCGCGGGCGGCTGCGGATCGGACACGAACGTACCGCCGCCGCGCCCGCGGGTGGCGAACACGTGCCCGCTCTGGGTCAGCGCGGTGAGCGCCTGGCGCAGCGTCGAGCGTGCGATGCCGAGCCGCCCGCACAGCTCGCGCTCGGCGGGAAGCTGCGAGCCGGGCGCAAGCAGTCCGAGCTTGATCGCCGTCCCGAGGCGGTCGACGGTCTCCTCGAAGGCGGTCTGCGAACGCACCGGTGCGAACACCGCTTCGGGTGGCGTGAGCGTGCTGGCCGGCGGACCGGCCGCGGCGATCCGCTCTTCAGCCTCGTCCACCGTCGCTCACTCCCTATGTGCTCACAACCGCTCGAACCCCCGCCGGTGCTCCCAGTCTGTCACGGCGGACTGAAACGCGCCGAGCTCGACGTCGGCCGCGTTGAGGTAGTGCGATACGACCTCCTCCCCGAACGCGTCGCGCGCGACCTCGCTCGCGGCGAACAGCTCGCGCGCCTCCGTGAGCGTCCGGGGAACGCGTTCGCGCTCGGCGTCGGCGTATGCGTTGCCCTCGAGCGCCGGCTCGAGCTCGAGGCCCGCGTCGATCCCGTGCAGCCCGGAGGCGATGATCGCGCTGAGCGCGAGGTATGGGTTGAGGTCGGCCCCCCCGACCCGGTTCTCGAAGCGCCGTCCCGGACCGTGCCCCACGACACGAAGCGAGCAGGTGCGGTTGTCGTGTCCCCAGGCGACGCTCGTCGGTGCGAAGCTCGTCGACGCGTAGCGCTTGTAGGAGTTCACGTTCGGCGCGAGCATCAGCGTCATCTCCCGCAGGCAGGCGAGCTGGCCGGCGAGGAACGCGCGGAAGAGATCGTCGTCGCGCTCGAACAGCGGGGTGGGTGGGTCCGAATCATCGGCGAGCGAGAAATGGATATGGCATGAGCTGCCCTCCCGCTGGTCGAACTTCGCCATGAACGTGAGCGCCATCCCTTCGTCTGCGGCGATCTCCTTCGCGCCGTTCTTGAAGATCGCATGCTCGTCGGCGGTGCGCAGCGCGTCGGCGTAGCGGAAGTTGATCTCGTGCTGGCCGAAGTTGCACTCCCCCTTGGAGTCCTCGACGACCATCCCCGCCTCGGCCATGCTGTTGCGGATGCGGCGGATCAGCGGCTCGACGCGGGCGGTGCCCAGCAGCGAGTAGTCGACGTTGTAGAGGTTCGCCGGACGCAGGTCGCGGTAGCCCTTGTGCCAGGCCTCCTCGTATGTGTCCAGGAACACCAGGAACTCGAGCTCGGTCCCGGCGTTCGCGGTCCAGCCGCGCTCGGCCAGCCGCGCGAGCTGGCGGCGCAGGACCTGCCGCGGCGAGGCGAGGACGTCGGACCCGTCGAGCCAGGCGACGTCGGAGAGGCACATCACGGTTCCCTCCTGCCAAGGCACGCGCCGCAGCGTCTGCAGGTCGGGGACCAGCAGCATGTCTCCGTAGCCGCGCTCCCATGAGGACATCGCATAGCCGTCGACGGTGTTCATGTCGACGTCGACGGCGAGCAGGTAGTTGCAGCCCTCCGCCCCGTGCTCGACCACCTCGTTGAGGAAGTGCGTACCAGTCAGACGCTTGCCCTGGAGCCTGCCCTGCATGTCGGTCATCGCCAGCACGACGGTGTCGACGGTTCCGAGGGCGACGGCCTCCTTCAATTCGTCAAGCGTCACGCGCGTCAAGGTACTGCAGTTGCACAACCGAACGCGCACGAGTCGGGAGGCGAGCCTCGCGAGGCGAATGAGCACGCCGAGCGGCGCCGGCGGGAGCGCTGCGATACAGTCGCCGCACGATGGACCGAAGGACCGCGCTGAAC
>JAOPZM010000171.1 GCA_025964115.1 Solirubrobacterales bacterium
ATCGCAGCGATACCTCCGCGGCCGGGTATGCATCCGGGCGCCGCAGGACATAGCTGTCCGCGGCCGATCCGGGTCGCCTGAGCCGCAGCTCGCCGGAGCTGAGCAGCACGTCCGCGTGGGCCTGCCAGCGTGGCCCGAGGAACTCGGCGTCGGCGCTCGAGAGCGGTCCCTCGTGGGCGGCGCACAGCAGATGCTGACGGAAGATCAGCGGGCTCTCGTGATCGAGGATTGCCGCCTCGACGGGCCGTTCGAGGAAGTCTTCGGGATGGCGGCAGAAGAACTGGTCGAGGGCGTCCTCTCCCGCGATGTACATCGCCAGGCCGCGCCCGCGCCGTCCCGCTCGACCCCACATCTGTCGCAGGGAGGCGACCGTTCCCGGGAACGTGACGACGACGGCGGCGTCGAGCTCGCCGATGTCGATGCCGAGCTCCAGGGCGTCGGTGGTGATCACCGCGCGAAGCTCCCCACGCGTCAGGCGGCCCTCGAGCTCCCGGCGCTGCTGCGGGGTGTACCCGGCGCGGTACGGCGCGATCCGATCCGCGAGCTCCGGGTGGGTGTCCTCCAGGTCCTGCTTCACCAGCCGGCTCAGGACCTCGACGCCCTTGCGGGACTTCATGAAGCAGATCGCCCGCGCTCCGTCGCGCACGAGCTGGGCGAGCAGCTCGGCGGCCTCGGCGAGCGCAGAGCGGCGCGTCCCCAGCGCCTCGTCGGTGAGCGGCGGGTTCCATACCGACATGCGTCTGTCGGGCGCCGGCGAGCCGTCCTCCTCGATCAGCCCGATGTCCTCCAGGCCGGTCAGGCGCTCGGCCAGCTCGAGGGGGTTGGCGATCGTGGCCGAGGTCAGCAGGAAGCGAGGATCGGTGCCATATGCGGCGGCGATGCGCCGCAGCCGCCGCAGCACGTTGGCGACGTGCGAGCCGAACACGCCGCGGTAGACGTGCGCCTCGTCGATCACGACGACCGCCAGGTTTGCGAACAGGTCCGCCCAGGCGGCATGGTTGGGGAGGATGCCCACATGCAGCATGTCCGGGTTGGTGAGCACGATGTTGGCGCCCTTGCGGATCTGCGCCCGCGCCTCCCGCGGCGTGTCGCCGTCGTAGATGGCCGGGCGCACTCGCTTGCTCAGCCCGAACGCGGCCAGCGCGCGGGCCTGGTCCTGGGCGAGGGCCTTCGTCGGATACAGGTACAGGGCCCGGGCGCGCGCGTCACGGCAGAGCACGTCGAGTGTCGGCAGGTTGAAGCACATCGACTTGCCCGAGGCCGTCCCCGTGGTGATGATCGTCGGACCCTTCCACGCGGAGTCGACGGCTTCCGCCTGATGGGAGTAGAGGTGCTCGACCTGCTGGCGAGCAAGCGCCGCGAGAACGTCGGGGTGCAGCTCCGCCGGAGGCTCCACGAGCGTCGCCCGCCCCGGCCCTTCCCGAGCCTCCCGCACGAGCCGGCCATCCGCACGCCCCGCGTCCAACAGGGCGCTCCAGGGCTCGATTCTGCGGTCTTGCGCCACGAGCTTGAGATAGTAGAGGCGATGTCCTTGCCGATCGCCGAACGCTGGGCGAAAGCCCGCTCCTTCCACCATTCGCTCTATCCGCCCGAGCGGATCGCAGCCGAGCGCAAGCGCAGCGTGTCCGTCTGTCTGCCAGCCCGCGAATGCGCGGGCACGGTCGGGGAGATCGTCGGCGCGCTCGTCGAGCTGCGAGAGGCCGGCGCGATCGACGAGATCGTCGTCGTTGACGCCGCCTCGGCGGACGGCACGGCCGCCGTGGCCCGCCGCGCCGGTGCGACCGTCTGGCAGGAGGCCGAGCTGATGCCGGCCTACGGCGCGGTCCTCGGGAAGGGGGACGCGATGTGGCGGGCGCTGTCGGTTCTCAGCGGCGAGCTCGTCTGCTTCATGGACGCCGACACGGAGGGCTTCTCGAACCATTTCGCGACGGGTCTGCTCGGGCCGCTGGTGTGCGAGCCCGGGGTGTCCTTCGTGAAGGGCTTCTATCGCCGGCCGCTCGCCCGTGAGGGCGCCGAGGAGGACGAGGGCGGCGGGCGAGTCAACCATCTCATGGCTCGTCCGGCGCTGCAGGTCTTCTATCCCGAGCTCGCGGAGGTCCGCCAGCCGCTGGCCGGCGAGGTGGCAGCCGGGCGTCAGCTGCTCGAGGCCCTGCCGTTCGCGACCGGCTATGGCGTCGAGATCGCGATGCTGATCGACGTGTGGCGCGAGCACGGCCTGGATGCGATGGCACAGGTAGATCTCGACGTGCACCACAACCGGCACCAGCCCCTGTCGGCGCTGACCCCGATGGCCGCGACCGTGCTCGCCACGATCGCCGGCCGCCTCGAACGCGAAGGACGCTTGCGGGGCGCCGACGGTAGCCCGGTGGAGCGTCCACCGCTTGCAGGCGTGAAGGTCGCGTGAGCGCCCGCTGCGCCTACGTCGATCTCGACGGCACCCTGCTCGGCCGCGGCGCCTCTCTGCTGCACGACGGCGAGGGCTCGGTGTCGATCGAGGGCGTGCGCGCAGTGCAGGCGTGCCTGCGCGGCGGCGTCGAGCTCGTCTTGATGTCCGGGCGCCGGCGCGCCCAGGTGGCCGAGCCGGCCCGGCTCCTCGGCCAGAGCTCCTACATATTCGAGGCGGGCGCCTGTGTCGTGCTCGAGGGCGAGGAGCACTGGCTTACGGGGGACCTGCTGCCGGGCGAGCTCACGATCGCGCAGCAGATCGAGCTCTCGGGCGCTCCGACGATGCTGCTCGAGCGCTACCAGGGGCGCCTGGAGTACCACGAGCCATGGCACCTCGACCGTGAAGTCTCACACCTGTTCCGCGGGCTCGTGGACGCGTTTGAGGTGGACCGCCTCCTGGCCGACGAGGGCCACGAGGGCCTGCGGCTGATCGACAACGGCGTCGTCAACCGCCGCTCG
Source organism: Solirubrobacterales bacterium (assembly GCA_025964115.1). Lineage (GTDB taxonomy): Bacteria > Actinomycetota > Thermoleophilia > Solirubrobacterales > Solirubrobacteraceae > Palsa-744. The sequence goes on from JAOPZM010000171.1 coordinate 2,905, forward strand.
CCCGCGCTCGCCGAGCTTCCGCACGTGCGCTGCTACCACCTGGTGCCCGCCAGCGCCTCGAAGGCCGGCGGCCTCGCCTTCCACCGGCGCGCGCGCGGCTATGCCCGGGAGGAGACCTTTGCGGTCGGCGACTCGCGGGAGGATCTCGCGTGCGCGGCGCACGTAGACGTGTTCTGGCTGGTCGCAAACGCGCTCGAGCGCGACCCCTCGATGCGCGAGGCGATCGCCGCCTACCCGAACGTGCGCGTGACCGAGGCCACCCACGGCGCCGGCGTCTACGAGGCGGTCCTCAGCACGCTGATGGGCTCTGGCTGACCAGGACCGCTGCCCTACGACCGGCCCGCGAGTCGCCGCCACAGCCGACGCCAGAACCCCGGCTCAGGCCGGCCGCGCCAGCGCGCGGGCGGCGGAACGGTGGCGCGCACGAGCGCGACCCACTCGTCGAGAGGCAGCTCGCCCGAGATCAGGCGCGCGAGCGCGCTCGTCACGGGTGCGCCGACATGCGCGCCCTCCAGCGCGCGCGCGAGCAGGGGGACGGACTCCAGCGACTCGACCGCCTGGCCGACACGTCCGGGAATCTCCGCCGCCGGAACGCCGGCGGCCAGCAGCTCACCCGCGCGCCGGTTGCGGCTCTCCTTGGCCAGCGCGGTGGCGACGAGGTCACCGGCGCCCGCCAGCCCGATCATCGACTCGGGCCGCGCGCCGAGGCTCTCGGCGTAGCGCCAGACCTCGGCGAAGATGTGCCCGGCGGCCGCGCCCGCGGCGTTCAATCCCTGCGCCTCCGTCGCGCCCGCGGCGAGCGCCGCGGCGTTCTTTGCGGCACCCGCCAGCTCGACGCCGAGCGGGTCGTTGGACTGCTCGCACACCACTCCGGCGCGGATGAAGACCTGCGCCAGCGAGCGGGCAAGCTCCTCGTCGGTCGAGGCAGCCACGAGCGCGGCGCCCGCGTGCACCATCTCCTGGGCGTGGGCGGGCCCTCCGACGCAGGCGACCCTCTCCGCGCCGAACCGCTCGCTGAGCACGATCGTGGGCGGCAGGCCCTCGGGCGGGACCAGGCCCTTGGCCACGGACACGATCGCCGTGCGTCGCCCGAGCCCGGCCGAGCCCAGTGTCGAGATCACCTCGCCGAGGCCGTGAGACGGCACGGCAAGGAACACGTAGTCGGCGCGCGCGACGCCAGCGGACGCGGGCTCGATGCGCAGCTGGGCCGGCAGCTGCACGCCGGGCAGGTAGGCGAGATTCTCCCGGCTCTCCTCCAGCAGCGCGCTCTGCTCGGCCGTGCGCGCCTGCAGCGTCGTGCGCAGGCCCCCCCGCGCGAGGAGCACGGCGAGCGCCGTGCCGAACGAGCCGGCCCCGATCACGCTTGCGCGCCTGGACCCGGGCGTCGGGAGCGCGCGAGCGCGGGAGGCGCGAGCAGCCGGGCTCCCAGTAGGCTCGAGCTCGGGCATGTGATGAGCGAGCCTAGCGATACACACGGGAGCGCCGTCCGATGGCGCAACTGGGCGGGCGATCAGCTCTGCCGGCCTTCGGCGATCGAGCGACCGGCTTCGCTCGATGAGCTGTCCGCTGCGATCGACGCTGCGACGCGAAGAGGCCTCAGGGTGCGCGCGGCGGGAGCGGGGCACTCGTTCAGCGACATCGCCTGCAGCGACGGTCTGCTGCTGTCGCTCGAGCGCCTCGCGGGCATCGTCGACATCGACCGCGACTCGGGACTCGTGCGCCTGCAGGCCGGCATCACGATCCGCGAGCTGAGCCGCCGGTTGATCACGCATGGCCTGGCTCTCGAGAACCTCGGGGACATCGACGTGCAGACCGTCGCCGGGGCGATCTCCACGGCCACGCATGGGACGGGCGCTCGGCTGCGCAACATCTCCTCACAGGTGCAGGAGCTCAAGCTGGTCCTCGCGGACGGCTCGACGCTCGAATGCTCGGCGCAGCAGGACCCAGAGGCCTTCCGGGCGGCCCGCGTGGGCCTCGGCGCATGCGGCGTGATCGCCGAGGTCACGCTCCGCTGCGTCCCGGCGTTCACGCTGCATGGCGTCGACGCTCCGGCGCCGCTGCAGGAGACGCTCGAGCGCTTCGATCAGCTCGCGCTCGGCAACGACCACTTCGAGTTCTTCGTCTTCCCCCACACCGACACCGCGCTCACACGCACGAACAACCGAACGGAGGAGCCTCCGCGCCCGCGCAGCCGCGCCGCCGCCTACGCGAACGACGTGCTGCTGACAAACCACGCATTCGGCCTGATCTGCCGCGCTGGACGGCGCTTCCCGGCCCGGATACCGCAGCTCAACCGGCTCGTCACACGCCTGGCGGGACGCTCCGAGCGCGTCGAGCGCTCCGCCGCGATCTTCGCCAGCCCGAGGCTGGTGCGCTTCACCGAGATGGAGTACGCGCTGCCCCGCGAGCGCACCGTCGAGGCCGTGCGAGCGGTCATGGAGCTGATCGGACGGCGCGGCTTCGCGGTGCCGTTCCCGATCGAGGTCAGGACGGTCGCCTCCGATGACGCGTTCCTCAGCACCGCCGCCGGGCGGGACAGCGGATTCGTGGCCGTGCACATGTACCGCGGGATGGCCTTCGAGCCATACTTCCGGGCGGTCGAGGCGGTCATGGACGGACTCGAAGGGCGGCCGCATTGGGGCAAGCGCCACTTCCAGACGGCGGCGACGCTGCGTCCGCGCTATCCCGAGTGGCCCCGCTTCCAGGCCGTTCGTGCGCGACTCGACCCCGACGGTCGCTTCGCCAACGCCTGGACCGATCGGGTGCTAGGTCCCGCCCACCCCGCGCATGCCGCCCGCGTGGTCGCCGACGCGCCCGGGACGATCGGTGCCTGACGGCGCATACGCCCGTCTCGAGCGTGCGACGGCGGGGCTGGAGGCCCCCTTCGCGCTCGTCGACCTCGACGCGCTGCGGGCGAACGCGGAGGACCTCGAACGCCGCGCCGCCCCCAAGCCGATCCGTCTGGCGAGCAAGTCGGTGCGCTGCCGCGCGCTGCAGGAACGGGTGCTCGACCGGGAGGGCTTTCAGGGCACGTTGGCGTTCACGCTGCCGGAGGCCCTGTGGCTCGCCTCCCACGGCGCCGACGATCTGCTGGTCGCCTACCCGACCTCCGACACGCGGGCACTGCGTGCGCTCGCCGGCATCGAGAGCGGCCGGCGGGTCACTGTGATGGTCGACAGCGTCGAGCAGCTCGAGTTGATCGAGGCGGCCGTGGACGGTGACGGTCAGCTGCGCGTATGCATCGACGCCGACGCCGGCTGGCGGACGCTCGGCGGGCGCGTGCGTATCGGCGTGAAGCGCTCCCCGCAGCACACGCCCGCCCAGGCCGCCGCGCTTGCTCGCGCGATCGTCGACCGCGAGCGCTTTCGGCTCGTGGGCCTGATGCTCTATGAGGCGCAGATCGCGGGCCTCGGAGACGCGCCGCCCGGCCGGCCGCTCCGAGCCCGTGCGATCGGTGCGATGCAGGCCCGCTCGGCGCGCGAGCTCGCGCCGCGCCGCGCAGCGATCGTCGCCGGCGTGCAGGAGGCGCTGGCGCT
>JAOPZM010000177.1 GCA_025964115.1 Solirubrobacterales bacterium
GACCAGGCCCTCCCACGAGCGCTCGGCGGACAGCCCGACGAGCTCGAGCTCGTCTCTGCGCTCACAGACGTCCAGCGCCTGTGTTCCGATCGACCCCGTCGATCCGAGGATCAGCAGGCGCTTACGCGTAGGCATGGGCGCGGGTCCCCTCGTCGAGAACGCTCCGCGGGCGCTCGGCCGGTGCTCGCGTGCAGATCATCGCCAGCGAGTCTAGGCGAGACCCCGCCAGCTCCCTCACCCCGCTAGGGTGCCGGATCGCCGGTCGCCTCGCCGGAGCCAGAGGGCAAGCAGTCAGAGTCAGAATCGAGGGGATCGTGTCGCGAGCGCTGATAGGCGTGCTGGAGCAGGACCCCGAGCTGGGAGACGGCCTGGCACCCGAGCGTCTGGCGGCCGCACGCCAGCTCGCGCACGCCGAGATGCTCGAGGTGGTCAGCAAGCTGCCCACCTCCTGGCCTGCGGAGCTGCGCAGCGGACCGGGACTGCTCGTGCTCGACGGCCTGCTGCTCAGGCGCGTGGGCCTCGATGGACGCTTCGGCGCCGAGCTACTCGGCCGCGGCGACCTGCTGCGCCCGTGGCAGATCGAAGACACCGGGAACTCGCTCTACCAGACATCAGGCTGGCGTGTGCTTCAGCGAGCGCGCGTCGCGCTGCTCGACCTAGACTTCACGCGGCGCATCGCCGCCTACCCCGAGGTTCACGGGCAGCTCATCGCCCGCGCGATCAGGCGCTCACGGTACCTGGCGCTGAGCATGGCCATCATGCAACACCCCAAGGTCGAGACGCGTTTGTACCTGTTGCTCTGGCACCTGGCCGACCGCTGGGGACGAGTACACCCCGATGGCGTTCACCTGCCGATGAAGCTGACGCACGTCGTCCTCTCAGAGCTCGTCGGCGCCCGGCGTCCGACGGTCAGCGCCGCGCTGGGCGCGGTCGAGCGCGACGGCCGGATCAGCCGCAACGGCACCGGCTGGGTGCTGCACGGCTCCCCGCCCGGAGCCGTCGACGAGATGCCACCGGTGGAGGCACCGGGCACGAGCCCGGGCTAGGACGACCCCGCGCTGGAACACGCACGCGCGGCGAGGTGGGCCTCCGGGCCTCGCCGTGCGTCGATACGGTTCACTTCATGAGGAACCGCCCCCGGAACCATGGGTGGAATACGCAGATGAAGTGCAGGATCGTGCCGGGACGCGCAGTCACCTTGAAGCTCACGGGGGCGCCGCGCTCCTTGGGGCCAATGATGACCGAGTCGCCGGGCGTGTCGAAACCGGAGGCGCCCACGTTCACCAGCTGGACCGGTGGGGGCCCGGCGACAGCGGTTCCCACTGCCGTCGCCCGCGGCGCGACGATCATCCCCCATTCGGGCCCCATCGAGCACCATGCAGGGAGAGTCGACCCCACATCCTCCATTAGTAGCGGCAAGGGCATCCCGGGCCCGGGTCTCCTTCCCGGGCCCGGGACGCGTCGCCGCGACCCCGTCAGCTCGCCCGGCACCGGGCGCGCCTCGCCGGGGAGATACGGGATGGACATGTCCCAGGCGCCCAGTACTCACGACCTGGTCGAACTTCGTACCGGGGGGCGGTCCTGCTTGCGTGCGCAGCTTGCGAGCTATCCAGATGCACGCAGCTGATCGCGCGTGCCATCACGCGCTGCGTGATCGCCGCTCAACCCACCAGTTCGGCTTCGATGCTTTCGTCTCCGTCCACATACATGCTGACCGATTCCGTTTCGGAACATTCCTCCCCGGGTTCTTCCTCCGCCACCAACCCGAACTGCCCACCCAGGCCCACCGACAGTAGTGCGTCGGGTTGGAAGCCACCGGACATCTTTTCGCCTTCGTAGACACAGCCCCCGGCACCCCTGCCCACGCCCATGACGCCTTCGATGCTCGCGGTGCCGTCGGAGTTGACGCGCAACGTGAACGCATCGGGCAATACGCCGGACCACTCGTAGGGTAGGCAGCTCCCGTAGTGTGCTTCCTTGACCGCAATCTCGTCGGTGGTCTCACCGTTTGCGGCTATGCGTGCGCCGAGAAATGCGTTGCAAGCGTTGAATTCGTTCGCGCCAAGCGACATCCTCAAAGTGACCTCCGTCCCCACGCCAAGCCGTTTTCGGCCGATCAGGAGGTACAGGCCGTGGTAGTGGAACTGGTCGGCCGTGGTTCTCGGGCTCGCCACGGTGTTGACTGTGGCCAAGACGTCGACGGTGGCTTTGTATTCTCCGGGTAGCAGTTCCGGCGTTTCGGCGACGCATTCCGTTGTGGTCGTGCAGTTCACCGATGCTGCCCGCCGCGGGCCGAATTTGATCTGCGTCGCGGTTTCCCCGACGGCGAAGCCGGTGCCCTTGACGGTCACGGCCGTGCCGCCGGCTGGAGGCCCGGTGCTTGGGCTCACGCTTGTGACGGTGGGCGTGTATTTGAACGTGTCGTTGGGCGATGCGGGGCTCGTACCCTCCGGTGTCGTGACCCTCACGTGCACGTTGCCCGCCACCGCCCCCGCCGGGGAGACCGCGGTTATCGAGGTCGCGGAGTTCACGGTGAAGCTGCTGGCCGCGGTCGACCCGAAGGCGACCGCAACAGCACCGGTGAAATCGACCCCTGTGATGTTCACCGTCGTGCCGCCGTCCACTGGGCCGCTGATCGGCGATACCGCTGTCACCACCGGGAGGTAGGCGAACTGGTCGGCCGAGCCGGTGCTGCTGATTCCGCCGGGGGTGGCCACGGTCACATCGACGACACCGCTTCCTGCCGGGGATTTGGCCGCTATCGAGATTGCCGATTTCACCGTGAAGCTGGTGGCATTGTTCGAGCCGAATTTGACCGCGGTGGCTCCCGTGAAGTTGGTGCCGCTGATGTTCACCGTGGTGCCGCCGGTGCCCGGCCCAGCGTTGGGTTGGACCTTCCTGACCGTTGGCGAGCTCGACGCATACGCCGTGCCGACGTTGCTGCTCAGGACGCCTAGACCGAGCAGAAACGCCGTCGCGAGGAGCGCGCAGCACGCCGCTGCGCCCACGGCCCCCAGCGGGCTCCTACCGTTCACCGAGCCAACCGACGCTCCCGCGGCACCCGCATCTCCTGCCATCCAACCTCACCTCCGTCTTCGAGCGTACGCCTCGCGCCAGCCAGCGCGGGGTGGCTGGACGTGTGCTCCGCTCAGATAACCCGCAAATAGCGACAAATCCGGGAGAGCCAGCGGCCATTCGCCTCGTCACCAGCCGCGACCGTGGTTGCGCGTGCGAGCCATACCAGCCGCTCAGTGCACGTAGGCGGCCCAGATGTAGTAGCCCGCGACGGCCGCGAACAGGACCCCGTCGAGGCGATCGAGCGCGCCGCCGTGCGGTCCGAACAGGCCGCCCGAGTCCTTCGTGGCGGCCTGGCGCTTGATGAAGGACTCGAACAGATCGCCGAGCGGCGCGAGCAATGCGACGCCCAGCCCGAGGACCAGCGCATGGGTGCCCGGCAGCCAGTCCTGGTAGCGCCCGGCGATCCACACGCCGAACACCGCGAAGAGCATTCCGGCGACGAGTCCCTCGACTGTCTTGTTGGGCGATATGCGCGGCGCAAGCGGACGCCGGCCGAACATCCTGCCGGCGAGGTATGCGGCCGTGTCCCCGAGGAACACGCCGACGAGCACGTCGATCACGATGCCGTTGCCGTGGGGCAGGCCGCGCAGCAGCACGGCGTGGGCGAGGGCGAAGCCGATCCAGTAGATCCCGAGCAGCGTCACCGCCATTCCCATCGCGCTCGGATGACGCTGCACGATCGCCAGGCCGAACAGGACCGGCAGGGCCGCGACGGCCACGAGAAGGATCTGGAACTGGCCCCCGTACAGCGCGGCCAGCAGCAGCCCGGCCAGCGCGAGGAAGCCGGCGAGGCGGACCGGGTGGACGCGGTCGTACATCCCGTAGAGCTCGTGCATGCAGACCGCGCCCAGCACGAACAGGCCGAGCGTGAACACGATGCCGCCCTCGATGACGAGGAACAGCGCCACCGCGATCGCCGGGAGCGCGGTGAGCACGCGGCTGCGCAGCTCCGAGGGCGGCCGGCGGCGGCTGGGCCTGGCGGGCCGCCTGCGAGGCGGGCGGCCG
>JAOPZM010000179.1 GCA_025964115.1 Solirubrobacterales bacterium
TCGTGTAGCGCAGCGTTCCGTAGTGCTCGATCAGGTGCTCCTTGGCCATCATGAGCGACTCCGCCTCGGTGGCTATGTTGCAGTTGTGGCCCGCGTTGTCGAGCGCGGTGGACATCACGGCGAAGCCTCGCTGCAGCGCCGTTTCGTTGATCACGCTCGGCGCTTCACCGGTGTGATAGGCGATGCCGCAGCCTGCGCCGCCTGTGATCAACAGCTTGTGGTCGAACTGCGGCTGAGGCGCCCACGGCTCCCAGGACATGCCCGGCTGGAAGAGCGAAGCGATCTTGTACTGGTCACGGTCCTGGTAGCCGGTCTCGACACGGATGATATACGGGGTCGTCGTGCCGTTGTCGGTCGTCGTCGTCGCGACCCCGGCGACCGGCGGATTGCCCGGATCGTAAGCTTCGAACTGGCCCGTGATCGATGACATGTATTTGTATTCGTAGGTAGCCGGAGCGCTGCACTGGGCATCCGTGTGACCCGCGTTTCCGCAGACCCAGGGCTCGCTCTGGGGGCCGCCGAGAACCGGGCCGCCGCCGGCGTGATCGACGATCGTCGTGCGGCCACTCGTCTGCCCCGGCGCTTCGGCGAGGAGCGGGTTGCCGCCCACCAGAAGACCGGTGAGCAGTCCCTCGTAGCGACCGTTCGGACGCAGTGCGAACTCGCTCGTCACGTCGGTCGAGCCGAGCGTCATCCTCACAGCGGACGGAGCAACCTTGGGAGGCAGCTTCACCGCCACGAGGGCATCGCCACCGGAGATCGCGTCCCCCCGGTTGGACAGGACGTGGATGGCCAGCGTGCCGGCCTGCGCGACTGCGACGCCCGCTGACAGCGCTGCGGTCACCACGACGGCACCTACGAACAGCCTCTTTCGCATTGCGGTCACCTCTCGCGGCCCGCCTCCGGGCCGGTTCGTTCTACGGCTGTTGCGAGCGCGATCAAATGGTCTGCCGCCGATGCCGCTGGCCACCGAACCGATGTCCCGTCGTCTGTAGTGACCGTCATCTTGTGAAAGGACTGATCGTCGACCGCTGAGCTGATTCGTAGCGCCGGAGCGCCTCTCTCAAGGCGACTGCTGGGTCGAGATCGGCAGTCGCAGTGTCGTTGCGTCCGAACCGCCGTAGCGCACCGTGTTGGTGGCGGGCGAGAGGGGCACGAAGCTCGAGCTTGCCGGTGAGCTCCCGTCGAAGGTGAGCGTCGCCGGTAGAGCGTTGGGCATGTTGTATGAGGTCAGGCGCAGCTGCAGGCTGTGGCCTGTAGCAAACTCCCACGCCGTCGGCGCGATCGAGATTTCGTAGTCGTAGAACTGTCCCGGGGTGAGCGATTCGGCCATGGTGAGCGTCTCCAGCGGTTGCTTCGTCGTGCTGCCGCGCGCCAGTGCGCGCAGCGAAGCGCGCAGTTGACCCTCGCTCACGATGGTTTGGCTGCCATCGGGGGCGACGTCGGAGATCTTGGCGAACCAGTCGGTGTCGCTCGCGGTCGAAGATGCCACGAGGTGAAGCGCGATCGGGCCGGCCAAGGTGAGCGGCGCTGAGAGCGTCGGAGTGCGCCAGGTGAGTCCCTGCTCTTCTTCGGAGCGCTGATCCAGCGGCACATATGGGCTGATCGCGACCGTGCCCTGCTGATCAAGGCTCATCGAAAGCCCCGCGGCCGGGTTGGTGATGTAGCTGGAGGTCGATTCCGCCGGGCGCTTGGTGGAGATCGTTTGCGAACCCAGGTACTCGGGCCGTACGGCGGTCGACGGAGGCGGCCAAGTCGTCGTATTGAGATATTTTTCAGCGCGCTGCACATAGACGCGCACCCGCGGCAGGTCCGGCACTTCCATGCCCATAAGATGCCGCTGGAAGAACTGCAGTTGCTGCGCCTGGATGTTGTCGATGCCGGCTGGTTCTTCGGTGGGGTCGATGGGCGGTCCGCAGCCTTTATGCGTGCAAGGGCCGACGTTGAGCAGCGTCTCGACGTTCTTGCGGCGCTCCAGCGCCCGGTACATCCGGATGTTGCCGGCGGCGAACGCGTCGCGCCAGCCGTCGAGAGCAAAGACCGGCACGTGAATCTTGGCGACGCGCGTGATCGGAGAGCGTTCGTAGTAGAAGGAGCCCTCGCGGGGGTTTTCGAGATAGTCAAAGGCGATCGACCGCCCTGTCGCCTGTTCGTACTTGGCAGTGAGCGTGCCGGGGATCATGGTCGGTTCGGTGTTGGGACCAGTCAGTCCGGGCGCGCCCTGCACCGCGAGGTACTGAGCGTCGAAGGACAGCGACAGGATGCCGCCCGGAAACGCCGCGTCGTTGTAGAGGTCTGCGACGGCCTCGTTCGGAGCGATCGCCGCGAGGTGCGGCGGATCCTGCTCGGCGGTCAGGTATTGCGTGATCCCCAGGTAGGAGCCGCCGGACATCCCTACCTTGCCGGTTGACCACGGCTGCGTTCCGAGGTACTCGACCAGGTCATAGCCGTCGCGCGCCTCGCGCGGCGAGAAGTAGTTTCCGTCGAGGTTGCCCTGACTGCCACCGGTGCCGCGCACGTCAACCACCGCAAGCACGAACCCGCGGGTGGCATAGTTGCTCGCCGACTCGCACCCGCACACGCCATTGCGGCTGTAGGGCGTCATGTTCAACACCACGGGGAAGCGCCCAGGCGCCGGCGCGCTGCCGTCGCGGGATGGATAGGTGATCGTCGCGCCCAGTTCGATGCCGTCGTCCATGCGAATGAAGCGCTGTTCTGAGAACGTCGCAGGATATGTCGCCGCCGGGAGAGCGCTCGGCGGCGGCACTTCGGCTGCTGCCACACCTTTGCCGCCGGGAATTGCCAGCGCGCAGAGACACACCAACATCGCCAGAGCTGCGCATGATCGGGCGCCATGCACGACTCGCTCGGTCATGCCGGCACCCCCGCCGGGCAACCGCGCGCGCCACGCGACGTCGCGCCCGCGCGCCGGATTCCCCCTCATGTGTCCCACCGCTGGTCTCCTTCGCCCCATCAAATTAACGTGAGGCGTTATACCCAGATCGACGGCCCGGGAAACCCGAGCAGCCGTGCTCGCGCTGACGAAGGGGAGGACCTCGAGCGCCAACGGCGGCTAATGACCGACGTCAAACGCCATGTCCAGGCGACCGAAAGCGGAAACGGCGCGCTCAACCATGGCGGCCGCCTGCCCCTCATCAGCCACGTCGCAGGTGACACCAATCGCCTGATGCCCGCTCGCCGTGAGCTCCTCGGTGGCGGTCCGCACCGTGCCCTCGTCGATGTCTGCCAGCACGACGGCGGCGCCAGCCTCGGCAAACGCCTGGGCTGTGAGGAGCCCCATGCCAGATCCGGCGCCGGTGACGAGCGCCACCTGATCTTTGAAGTCATAGGTCGGGTTTTTCATGGGTGCGTCTCCCTCAGGCCCACCGTTTACGAGCGTGACGCCCTGACACGGGGTAGTTGTCTCGTCGGGATCCATGATGCCCCCCAGAGTTTCCAATACTGATTCTTCGGGTCTGATAGAAAGAGACTATGGACCCACGGCGGCTGCTGACCTTCCGGACGGTGGCCCACGAGCGGTCGTTCTCGCGCGCCGCCGAGACCCTCTCGCTGTAACAGCCGTCGGTATCGCGCCAAGTCGCCCTCCTGGAGACCGAGATCGGCGTACGCCTGCTCGAGCGGGGACGGGGCGGACTGCGCGTCACGCACGCCGGCGAGGTACTGCTCGAACACGCCGATTACGTCGCCTGGCGGCTGCAGCTCGCCGACACGCAAATCACCGACCTAGCCGAGGAGCGCCGCGACCAAATGCGTCTCGGTGCGTTCCCGACCGCACTCGCCAGCTTCGTCCCGGCCGCGATCGCCCGGCTTCGACTTGCTCATCGCGACCTTCGAATCCTGCTCAGCGACGTCACGGCGAGCACCCTGGAATCACGCTTTCTCAGCGGCGAGTTCGACATTGCGATCGTCTACCAGGACGCCACCACAGAACGCCATGAGTTCCAAGGCGCGCAGCGGATCGACCTGTTCCAAGACACCTTCCTGGTGGGTCTGTCACCAGAGCATCGGCTCGCTGGCGCGACCGGCCCAGTTTCACTGGCGAAGCTCGCCAACGACGACTGGATCGTGCCGTCCACCGAGGGCTTCCTCATATAAGCCTGCCGCGATGCCGGCTTTGATCCTCGCATCGTCGCGACCACCAGCGACCCGCTCGCCACGCGTGGCCTGATCGCTCGCGGACTCGGCGTCGGATGGGTACCGAGCCTCCTGATCGACGAATACAGCGGCGTAACAGTACGTCCCGTCAAAGACCCGATGCGTCGGCGCGACATCTACGCACTGCTCCCACCCGGCGACCGGCACCCGCTTGCCACACACGTAATCGACACGCTGATCGACCCGGCCGCAGAGTTCAACGCGGCAGCGTAGCTTCTAGTACCAGGGCGCTATGACGAAGACGCTGTGGCTCTGGACGACCAGCAGCACCGCCGCCCCACGCTGGGCCACGTGACCAAAACTTGACCGCGCTCGAGTGCCCAGCGCGCAGCAACGACCGCCGAGAGGAAACGAAACCAGGTGCTTGCAGGCATTTCTGCGAATGGAGCCAACCGGGATCGAACCGGTGACCTCCTGCTTGCAAAGCAGGCGCTCTCCCAGCTGAGCTATGGCCCCTGGAGCTCCAATATACGGCCTACAGAGACTTAGCTCGGCGGGGCGCCGGGGACCGTTCGTGCACCGATCCGGTCGAGGATGCTGGGGTCGCCTTGGTAGCTGACTCCGCTGGCTTCGGCGTGGGCGAGTTCGAGTAGGCCGAGCATCAGCCCGAGGATCGGCCTAGGTGGTCCGGCGAGCGTCGCGTCAGGGTTCTCGGCTGGGCCGAGCCGCGTGCGTATCGCGCCGTCGTGGGTTTCGATGACGATCGGCTGATCGCCAGTTTGAAGCTCGACGGTGACGGGGGAGGCGTCGGGCTGGCGGTCGGTGAGCATTAGCTCGACTGCCGACGCGAGCCAGTGGCTGCGGACAGCATCGCCGGCGTTCTGCTCGGTCATCAGCGGAATGCCCCAGCGGGTCAGGTCCTCGAGCACCGGCCGGAGCTGCTCCCCGCGTGGGGTGAGGCGGAAGAGGGCGGTGGCGATTGGCGGCGGCGCGTCCTCGCGCACGATCACGCCGGCGTGCTCGAGCTCGCGGAGCCGCTCGGCGAGCAGGTTGCTGGCGATTCCGGGCAGCCCGTTGCGCACGTCGGTGTAGCGGCACGCGCCGCGAAGCGCGAGCTCACGCACGATCAACAGCGTCCAGCGGTCGCCGACCACGTCGAGCGACTTGGCGATCGCGCAGTACTCGTCGTAGGACCTCATTGCCAAACTAACGGTAGCAGAAGCTAGAGATTCTTGTGCGATGACTTGACTTTCTTGTTCACATAGTTTAGAACTCTGTCCCACTTCCATCCGCGCTACCGAGGAGGATTCATGAAACGCACGCCGCTGATCTTGAGCTCGCTGCTGCTGGCGGCGTTTGTGATCAACCTCGACACGACGATCGTCAACGTCGCGCTGCCGTCGCTCGTGCGTCAGCTACACGCATCGAACACGCAGCTGCAATGGATCGTGGACGCGTACAACTTGCTGTTCGCAGGATCGGTGCTGGCCGCGGGCAGCCTGTCTGACCGGTTCGGACGCAAGGGGATGCTGCTCTCCGGCCTGGCGGTGTTCGGCGTGGCGAGCCTGGCGGGCGGGCTGATGGACAGTCCCGGCCAGCTGATCGCCGCGCGTGCGGTAATGGGCGTCGGTTCGGCGATGGTGTTCCCCTCGACGCTGTCGCTGATTGCAAATGTGTTCACCGAACGCGGCGAGCGCGCCCGGGCGATCGGCCTGTGGAGCGCGATCACGGGCGCGGCGATCGCGCTCGGGCCGATCGTCGGCGGCTGGCTGCTCGAGGTGTCCGACTGGCGCAGCATCTTCTTCGCGATGGCGCCGATTGCCGGGATCGCCGGTGTCCTGGCCGCCCGCTACGTACCGACCTCGCGAGACCCGGACGCGCCCCGGACCGACCGCGCAGGGTTCGCGCTGTCGACCGCGATGGTTGCCCTGCTCGTCTACACGATCATCGAGGCCCCGAACCACGGTTGGGGAAGCACGCGGACGATCGGCAGCTTCGCGGTGACCGCGGTACTGGTGGCGGCGTTCGTGGCCTGGGAGCGGCGGACGGAGCAGCCGATGCTCGACGTGAGCTTGTTCCGCAACCCGCGGTTCACGGCCGCGAGCGCCTCTGTTGCGATCTCGTTCTTCGCGCTGTCCGGGTTCATCTTCCTGGTCACACAGCTGTTCCAGTTCGTAAAGGGCTACGGCCCGCTGTCAACGGGCGTGCGCCTGCTGCCCGTCGCGTCGTTCGTCGCGATCTCCTCGATCGTCGGCGCCAAGCTCGCCGTGCGGCTCGGGACGAAGCTGATCGTTGCCTCCGGGCTGTTCTCGATGGCCGCGTTCTACCTGTGGGTTTCGACCTCATCAGCCACAACCGGCTACGGGACGATCGCCGCCCAGATGGTCGTTCTCGGGACAGGGATGGGCCTCACCAGCGCGCCGGCGACCGAGGCGATCATGGGCGTGGTGCCGAAGGCGAAGGCCGGCGTCGGGTCGGCGGTCAACGACGCCACGCGGCTGCTGGGCGGGACACTCGGCGTCGCCGTGATCGGCAGTGTGTACGCCTCGCTGTATGCAAGCCGGCTCACGAGCGCACTCCCCGCTAGGTTGCCGGCCACCATCGATCAGGCCGCGCACGCATCCGTGGGTGCCGCGCTCACGGTCGCTGGGAGGCTGGACCAGGCCGACCATCCGGTGCTCGCGTCGGCCATCCATAACGCCGCCAACTCGGCATTCTTCCACGGCTTCAGCGCCGCCAACTACCTCGCCGCGGGCGTCGCCGCAGCGGGCGGCGCGATGGCGCTGGCGCTGCTGCCCGCCCACCCGACGACCAGCGGCGACGACATAGAGGTGCGAGCACCCGGCTCGCCCGCCACAGCCCGGGCACGCAGCTGACCCCACCCTCAAACGAGAGGAGACAGGACACCATGAGCAACCGGCGACTCACCCCGCGCATTACCGCTCCCCGCTCGGGGGTGGGCCTGGCCAGTGGGTTCGAGCTGGCCAGCCGCGGCAAGTCCAACGCGTCCAACATCGATTCCGCGCTTCAGCGCAACCGCGTCTTCGCCGCCGCGGGCGGCCACCAGGGAGCGGTCGTCTTCCCCAAGCTGCGTCTGTTCGTGATCACGTGCCTCGATCCGCGCGTCGACCCCGCGCACTTCCTCGGCCTAGGCCTCGGTGACGCGATGGTCGTCCGCAACGTCGGCGGCCGGGTCACCCCGGAGGTGATCAACGATGTCGCCTTCATCGGCCAGCTCGCCGAGAGCGTCCTGCCCGACGGCCCGCTGTTCGAGGTCGCCGTGATCCACCACACGCAGTGTGGAACAGGCGCGCTCGCCGACGACACCTTCCGCCGTCGCTACGCCGAGCGGATCGGCGCCGACGAGTCGACCCTGCTCGAGCACGCCGTCCTCGACCCGGCGGGGACTGTCACCCGCGACGTCGAGCGCCTCCACTCCGCACCCGCGATCGCCCCGCGCGTCACCGTGTCCGGGCACGTCTACGACGTCGTCACCGGCCTGGTGGAGACAGTCATCCCCGCGGGCCGCCGAGGAGATCGAATCGCTGCTGTGCCGCTGCGGCCTTGACGGGGCCCGCTCGTCGTGCGGAGCTGCGCGGCGTGCGCCGCCAGACCTACGCGGTCTGAAGGTTGTGAACCGAGAACTCCTTCACGTCGGGTGGGCTCGGGAAGCCTCGATCGCCGAGACCTTGCAGGCGCGGCATGAGGCGCTCCCCAACGAAGGCATCGAAGGCCTCGCGGGACTCCCAGAAGTCGATCACGCCCCACCCGCCGTCGACCGGGCCGGCCGAGTGGACGATCATCCCCTCGGGCGGGTTCGTGTCTATCTCCATGACCCCGTGAGCTGCGTCGTAGTTCTCCTGCGTTCCTCCGTTGAACTTGAGTCTTATGCCGACAGCCATTTCGAGTCCTCTCCTCATATGTTTCGAGCGACACTACTCCCCCCAAGTGGCCGCCACAGCTACGTGCCCGTCAAGGGCCGCCGGTGCGACGATCGAGGACCGAGCCCGAACCTAGCCATCCACGACCAACCCCTGAACTGGTCCCAGCAAGGCCATCGAGCGGCGCGACACTCCGGGTAGCCCCTGCAGGCGGTGAGTCGCCGCGTCGCCCCGCCGCCTGCGCTCGAGCTGTTCGGCGGCGATCGGACGCCAGAGCTCATCGACGACGTGAGCGGGCTCGCCGGAGACCTGCTCGATTGGACGCTCGAGGTGCTCGGACCAGAGCCGAAGGCGGGTCTCGCGGGCGAGATCGGGGTCGCAGCTGACGATGTTCATCTCCGAGTCGTTGAACAGCGAGTGTTCGTTGAGGTTCGCCGACCCGATCGTGAGCCACGCATCGTCGACGATCCCGATCTTTGCGTGCACGTACAGCGGTCCCGTGAGGGCACCGGTGCGAGATGAGATCGTGGTGGCGAGGAACCGACCGCCGTCACCGTCCGCATCGGCGAGAACTCCGAGCTGTCCGCGGGTCGTGTCCGCCCCGTCGTTCGGCCTCGCCGGGAGCATCACGACCACCCGGAAGTCCTCGCTGGGAGGCCGGCGCAGCTTGTCCGCGAGGATGTCGACGACCTGGGAGGACCATAGGAACTGGCTCTCGAGGTAGACGAGCTTTCGTGCCGAGCGCAGCGCCCGGGTGTAGGCCTCGAGGATGCGGAAGTCTCCCTGAGGCAGGAAGTCGTAGATCTTCTCGGGCACCGTGCGGACCACCTGCAGCTTCGTCTCGCCGCACTCAGGCGGCGGCAGGGGCGCTCGGACGTCCTCGCCCGTCACCGCCCGCCACCGGGAGGCAAAATGCCCGGCGATGTCCGCCACGATCGGTCCGCGCACCCGCGTCAGCCCATCGTGCCACCCCAGTCGGCAGAGGAGCGGGTGCTCGCTCGAGTCGAAGCGGTCGCCTCCGAAGGACGTCAGGTCGATCCCTCCGACGAACGCGACCTCGTCGTCCACGATCACGAGCTTCTCGTGGTGACAGTGCATCGGGCGCTCGTGCGAGTCGAGCGCGCAGCTCACGCGCGTGCCACGGGTGAGCTCCTCGCGCACCCGACGCACCGCTCGGCGGGCAGGCTTGAACACCGGCAGGGGGGCGCCTGCCCAGAGCAGGACCCTCACGTCGACCCGCTCCGCCAGCTCACCCAGCAGATCGCGCAGACGAACGGCATGCCTGTCGCGGGTCAGGCCGAACTCCGGGGTGACGTGCCATCCCGCGATATGCACGTGCGAGCGTGCGCCCCCCAGCGCCTCGGCGATCCTGGGTAGCGCCTGCGCACCGTCGATCAGCACCTCTACCTCGCACCCGTCGCGCGGGGGCGGATCGCCGGCGCACCAGAGCTTTCTGTCCTCGAGCGGGTCGAACTGTGTGAGCCTGCCCGCGCGGGCCAGCCGGCGGCGATGACGCTTGCGGATAGCGCCCTCGACGCCCTGACCTATCCAGCTGTCGACGCGCTCGATCACAACTGAGGTTTTAAATGCGCAAACGGCGCGCTCCGACGGAGAGCAGAGCGCGCCGTTTGCCTATGGGCCGCCGCCCGTCCTTCGAGGAGGTTGAAGGCTTGGATGGCGGACCCTCTACTCACAGAACCTGCGAGAGGGGTGCGCAGAATCTGTCATCGACCGGTGTACCCCTCAATCCGGAGCTGCAAACATGAATTCACAACGATCCCGCGGGGCGCCGCGTCGATCGAGCCTCAGGGCCGGCCATCACGCCGGGGACCGGCGCAGCTTAGATCGACAGCCGACCCTGCCGAGAGGCGTCGTCTTGAGCGCCGGGATGCTGTCCGCCCTCCAGGTCATCGGCGGACTCCCGCAGAGGCTGACGCTCGTCTGACGCCGGTGAAGCCGCGTCCCTGCTCTCGCCGTCTTGCAGCTCGGGGTCTGACACGGGGTCATGAGATGGCCTTGCCGGCACCTCCCACTCCAGTGACTCATCCTCGGGCTCCGGTGTTTCGCCACCCTCGGCGAGCTCCGAATCGGCCAGGGCGGTGTTCTCGCCGACGGCCGAGGGCTCGTTCGCCAGGACCTCCTGCATGTCGAGCTCAGCCGTCTCCTGGGCGGTGTGCGAGAAGTCGCCTGCGACGGGCACCTCCGGCGCATCGTCAAGACGATCAGCCGTGGTAGGTGCGTCCCCGTCAAGCGTGTCACCCTCGGCGTCCGTCTGCCCCTCGCCGGCGTGCCCGCGGGCATCGCCCAGCGCCGTCGGCTCCTGTCCGGCCAGTGGGTCGAGGGCCTCATGCTGCTCTCGCGCGACCTCTGTCGGATCTGCACCCCGGAGGCGCTTGAGCTCCAGGTGTTCGCGGATGGCGTCTTCGAGCAATCCCATTGCGCCGCCAAACCATACTGCGCTCGACCCGGTCGCATACGACTACACTTCGCTGTCCGTGCGCATGACGGCCGACGCACGCGCGTGGGGCTATAGCTCAGCTGGGAGAGCGCCTGGATCGCACCCAGGAGGTCGGGGGTTCGAGTCCCCCTAGCTCCACTCGGAGAACCCCTGCAACCGCAGGGGTTCTTTCGTTTGAGCGAAGTGTGCGTTTGCTCTCGATCACTGCGTTTCGGCCTTTTTGGCCCGGTC
>JAOPZM010000206.1 GCA_025964115.1 Solirubrobacterales bacterium
CGCCATGGGCGCCATCACCGACTGCGGCCGGGAGATCGTCCTCACCGCGCCCCGTGGCCTGCGACCGACAGACGTCTTCATGGACGAGCCATCGGTGATGGCGACCGAGAACGCGCTGATGGCCGCCGCGCTCACGCCCGGCACGACCGTGATCGGCAACGCCGCATGCGAGCCCCACGTTCAGGACCTCGCGCGCATGCTCGTGAAGATGGGCGCCGACATCCAGGGCATCGGCTCGAACCTGATCACCGTCAACGGAGCTGAGCGGCTGCACGGCTGCGCGCACGAGATCGCCCCCGACCACATCGAGATCGGGAGCTTCATGGCGCTGGCGGGGGTGACCGGGGGAGAGCTGCGCATCAAGGACACCGTTCCGGGCGACCTGCGCATGATCCGCCTCGTCCTCGAACGCATAGGCCTGCGCTCCGAGCTGCAGGGCAATGACGTGCTCGTTCCGGGCGGGCAGAGGCTCGTGGCCCAGGCCGACGTCGGCGAGTACAAGAGCAAGGTGCAGGACGGCCCCTGGCCGGCCTTTCCCGCCGACCTCACCTCGATAGCCGTCGCCCTCGCCACCCAGTCCGAGGGTTCGATCCTCGTTCACGAGTGGATGTTCGAGAACCGCCTGATCTTCACGGACAAGCTGATCCTGATGGGAGCCGACATCGTCATGTGCGACCCGCACAGGGCGATCGTCACCGGCCCGCGCCGGCTGCGCGGCGAGCGCGTCGAGTCGCCCGACATCCGCGCGGGCATGGCCATGCTGCTGGCGGCGCTGTGCGCCGAAGGACGCAGCGAGATCGGCAACATCCGTCAGATAGACCGTGGCTATGAGCGCATCGACGAGCGCCTGCGCGAGCTCGGCGCTCGCATCGAGCGCGTGGCCACGGAGCCCGTTCACGCGTAACCTCGGGGTCGTAATGATCCACCCGATCCCCAGCGGCACGCGTGACGTGCTTCCAGAAGAGACGCGTGAGGTGCGCGCGATCACCGACGCGCTGCGCCGCGTCTTCGAGCGCCACGGCTACGGCGAGATCTACACGCCGGCGCTCGAGTACGAGTCGGTACTGGGCCGCGCCGACATGGCCGAAGCCCAGCCCGCCTACCGCGTGTTCGACGAGTCGGGCGCCGTGCTGGCCCTGCGCTCGGACATGACCGTGCCGATCGCCCGCGTCGTCGCCACCCGCTACGCCTCAAGCGACCCGCCGATGCGCTTCTGCTACTTCGCCCACTGCTATCGCGGCGTGCGTCCCCAGCGGGGGCAGCCGCGCGAGCTCCTGCAGGCCGGAATCGAGCTGATCGGCTCCCCGGCCCCCGAGGGGACCGCCGAGTCGCTGACCGTGCTCTGCCACTCGCTCGACGCGGTCGGCCTGAAGGACTACCGCGTCGGCCTCGGCGACGCGTCCATCTTCCCGGCCCTGATGGCCAGCCTGCAGGTCCGCGACGAGGCGCGCAAGGGACTCCTCGAAGCACTCGTCCTGCGCGACTTCGTCGGCCTGGAGCAGACACTCGCAGAGGCCGGGATCTCCGGCGAGGCGAGCGAGCTCCTGCTCGAAGTGCCCCAGCGTCGCGGCGGCCCGGACGTGCTCGCCGAGATGCCCGTCCCCGCGCATGACGCGGTGACCGGCCTGCGCCGCGTTCACGAGCTGCTCGAGCCGGCCGTGGCCGACCGGGTGATCTTCGACCTCGGCCTGGTCCGCAACATCGGCTACTACACGGGCGCCGTCTTCGAAGTCTACGACCCGGCTCTCGGCGCGCCGATCGGCGGTGGCGGCCGCTACGACGAGCTCCTGGGGCGCTTCGGGCGCTCCCTGCCCGCTGTCGGCTTCGCTCTCGGCGTGGACCGCCTGCACATCGCCCTGGCAGGCGAGGAGCGCGGGACGGGCGCGCTGCTCGCCCGCTCGAGCGATAGGGGGCCCTGGAGCGACGGAGGCGCAGCCGCCGCCGGGCAAACGCCCGTGAGGAGCGGGCCCTCCAGATGAGCGCCACCAACGGCCTGACGATCGCGGTGCCGCGCGGCGCGCTCTTCGAGGACACCGTCGAGCTGCTCTCCGCTCTCGGGCTCGATACCGAGGAGCTGCGCTCCAACGACCGGAAGCTGCTCTTCGAGGACATCGGCGTGATCACCATGCGCCCCTCCGACGTCCCCACCTACGTCGAGGCCGGCGCGGCCGACCTCGGCGTGACCGGAAAGGACGTGCTGCTCGAGCAGACCGCCCAGAGTCCCGGCGAGGGTGGCCGCGCGGTCTACGAGCTCCTCGACCTCGGCTACGGGCGCTGCACGATGGTCCTCGCCAGCAAGGCGGGCCCCGACCCGGCGCTCGAGGCGCTGCGACGCCTGGGAGTGATGCGCGTCGCCACCAAGTATCCGCGAATCGCCGCGCGCCACCTCGAGGAGACCGGCCGGCAGGCCGAGATCGTCGAGGTGAAGGGATCGGTCGAGCTAGCGCCGCTGACGGGGGTCGTGGAGGCGATCGTCGACCTCACCGCGACGGGGACGACCCTCGCCGAGAACAACCTCGTCGTCCGCGAGGAGATCGTCGTGTGCACCGCGAGGCTGATCGCCAACCCGGTGGCGCACAAGCTGAAGGCGGCTCCGATCGACGATTTCCTGGAGCAGCTGCGCGCCCTGCCGGCCGCACGCCTGGGCTGAGATGCAGCTCACCCGCGTCGATCCCGGTGATCTCGCGCGCCGCGGAGGGCCCGAGGCGACGAGCGCCTACCTGCGCACGCTGATACCCCAGCCCGCCTCCGTGGAGGACGCCGTCCGGGAGATCGTCGCGCGCGTGCGCGCCGAGGGCGACGCAGCGATCCTCGACTACACCCGCCGCTTCGACACCGCGGGCGGCGAGCCGGCGCCGCTGCTCGTCCGCGAGGAGGAGCTCGACGACGCGATCAGGCAGCTGCCGCTCGAGCTCGTCGCCGGGCTGCAGGTAGCCATCAAGAACGTCGCCTTCGTAGCGCAGGCGGGCGTCAACGAGGACATCGGCGTCGAGCTCTCCCAGCGCCAGCGGATCGTCCTGCGCGAGGTGCCCGTCGGCTCCGCCGGCGTCTACGTCCCGGGCGGGCGCGCGCCATACGCGAGCACCGTCGTGATGGGCGTCGTGACCGCGCGCGCGGCCGGCGTGCTCGACGTGTCCGTCTGCGCGCCACCCGGGCCCGACGGTGAGATCGACCCGGTGATCCTCGGCACCTGCCGTCTCTGCGGCGTCGAGCGCGTGTATCGCATGGGGGGCGCCCAGGCGATAGCCGCGCTCGCATGCGGCACCGAGAGCGTCGAGCGGGTTGACGTCGTCGTCGGCCCGGGCAACCTCTACGTGCAGGAGGCCAAGCGGCAGCTGTCGGCCGCGGTGGGCATCGACGGGTTCGCGGGGCCGAGCGACCTGCTCGTCCTCCTTGCCAGGGATGCGCAGGACAGCGATCTGCGCCTGGCCGCGCTCGACATGCTCGCCCAAGGGGAGCACGGGGAGGGGAGCCTCGTCGTCGCGGCAACCCCCGCGGCGTCCGTCGCCGACGGGCTGGCCGAGATGCTCGAGGACCTCGTCGTGGAGCGCCCCACCGTGGGCGAGGCCGCGTTCGCGATCGTGCAGGTCGCCGACGCCCGTGAGGCGCTCGAGCTCGCGAACACCTTCGCGCCCGAGCACCTGGAGCTGATCGGAGCGGAGATGGAGGGCCTCGCTCCGCTGATCCGCGCCGCCGGCTGCGTGTTCGTCGGCGTGAACAGCGCCACGGCCTTCGGCGACTACGTGGCCGGCTCCAACCACGTGCTCCCCACCGGCGGCTCGGCCCGCTTCGCCTCGATGCTCTCGCCGCGGCACTTCCGCCGCAGGATGGCCGAGGTGCGCGTCCAGGGGGGCGCCGCAAAGCTCGCGGCGGCGGGCGCGCCGATCGCACGCGCGGAGGGCTTCGAGGTGCACGCCGAGTCGATGGAGGCCCGCGTACGGGAGAATCCAGCCCAATGACCCGCTCGGCTACGATCGAACGCAGGACCGGCGAGACGGACGTCCGTCTCGTGCTGACCCTCGAAGGGACGGGCGCCGGCGCCCGCGAGACGGGCGTGGGCTTCCTCGACCACATGCTCGACCTGCTGGCCCGCCACGGGCGCATGGACCTGGAGCTGAAGGTCACCGGCGATCTCCAGACGGGTGCCCACCACACGGCCGAGGACACGGCGATCGTGCTCGGCCAGGCGCTCGACTCGGCGCTTGGCGAGCGGACCGGCATCGCACGCTACGGCTCGGCGACCATCCCCATGGACGAGGCGCGGGCGAGCTGCGCGATCGACATCTCCGGACGCCCCTTCACGCTGTTCGAGGCGGAGCTTCCGCCGGGCTCGACGGGTGGCTTCGAGCACGAGCTGACGGAGGAGTTCTTCCGCGCGCTGGCCAACGCCGCGAAGCTCACGCTGCACCTTCGCGTAGAAGCCGGCACCAACGCCCACCACATGATCGAGGCGGCGTTCAAGGCTTTCGCCCGCGCGCTGCGCGAGGCCGCGGCGATCGACCCGACCGAGACCGGCGTGCCGAGCACGAAGGGCACACTCACGGCATGACGCCGCTGATCGAGGATCCCGTGGAGATCGCCATCGTCGACTACGGCATGGGCAACCGCCGCTCGGTGGAGAAGGCGCTCGAGCACGTCGGCGCGAGCGTCACGGTCACCAGCGATCCGGCGCGGCTGCGGGGCGCCTGCGGGCTCGTGGTCCCCGGCGTGGGCGCCTTCCCGCGCGCGATGGAGCGGCTGCGCGAGCTGGGCCTGGACGACCTGCTGCGCGAGCGCGTGGCGGCGGGCACTCCCGTGATGGGCATCTGCCTCGGCATGCAGCTCGCGTTCGAGCACTCAAGCGAGCAGGGAGGCAGCGACGGCCTCGCCATACTCGCCGGCGAGGTTCGCCCGCTGCAGGTCGGCTCGCTGAAGCTTCCGCACATCGGCTGGAACGAGGTGCGCTTCACGAACCCGGGATCGGCGCTGGTGGCCGGGCTCCCGCCACGCTGCGCCTTCTACCACGTGCACTCCTTCGCGCCGATCCCCGCCCGCCCCGGCGACGTGCTCGGGACGGCCGAGTACGGAGCACCCTTCGCGACGGCGGTCGAGAGCGGCAGCTTCTACGGCGTGCAGTTCCACCCCGAGAAGTCCTCCGCGGCAGGCCTGCGGCTGCTCGGCAACTTCGCAAGCATCTGCGTCGAGGCCCGAGCCCCTGTCGCCCAGTGAGGCTCTACCCGGCCATCGACATACTCGGCGGCAGCGCCGTGCGCCTGGTCAAGGGCGACTTCGAGGCGAAGACGGTCTACGACGAGGACCCGCTGTCGGCCGCGCGGAGCTGGGTCGAAGGTGGAGCACGCTTTCTGCATGTGGTCGACCTCGACGGGGCGAAGAGCGGACAGCCGGTGAACCTCGGTCAGCTGCGACGGATCGCCTCGCTCGGCGTGCCGGTGCAATACGGCGGCGGCCTGCGCTCGCTCGAGGCGCTCGAGCAGGCGCTCGGCGCCGGGGCCGAGCGCGTGATCCTCGGCACCGCTGCGTTCACCGACGCGGCCCTGCTCGAGCGTGCGCTCGAGGCGCATGGGCCGGAGCGCATCGTCGTCTCGGTCGACGTGCGGGGCGGCGAGGTGTCGATCGAGGGCTGGACGAAGGCAGCCGGCATCGGCGTCAGGGAGGTGTTCGCCACGCTCATACGGCAGGGGGTGCAGGAGCTCGCCTACACGAACGTCGATCGCGACGGCATGCTCGGGGGCCTGAACTTCGAAGACCTGATCTGGGTCGCGAAGGCCGCCGAACATGGCCATCTCGTCTACTCGGGGGGGATCGGAGACATCGAGGACCTCAGGCATCTCGCGAGGCTCCGCAGGGAAGCGCACCTGGAGAATCTCGCCGGGGTGATCGTCGGCAAGGCCCTCTATGAGGGGCGCTTCACGATCGCGGAGGCTCACGAGGCCCTCGCCGGCTAGCTACGGTGGGCGGATGCATTTCAAGCGGGTCATCCCCTGCCTGGACGTCGACGCGGGACGCGTCGTCAAGGGCGTCGAATTCCTCGACATCCGCGACGCCGGCGATCCGGTCGAGCTGGCGGCCCACTACGACCGCGAGGGCGCCGACGAGCTCGTGTTCCTCGACATCACCGCGACGCACGAACGGCGCGAGACGATCGCGAAGCTCGCACGCAGCACCGCCGACGATGTCTTCGTGCCGTTCACGATCGGCGGCGGGATCCGCTCGGTCGCCGACGCCCAGGTCGTGCTCGACGCGGGGGCCGACAAGGTTTCGGTCAACTCCGCGGCGCTGCAACGCCCCCAGCTGATCAACGAGCTGGCGGAGGTCTTCGGGTCGCAGTGCGTGGTGCTCGCGATCGACGCGAAGGCCAACCCGCAGGCCGCTGACGGCGAGAGCGCGGGCTGGGAGGCCTATCTGGCCGGCGGTCGCACGCCGACCGGGCACGACGTCGTGTCATGGGCACGCGAGGGCGTGGAGCGCGGGGCGGGGGAGATATTGCTGACGAGCATGGACCGCGACGGCACGAGCGACGGCTATGACCTCGCCCTGACGCGCGCGGTGAGCGAGGCCGTCAGCGTGCCGGTGATCGCCTCCGGCGGCGCCGGTGAGCTCGAGCACCTGACCGACGCCCTGAACGCGGGGGCCGACGCGGTCCTGTGCGCCTCGATCTTCCACTATGGCCGCCACACGATCGCCGAGGCCAAGGCCCATCTCGCGGCCGCGGGGATCCCCGTGCGCCTCGACGGATGAGAGCGAGATCGATGTGAGCGGGAAGGCCGCCGCGGATGCTGCCACACAAGGCGCCGCGGTCATCGAGGCGCTCGGCAGGCGTCCCGGCGGCCGCGAGCTGCTCGAGCT
>JAOPZM010000214.1 GCA_025964115.1 Solirubrobacterales bacterium
TGTGCTGCCGTCCATAGCGTGTACGGGTTTCCGAGATCCCCGTGGAGGACCATCATCTTGTCGACCAGCTCCTGGGCAGAGTCGCTCTCGGCAAGCGACCGGTTGAAGTCGCGGATGTAAGTCTTGGTGCTGCCCAGGATGGCTGCCGGGTCGTCGTCGCGCGCTTCCGGACGCTTGTGGCCGCGACGACGATCTTCGGATTGAGCTCCTCGATCTGCTCGACGCTCGCGATCCACCGCATTCGCTTCTCGTGGTCGGTTTCTGCCAGCCATTGGTGTGTGCCGTTGTAGGCGACGTCGCCGGAGATCACGGCATCCAGGCTCGGGACATGGACGATCGTGGAGGGGGCGGTGTCGGCCTGGCCGACGTCGATGATGCGCAGCTCGTTGCCCTCCAGGTCGATCACGTCGCCGTCTAGGGGGTCGGGCAGGATCGGGTGCTCGGGAATCTGGCCGGGGAAGATCGCGTTCCAGAACGACATGATCTCGGGGTTGGACATCACGGCTCCTCAGCGATTTGGTTGGCTGGCGCGGTCTTCTTGCGGCAAAGGTGTGAGGGGTGGTGTAGATCCGGCTGTCGCGTACCCGCCGCTCCACCAGCTCGCGACGAGTGCCGCGTACTGCTCTGCGTCGTCCTCCCACGTGAAGTGCCCCGCGTCGAGGATGTCGAGCTTGCTCCTGGGCAGCCGCTCATGGAGAAACGCGGCGTTGACGGGGGGCACCGCCGGGTCTCTCGCGCCCGCGATGATCTGCACCGGCATCTGGATCTCCGCCAGCAGATCGCGCAGGACCGGAAGTTCGGTCGGGTATGTGCGCACGTAGCGCATCGACTCGACGAAGCGGTCGCCATCATAGGAGGCGAGGTAGTCCTCGCGGACGAAGTCGGGAAGCGCGTACCGCTCGATATAGGTGAGTGCGCCTGCGACGATCTGTCGTGGGTCAGCGCTGCGGTATGGCTCGAGGTCGGGGGCTTGGACCCAGTCATTCAGCACCCCACCCAGCTGGAGTGGAAACGCCGTGCCACCGCTCCCAACCACCAGGCTACGCAACCGGCGCGGATGCGAGGCCGCGGCGAAGAGCGAGGCCCCGGTGCCGATGTCGGGGCCGATCACGTGCGGGCGCTCGAGTCCGAATGCGTCCGCGGCGCGAATGACGAACTCGCCCATCGCCCGAGGGCAGAGCAGCGCGTCGCGACGCTGGGAGTGGCCGAACCCGGGCAAGTCGATGGCGACGAGATGCGCGTGCTCGGCGAGCCGAGCCCACGTTGCCTCGAAGGCGAACAGGCTCTCCGGCCACGGGCTCAGCAAGAGCGCCTGATCGTCGCCCTCCCCGCCCTCGGCGAAGCGGATGGACAGCCCATCTATGGTCCGGAATTGCGTCTCCATCGGGGTGGTCGACCA
Source organism: Solirubrobacterales bacterium (assembly GCA_025964115.1). Taxonomy (GTDB): domain Bacteria; phylum Actinomycetota; class Thermoleophilia; order Solirubrobacterales; family Solirubrobacteraceae; genus Palsa-744. Next base: position 1,400 of record JAOPZM010000214.1, read on the forward strand.
GATGCCCAAAATGTGGCCTCTAGCGCTCGAGGTCGTGTTTGTGGGACGAGTGCATCACGGCGAGTCTTGTTCGCGCGAACCGCGCTCGCATCCGCCAGGGGACAGCGCCTGTGGCCAGTCGCGAGCTGGTCGGCCGCCTAGCGAGCAGGCGCTGCGCTAGCGGGTGAGCGCGCTGTCCGTGGCGCCCCCATAGAGCTCGACGGCGCGCCAGCAGTACCAGGCGACGATCGTGCGGTAGGGCCGGTAGGGCTCACCGAGCGGCTCGAGCTCGCGTGCGGTCGGCATTGGGATCTTCCACGCGAGGCCGTAGCCCTGGCGTACCCCGAAGTCGCCGACCGGCCAGACGTCAAGGCGCCGGAGCCGAAACATGAGGAACATCTGGGCCGTCCAAGGTCCGATGCCGCGCACCGTCGAGAGGCTGGCGATCACCTTCTCATCCGATTGGCGGGATAGGCCACGCGGGGACAAGACGACCGTTCCGTCGAGCACCTTGGTCGCGAGGTCGCGCAGCGAGCGAGCCTTGTTGCCGGACAGCCCCACGGCTCGGAGCGTCTCGTCTGATAGCGCCAGCAACGCTTCGGGCTCCACTTCCTCGTCGAGCGCGGCGACCAGACGACCGTGGATTGCCTTCGCCGCAGCACCGGCGAGCTGCTGGTAGACGATCGCTTCGACCAGCGCGGCGAAATGCGACGCCGTGCCGCGGCGGCCGATGCGAATCGGGCCTGCCGCCGCGATCAAGGCGGCGAGAACCGGGTCGCGGTCCGCCAGGATCTCAGCCGCTTCCACGTGCGACACGCGCGTCGGCCTGGCTTTGGGGACCGTGCTCACCGGGGAAGCTCCATTGCCATCTGGTTCAGAACGTCTAGCTGCGACGACTGCATACTGCGACTTTCGCTGCTTTGCGTTGCGGTGTCCATCATGGCTAGAGCGGCGGGGGGGTGCTCGGGTCCCCGGGCAGGACACGGTCGAGCTCGCTGCGCGAGCTGATCCCGAGCTTGATGAAGACCTTGCGGAGGTGGTACTTGACCGTGCGGGGGCTGATGAACAGCCGCGTGCCGATCTCCGGGTTTGAGAGCCCGTCACGAGCGAGCCGCGCGATCTGAGCCTCCTGGGCGGTGAGCTCATCGCGCGTCTCCACAGTGCGCTTGCGGACCGTCTGTCCCGTCGCGAGCAGCTCACGCCTCGCCCGCTCGGCGAACGCCTGGACACCCATCGACGCGAGCATCTCATGCGCGGCGCCCAGCTGCTCGCGCGCGTCAACGCGCCTGTTCTCGCGCCGCAGCCATTCCCCGTAGAGCAGTTGCGCGCGGGCGAGCTCCACCCGCACCCGGGTCCGGCCGAGGCGCGCGATCGACTCCCGATACAGACCCTCCGCTGCCTCATCCTGGCTCAGAAACGCGCGGACGCGGGCCTCGATCCCCAGCGCCCAATCGGAGTGCGTCACACGCGTGCGATCAGACAGCCACGCCAGTGCGGCCCTCACCAGCACCGCCTCGCCGGTCCTGGACGCCGCTTCGGCCAGCTCGGGCACGGCGAACGGCCCGAACCCCACCTGATCGCGCTCGAACGCTTGCCGCGCGGCATCGAGCGCGGCGTCGTGGCGGCCGAGGCCGTTGTTGAGCACCGCGCTCGCGTAGTTGGCGTAGTTGACGGACCTGCCAAGACGAGGTTCGGTCGCCTCTCGCAAGGTCGTCTCGATCAGTTGAGACGCCCGCGCCTCATCGCCCTGCCAGGCCGCGAGCCCCATCTCGGGCGCGCTGTTCCGCAGCGGCGGGTTCCTGGTCAGCTCGCCGATCAGGCGATCTTCCTCGAGCATCAGGCCGGCCGTCGTCAACTCGCCGGCGAGAAGGTGGCTGGCGGCGAGGAAGTTGAGCGCGAACTGCAATTGCACGAGCGCACCCGTGTCGCGAGCGAACTGTGCCTGGCGCGTGGCCAGGAGATGCCAGGACTCGGCGTCCCAAAGCTCGAGGGCGACGATCGCGCTGGCCCTGCCGCCGGTGAGCCAGAGCCGGCGGCGGCCGACTTCCTGGTCGGCCAGATTCAGGGCGAGGAGCATCTCGAGTGCTCGGGTCAGTGTCGGCGCGGCGGCTGCGTATCCATCGGTCAGCCGGATCGCCAGTCCGTCGAGCAGGATGTCGACCGCCCGGGGCGGCCCGGGAGCCGCGGGCGCTGCGCGCGCGGCGACGGCCGCCTCCACCACGCCACCGGGGATTCTCAGGTCACCGGCGGTCGCGGCGCCGAGCGCCTCGAGATGCGTCTCGCGGGCCAACTCGGCGTCGAGCGGCGCGAAGCGACCGGCCGCACTGACGAGGAGCCGAGCGGCGTCGTCGCCGCGTCGTTGCTCCAGCGCGATCTGACCGCGCAGGTGCTCCAGCTCGGCGGTCTGCAGCGCGTCAAGCGGAACGGCCTCGATCGCAACCAGCAGCCCGAGTGCCGCGTCGAGCTCACCGGCGTCGCGCTTGGTCCTGGCAGCCGCGAGCAGACGCTGCACCCGGCGAGCCGGGTCGGGTGTGAGCATCGCGGCGCGTTCGAGGAACGCGGCCGCGGCGGCCAGGCCGCCGCGCGCCTGCGCTCGGCCGGCGGCGCCCTCGAGCTCCTGGGCGACGTGCTCGTCGGGCCCCGTTGTCGCCTGTGCGCGATGCCATGCGCGCCGGTCGGGATCGCTCTGTGGATCAGTGACCTCGCCCAGCGCGCGGTGCACATCCTGTCGCTCCTCGAGCGACGCCGACCGGTAGGCAGCCGAGCGCACCAGCGGATGACGAAACCGCACCCGGGCTCCGAACTCGAGCAGACCTGACTCGGCCGCCGCGGTCGCCGCCTGAGCCGGGATTCCAAGCCGCTCGGCCGCCCGCCAGACCAGCAGCGGTTCGCCGACGGGATCCGCGGCCGCGATCAGCATCAGGCGCCGCGCCTCAGCCGGAAGCGCGTCGAGCCGCCGCCGAAAGCTTCCCTCGATCCGCCCCGAGAGCAGCACCCCGCCCGGAAGTCCAAACCCTCCAGCGAGCTCCGCCGGCGTCAACCCCCGCACCAGCTCGAGCAGCGCCAGTGGGTTGCCGCGCGTCTCACTCACGATCTGGTCTCGAACCCGCGCATCCAGGGGCCCGGTGAGCACTGACTCAAGCAGGGCGCGAGCATCGTCCTCGCGCAAACCCTCGACCACCAGCTCCGGCAGTCCCGCCACCGCATCGCTCGGGACGCGCGCCGCGAACACGAGACCGACCGACTCTGCCTCCAGGCGGCGCGCGGTGAATGCGAGCACCTGCGCCGAGGCGCGATCGAGCCACTGCTCGTCGTCCACGATGCAGAGCAGCGGCTGCTCCTCGGCCGCGTCGGAGAGCAGGCTCAGGACAGCCAGGGCGACGAGGAACGCGTCCGGGGGCGACCCGTGACTGAGGCCGAACGCCGTCCGCAGGGCGTCACGCTGCGGCGCGGGCAGACGCTCGACGCGATCAAGCATCGGCGCCAACAGCTGATGCAAGCCGGCGAACGCGAGCTCCATCTCCGACTGGACACCAGCCGCTCGCGCGACGCGGAACCCCGACGCCCGCTCGACTGCGTACTCCAACAGCGCCGTCTTGCCCACGCCCGGCTCGCCACGGACAACCAGCGCCCGGCTCTCACCCGCGCCGACGGCCTCGACCAGCTGGTCGAGCTCGTCCGTCTCGCCGCGCCGACCCCGCAGCGCTAGGGCATGTCCTACGACGGGGCGATGCGTGGCCATCTGGGGTGGAGTGGCGTCAGGTCGCGCCGCCGAAGGCCGCGTCGGCGATTGCCTGGGCCGTCGGTCCGTACGGGGGCGCGAAAGCCTCGATCAGATCCCCCTCGCCGCGGATGAACACGCCGCGGGGATTGGAGAACTCGCGGAAGCCCTCGACTCCGTGATGGCGGCCCGAGCCGCTCTGGCCGATCCCGCCGAATGGCAGCGACGGCAGCGCGCCGTGGACAGCGGCGCAGTTCACGCACGCGCCCCCAGATGTCGTGCGGCGCAGCACCTCACCGGCCACAGCGTCGTCCTTGGCGAACACATAGAGCGCCAATGGCCGCTCGCCCGCGTTCACGTGGTCGATGGCCTCGTCGAGCGTGTCGTAGGCCCTGATCGGAAGTACGGGGCCAAAGATCTCCTCCTGCATCAGGGCGAGATCGTCGGGCGGGTCGATCACGAGCGAGATCGGCAGCTGACGGGTGGCCGGATCGACATCCCCGGCGTCCTCCAACGGCCGCACGTCGCAGCCGCGTGCCAGCGCATCCTCGAGCAGGCCTTGGATCCGCTCCAGGTGCCGTGCGGAGATCATGCCGGTGCAGCTGCCCGACTCGCAGTACCCCGGCATCGACTCGCGCGCGTAGTCGGCCGCGAGCCCGGCGAACTCCTCCAGTCGCTCACGCGGCACGAGGCAGTAGTCGACCGAGATGCACATCTGGCCGTTCTTGAGCGCCTTGGTCGCGAGCACCTGCCTCACCGACTCGGCGTCGACGCTGTCCGAGGTGAGGATCGCCGGGCACTTGCCGCCCAGCTCGAGCGTCACAGGCACGAGCTGCTCCGCCGCGGCCTTCGCGATCTCCCGACCGACCGCAGGGCTACCCGTGTAGAGCAGGTGATCCCAGCGCACGCGCGTGAAGGCGCGTGCGAGCTCGAGACCTCCGAGAAGCACGTCTACCCTGTCGCGGTCGAACGTCGCGTGGACCATCTCCCGCAGCAGCTCTCCACACGCGGGCGTGTACTCCGACGGCTTGATCACGACGCGATTTCCGGCCGCGAGCATCTCGATCAGCGGGCCGACCGAGAGATCGAACGGGAAGTTCCACGGAACGATGTTGCCGACGACGCCCTTGGGCTGGGGCTGGACGAAAGCGCGTCCCGACCCGTACAGGGCCGGGTCTGCCGGTCGCGGCTCTGGCTCCATCCAGCCTGGAAGCTGTTCGGCTGCGTAGACCGCGCGGCCCGCAGGGCCGAGCACCTCGATCAGATCGGAGGCCAATGGCGGGTGAACGCCGAAGTCGCTGCTCAACGCCTCCTGGATCTGAATCCGGTGGCCGACAAGCATGGCTGCAAGCGCGCCGAGCAGTGCCTGACGCTCCTCCAGCGATGGGAAGGGATCGGCCAGGAAGGCAGCGCGCTGGCGCGCGACCACCTCCTGGAGCTCGATGATCGCGGCATCGTCGCCAGTGGTCGCGATGCGGCTCTCGGTGCTCGCCATTTCTCTCCTCCTCCGGCTCGTGAGGACTCCACACTACGCCGGCCGCCATCGCCGCGCCAGCGGAGGACGGCACACCAGATAGTTGTGCGCGCAACCACCGCGCGCTACGCTGAGCACGTGGAACTCGGACTTGCAACCTTCGCGGACCTCGCCGGCGGGATGAGCCCGCATCAACGCATGCGCGACCTGATGGAGGAGGCCGTGCTCGCCGACCAGCTCGGACTGGACGTGTTTGCGATCGGTGAGCATCACCGGGAGGACTTCCTCGTCTCCTCGCCGGCGGTCGTGCTCGGGGCGATCGCCGTGAAGACCGAGCGGATCCGCCTCTCCAGCGCGGTGACCGTCCTCAGCTCCGACGACCCCGTGCGCGTCTTTCAGGACTTCGCCGAGGTCGACCTGCTCTCCGGCGGACGGGCGGAGATCATGGCCGGGCGCGGGTCCTTCGTCGAGTCCTTTCCCCTGTTCGGTTACGACCTTGAGGACTACGACGAGCTCTTTGCCGAGAAGCTCGAGCTCCTGCTCGAGCTGCGCGAGCAGACGCACGTGACATGGTCGGGCCGGCACCGCCCGGCGCTGGATCGCGAGGGAGTGTGGCCGCGGCCCCTGCAGACGCGCCTGCCGGTCTGGGTGGCGGTCGGGGGCTCGCCGGAGTCGGTGGTCAGGGCGGGGACGCTCGGGCTGCCGCTTACGATCGCCATCATCGGCGGACAGCCGGCGCGCTTTGCGCCGCTCGTCGAGCTGTATCGCGAGGCGGCGAAGCGGGCGGGACCGGCGCCCTCCGAGACGAAGCTTGCGATCAACACCCACGCGTTCCTCGCGGCCAGCTCCTCCGAGGCCGACGCGGCCTTCGCGGCGCCGTATCTGGCGATGATGAATCGCATCGGGCGCGAGCGCGGCTGGCCAGCAGCCGGGACGCGAGAGTACGAGGCGCTGCGTGCCCCGAGCGGAGCGCTCGCGGTCGGCTCGCCCGAGCAGGTCGCGGAGAAGATCCTCTTCGAGCACGAGCTGTTCGCGCACGACCGCTACATCGCGTAGATGAGCGTCGGTGCAGTCGCGCACCGAGACGTGCTGCGCTCGATGGAGCTCTTCGGGACGCAGGTGGCTCCGCTGGTTCGCGAGGAGCTCGCCCGCCGCGAGGCCCGTGAGGATCAAGGGCCCACCGACGCCGAGCCTCAAGGAGCGCGAGAGCTGACCGCATCGTCGGCCGACTCCTCGATATCGGCTTCGGACTCAGCGATCTAGAGCTTCAGCCCCGACGCCGCGATCCCCTTGAGCCATTCTTCGCGCGTCGTGGCGCCGTTGCGCAGCGGTGCCGCGATGTCGGTCGGGTTGGCTTCCACCGACAGCCGAACGATGTCGCGAACCGAGAGGATCCCCACCGCCTCGCCGTGGTCGAGGACGATCAGGTGGCGAAAGCCGCCGCGCACCATCGCCGCAGCGGCGTCCTCCAGCGACCAGTCCGGTGCCGCGTAGACGACGTCACGCGTCAGGTGCTCGCCGACCACCTCCTCGTCCGGATCCTGCCCGGCGCCGAGCGAGACCAGGATGTCGCGCTCGGTGATGATTCCCGGCCCTCCGGCGTCCGGATCCATCACTATGGCCGCACCGACCTTCCGTTCGGACATCAGGCGTGCGACGTCCCTCAGCTTGTGGCTCGGCCCGACCGTGAGCGGGGATGAGCTCATGCCTTCGTGTACCTGCACCCTGTTCTCCTTTCGAGCGATCGGGGGACGGCGAACACCAGCGCACAGCACTTGCAACGATTGTCGCAATCTAGTACGCCGACGCTCGGTCGTCAAGGTCCCCGCGGTTCGGGGACGGAAGGCATTAGGATCACGCCTCCCGATGGAGAGGAACGCCGCAGACAACCCCCCGGCTCCAGGCGCCGCCCGAGCCAGCCGGCGTTCGCTGACCCTCACGTTCGTCGCAGCATTGATCGCCGTCGGCGTCGGGATCGTGCTCAGCTACGCGATCCACTGGTTCCCGGTCAAAGCCTCGCTGCAGGCGCGCAACACGGACACCCTCTACCACGTCCTGGTCATCGCCTCGATCCCGATCTTCGTGCTCGTGGTGACCGTCATCCTCTACTGCGTCTGGCAGTTCCGCATGAGGCCGGGAGAGGAGCTCAAGGACGGCCCGCCGATCCACGGGAACACGCAGCTGGAGGTCTTCTGGACGGCGCTGCCGGCGGTCCTGCTACTCGGGCTCGTCGGCTACTCCTTCGCGGTCCTGCACGACAACGAGGCCAAGCCGGCTCGCGAGATCCGAATCGGCGTCACGGGGCAGCAGTTCGCCTGGACCTACCAGTACCCGCCGTCGGTGACCGGAGGGGCGCCGCTCAACAGCTACCAGCTCTACATACCCAAGGGCGAGTCGGTCAAATTCGAACTGCACTCCAAGGACGTGATCCACGCCTTCTGGGTCCCCGCCTTCCGCGTGCAGGAGGACGTCGTGCCCGGCATCACCACGAACTGGCGCGTGACCGCAACCCGTCTCGGCACCTACCCGGTGGTGTGCAACCTGCTCTGCGGCCTGGGGCACTCACTGATGCGCTCGAGGGTCCACGTCGTGCCGCTCGCGCAGTTCCAGACGTGGGTCAAAAGCCAGCTGGCGGCAGGCGCCGGTGGCTCCGCCGCCGCCGGGACTACGGGATAATGTGCGCCAGCCGATGACCGCTTCCCAGGTGACAAGCTGATGGCCGTCAGGCTCCGCGCCCCAGGCTTCTACCGCGCCGGCTGGATGATGCTCGGCGCGATCATCTTCGCTGCGGGCCTCACGTGGGCGGTGCGCGCGTCGACCGGCCACTCGACCTACCAGCACTTCCTCGACGCGAACGCGATCCTCACGGTCTCGCTGTTCGCCGCGCCGCTCGCCTTCCTGGTTGGCATCGGCGGCTTCGACTACTGGTTCGACTGGGCGATCGGTCGCCCGACGCGCCCCGAGGACCACTCGGGACACGGCGCCTACAGCTGGAAGGACTACTTCCGCATAAACACCGACCACAAGGTGATCGGCGTGCAGTACACCGTCACCTCGTTCTTCTTCCTGCTCGTGGGCGGGCTGATCGCGATGCTGATGCGCGCCCAGCTGGCGCAGCCTGGCTCCCAGTTCGTGGATGCGAACACCTTCAACGGACTGTTCTCGGTCCACGCCTCGCTGCTGATCTTCCTGTTCATCATCCCCGTCTTCGCGGGCCTGGCCAACTTCGTGCTGCCGCTGATGATCGGCGCGCCGGACATGGCCTTCCCGCGTCTGAACGCGCTCTCCTACTGGCTGCTGCCGATCGCAGGGCTGATGATGCTCGGTAGCTTCTTCGCTCCGGGCGGAGCGTTCGCGGACGGCTGGACCGCGTATGCGCCGCTATCGGACAACGCCCCGATCGGCCAGACGTTCTTCTCGGTCGCCGTGCAGTTCGCGGGCGCCTCCTCGATCATGACCGCGCTCAACTTCCTCGTGACGATCATCACCATGCGCGCGCCCGGCATGAGCTTCTTCCGCCTGCCGCTGCTCGTGTGGGCGAACTTCGCGACCTCGCTGCTCGTGGTCATCGCGACCCCGTTCATCGCCGGCTCGCAGTTCATGATCCTGCTCGACCGAGCCCTGGGCTTCAACTTCTTCCACGCGGCCAAGGGCGGGGACGTGCTGATGTACCAGCACGTCTTCTGGTTCTACTCGCATCCCGCCGTCTACATCATGATGCTGCCGGGCTTCGGGATCATCAGCGAGATCCTCGCCGTGAAGGCGCGCAAGCCGATCTTCGGCTACCGCATGATGGCCTTCTCGCTGCTGGCGATCGTCGCGCTCGGGTTCACCGTGTGGGCGCATCACATGTTCACGTCCGGGATGGCCGCGTGGATCCGCATCCCGATGGCGATCACGACCGCGATCATCGCCGTGCCGACCGGCATCAAGATCTTCTCGTGGCTGGCGACGCTGTGGCGCGGCGTCCTGCACCTCGACACGCCGATGCTGTTCGCGCTGGGCTTCCTGACGACGTTCACGCTCGGCGGCATCAGCGGGGTGATGCTCGCGATGGTCCCGTTCGACATCCACGTCAGCGCGACCTACTTCATCGTGGCCCACATCCACTACGTGCTGTTCGGCGGCTCGCTGATGACGATCTTCGCGGGCGTCTACTACTGGTTCCCGAAGATGACCGGGCGGATGTTCGACGAGCGCCTGGGCAAGTGGCACTTCTGGAGCACGTTCATCTTCTTCAATCTCACGTTCGGGCCGATGCACATCCTCGGCCTGCAGGGCATGCCACGGCGCGTGGCGACCTACGCCAACCAGTTCGCCGACCTGAACCTGTTCATCTCGATCGCGAGCTTCGGCCTCGGGCTCAGCACGCTGGTGTTCCTCTACAACATGGTCACCAGCTGGCGTGGCGGGCCGCGGGCCGTCGCCAACCCGTGGCGCGGCCTGACGCTCGAGTGGCAGGTCTCCTCGCCACCGCCCGTGTTCAACTTCGACCGCGTGCCGACGGTCGTTGGTGGTCCTTACGAGTACGGCGTCCCCGGCGCGGTTCACGGCATCTTCGCGCCGCCTCCGAAGCCGGCCACGGTCGGCGCGGGCTCCAGCAGCAGCGGGGCGTCAGGCGAATGATCGCGACGAGGAGGCGGCTTCGGTGAGAGAGGTCCTGGTCGTCGCCAATCGGACTCTGGGCGGCCCGAAGCTGCTCGAGGCGGTCCGCGCGCGGGCGAGCTCCGGCGACGTCCGCTTCCGCCTGGTCGTGCCGCAGAGCCAGCCCTCGGCCGGCCTGGTGATCTACGACGAGGCCGTCCGCGAGTCGGCGCAGGTGCGGGTCGACCTCGCCCTCTCGGCTGTCGCCAGCGAGGGCATCGTCGGCAGCGGGGAAGTCGGCGACGCCGACCCGTTCCTCGCGACGATGGACGCCATCGCCGAGCGCCGGCCCGACGAGATCATCCTCTCGACGCACCCGGCCGTCCATTCGGGCTGGCTCAGACGGGACCTGGTCGAACGCATCGAGAACGCGTCGGGCCTCCCGGTCGAGCACATCGTCACCGACCTCGAGCAGGAAGAGCTCCCGTTCACGGTGACGCTCGTCCTCGCGAGCAAGACCTCCGGCGGCGAGGAGCTGATCGAGCGGCTCAAGCAGAAGGCCGGAGAGGACGCACGCCCGAGCCTGTTCATCGCCGTCGTACCCCAGCAGGACGGCAGCGGGGGGGCCACGCGCGAGGCGCGCGCCCGCCTGGCGCGAATGCTCGACCGGCTGCATGAGGCCGGACTGGTCGGCTCAGGCATGATCGGAGACCCCGACCCCTACACGGCGGCGGTCAACGCCCTCGAGCTGTTCAGGGTCGACGACATCGTCATCTCCACGCTGCCCGACGAGCGCTCCGGCTGGCTTCGCGCGAACCTGATCGAGCGCGTCCAGTCAGCCACGTCGGCCCCCGTCGAGCACGTCATCGTCGACCTGCAGCCCACGACCGCGGCGCCGGCCGCATAGCTGGGGAGACGATGGAGGCAGCCAGCATCGCCCACTCGCCGGCTCACGGCGACCACCACGGACCGCCGCCCGCGAACCGCAGCTCGCGCGTCGAGACGCAGCTTCTGGGAATGCTGCTTTTCATCATCTCCGAGGTGATGGTCTTCGGGGCGTTCTTCACCGCCTACTTCTTCATCCGCGTCGCCAAAGGCGCCCCGTGGCCCGCGCCGGGCGATCACCTGCCGGTGGAAGTCGCCGGCGTGAACACCGCGATCCTCGTCTCCTCCTCGCTCACGATCCACTGGGCTCAGACGTCGATCAAGAACGGAAACCGCTTCGGGTTGAAGGCGGGGATGCTCACGACCTTCCTGCTCGGCTGCACCTTCCTGTTCATCCAGATCAACGAGTACGCCAACATCGGCTTCGCCCCGCAGGACAACGCGCAGGCGACCGTCTTCTACTCGCTGACCGGCCTGCACGGCGCGCACGTCTTCATCGGGCTTTGCCTGCTGCTGATCGTGACGATCCGCTCGTTCCGCGGGCATTACTCGCCGCAGGAGCATCGCGGGGTCGAGGTGCCCGGGATCTACTGGCACTTCGTCGACGTCATGTGGCTGGTCGTGTACTCGACGGTCTACATCCTCTAGTAACGGCGCGACGCGGTGCACACCGGCCAGAGACGCTCCGGCCGCGACGCGCGGAGGCCTGGAGCGCCGCCGTGCTGAACCCGCTGCGCTCCGAGGACGAGGCGTTCCGCTTCCTGCTCTGCGCGATCGCCGTGATCGCCGTGATCGTCGGGGCTGTGCTGCTGCTGCGCGCCGTGATCTGAGCGCCTATTTGACGGTCAGCGTGCCGTACATGCCCGCGGCTCGGTGGCCGGGCGCCTGGCAGAAGAACGTGTACGTGCCGGGCTTGAGGGTGACTTTCACCGACGCGGTGCCCTTGGTCGTGAAGGGGCTCGCGCCCAGGACCGCGCCGCCCGGCGTCGCTTCATGCGCGCCTGCTTCGATCGCGATGTTGTGCGAGACGCCGGAGGTGTTCGGCATTTCGACGAGCGCCGGACCTGGTTTCGCGATCGCCTTGTTGGTCACGTAGGCGAGCTGGCCGGTCGGGCTCGCGGGAATCTGCAGCTTGCCGGCCGTCTCGACCGCCGGCTTGCCCGCCCCGGGCGCTTCGACGGCCGTCGCGAGCAGGCCGCTGTCCTGGCCCCCACGGTCAACCACGCCCGCGACATAGGCGGCCACGTCCTTCGCCTTGGCGCCGGTGACGAGCTCTTTGGGCATCGCCCCTTCGGGGTTGGGGATCGCGATCTGACCTTCGACGACCCCGCGCACGGCGTTGCGGCGCAGGCCTTCGGCGATGTCCACCCTGAACGCTTCGTCGAGGTTCGGCCCCACGATCCCCTTGGTGTTCGCGCGCGCGAGCGTGTGGCAGGAGCCGCACTTGGCGACGAACTGCTGCTTGCCGAGGATCAGGTTGGCGTTGTCTTCGCCCTTGACCGAGCAGCCGCCTGCGATCAGCGCCAGCGCGGCGAGCAGCGATCCGGCACCGGCGCGCCGAGCCAAGCTGCGCGGGCCGCTGGGACGGCCGCCGGAGGCGATGAAAGCACGCATGAGGGTCATGAGCCGGCGGAACACTATCCCAAGCGGCGGGTGCCCCGACGCCAGCTCGCGGCGCTCGCCCGTGCTCGTGGGCGGGGCTTCCGCGGGCCCGCTCAGGGCTTTTGCAGCTGCTCCAATTCTCCACCGGCCGCCGCGATCACGCCGCGCGCGACCCCCTGCCACGACCAGCGCTCGCGCGCCGTGGCGACGAGCCCGGCTCGGGTTCTCGAGCGCAGCTCGGGATCGGCGCCCAGCCACCCGCAAAGCCTTGAGGCGAGCGCCCGCACGGCCCCGTCGTCGACTGGGAAGGACAGCCATCGGGCGGCCTGCCCCGGCACCTGGCGTGCCAGGACGTCGCTCACCTCCGCCAGGCCCGAGTGCGCGGCGCTGACCGGCAGCACGCCACAGGCGGCCGCCTCCGCCGCGACCATCCCGAACGCCTCGGGGAAGGTGCTCGGGACGACGAGCGCCTCGCACGCGGGCAGCAGGTCCGCGAGCTCATCGTGCTCCAGCCGGCCCGTGAGCACGACCCGCTCGGGCAGCTCGCGGGCGGCTGCGAGGTAGCGCTCGCGCTCCTCGCCGCCGAGACTGTCGAGGAACGCGAGCAGGTGCCGCAGAGGCCGGGGCGCGGCCTCGGGGTCCTCGAGCGACCTTCCCGCGAGGGCGATCTCGCGCGCCTGATCGAGATCGCCCACGGCGAGCGCCGCGGTCATGCGCTCGATGCCCGCGCGGTAGGCGCCGAACCCGATCACCGCGAGCCGCGCGTGGGGCGCCCGCTCGAGCACCAGCGGCCAGGCCGCGATCAGCAGGTCGACGCCCTTGCTGACGATCAGCTTGCCGACGAACGCGACCAGCGCATCCTCCCCGGGGTGCAGCCGCTCGAGGGCCTCGGCCGCCGCGAGCTCGTCGCGTGCGAACGCGCTGGCGACGGGCTCGGTGCGCTGAGCTGCGGCCGACCTGCGCAGACGGGCCGCGAGCGCGCGCGGCGCACCCTCCGCAATCTCGCGCTCGCGTGGCGCGAAGCGGGCGACGTCGACGCCGGGCGGCCCCAGGCGCGTGCGCTGCACAAGCTCCTCATCGCCGAGGGCATCCCACAGGCTCTGCGCGGTGTGGTGCGAGCCGACGAGGATCGCCTGCGCCTCGGCGAGACCCTCGCGGGCCGGAGCCAGGAAGCGGTCCGGGTCGCGCTTGACCGTGTACTCGAGCGCGCTGCCGTGGACCTTGACCGCGTATGGGACCTCGCCCGCAAGGCCGCGGGCGAGGATCACCGGTCCCATGACGAGATGGTTTGCGAGCGCGAGCTGCGGGCGAACGCGCCCGAGCAGCTCATGCACCGCCCGCACGTTCGCATCGAGGTAGGAAGACACCTCCTCTTCGGTGCAGTCGGCGAACGTGCGCGCTTCGATGCCCTCGTAGCGGTCGGCCACGTACACGGGCAGCAGGCCGCCGATGTCCGGGCGGTAGACGGTGCAGCGGGCTCCCTCGGCGGCGCCTCGCCCGGCCGCTGGGCGAACACGCAGCGCGCCGCTGTCCCAGTCGCCGATCGCGTCGATGAAACGATGCTCCTCGGGATGGCGCTCCTGGCTGAGCAGGTGCACCTCGTGCCCGAGCCCGACCAGCGCCTCGGCCAGGCGCGCGTTGTAGACGTTGGATCCCGTCCCGCCGAGCAGGTAGCCGTGGAAGATGAGGATGCGCACCGGCCGCCCACCCTATCCGGGCACTCGTGCCGATCGGTTTCCCCAGCCGCTCCGGTAAAGTCCCGCGCGTGACCACTACCCAGCGCTACCGGGTGCGCAGCCGCTCGAGCGGCCGCGAGATGCTCATCGAGGCGGAGCCCGGAGAGGTGTACCGGGACCGCACATCCGGAGAGCAGCTTCAGATCGTGGGCAAGCTGCTGCCGCTCGCGCCGTCGGCCTCACGCCTGCCATGGGCCGTGGAGAACCTTCGCTTCTGTCCCTGGTGCCATCAGCTGGCGCAAAGGGATCTGAACGACTGTCCCACCTGCGGCAGGCGGATGGGGCCGCTCACGTCCCCCGCCGCGAAGCGCTGAGGACGGCGTGACCGCGCGCCATCAGGTCGTGAGCACCGCCGCCCTCGCTCCACACCACGCCCGCCGTTCGGCGATCCGACGGGCACCGCTACTCGCCGCGCTCGTGCTGCTCGGCGCGTTCGCGCTGGGCGGCTGCGGCGGCACGAGCGTGGCCGATCCGGTGCCGAAGAGCACGCCGGAAATCATTCCGCCGACCGACACGAGCATCGAAAAGTCGGCTGCCCAGACCACCTCGACGTCCACCACCGCGACCAAAACGACGACCAGCCCCGGCGAAAGCTCGGGCGAAGGCGCAGCGGGGTCCGAAACGACCAAGAAAGAAGGCGGCGAAGAAGCATCCAAAGAAGGCGCGGCCAGCGGCGCGGGCGGCGGCACGGAAGCGGAAAAAGAAAAAAGCTCCCCCGAAAGCAGCTCGAAAGGCGGCAGCGAAGCAGGCGGCGGCGGCTCGAGCCCCACGGGCGGCGCCAGCGCGCCGTAGGCGAAGGACGCCGCGCCTAGGGGGTTGAGATCAGCGTCGCGCTGTAGGTGAGGCGCGCGGTCTGGTAGAGGCAGTAGTACTGCACGGCGCTGCCGACGGCGGTGTGCGTGCTCTGCGCGCTGGTGCTCGTGCACTGGGTCCGCGCCCGGCTCGCGCGCCAGGAGGTGTCGTTGCCGAAGCCCAGGGCGAGGGCGGGCGCCCACGAGGGCACGCTCAGGGCGACGACGTCGCCCTTCTTGACGGGCAGCGTCGTTTCCAGCGGGAACTGGGCGGTTTTGCCGAAGTACGGCGTCAGCTTGACGGGCGGGCTCGAGGAGACCAGCTTGTAGGCGAGGTTCGGTTTCTTCTGCGGGCGCAGGACCGCGATCCCGGCTTCAGATTCGCCGCCCTCGTTGGTGTTGAAGAACTTGATCTGCGTGGCGGTCGGCTTGCCCAGGGCGATCGTCCAGGCGACGATCGTGCCGGCTCTGGGAACGCTGAGGAGGTTACGCGACGCGCCGACCCTCACCTGGAAGCCAGTCGTGCGGCTGACCGCGAGGCAGGGGCTCGACGGGCAGCTGGGGACCGTCACGGGGCTCGTCGCGCCGATCAGGCCGATTTCGCTGAGCGTCGCCGGGGCGGCCGCAGGCAGCACGAGGGCGAGCGCGAGGCTCGCGAGGAGGGCCATGGGTATGCGTCTCATATCTGCCATTCAACACGACGACCACACGGATTGTCGCGGTGGAAGGATCGGTGGGGTATCGGTGGAAGGAGTTCTCTACGCGCCTGACAGTTCCTGCGCAGCGGCCGCGATCTCCTCGGGATCACCGGGTGCGGGCACCCATGGCAGGCGCAGCGGGTCGCCCTCATAGCGCGGGATGACGTGCATGTGGAAGTGGAAGACGCTCTGCCAGGCGACCGCCCCGCACGAGTTGACGAGGTTCACCCCGTCGGCCTGCAGACGCTCCTTCGCACGCCCCGCCAGCCGCCGGGCCGCGACGGCCACCGCGAGCAGATCCTCGCGCTCGACGCTGAGGAGATCGGCGGAATGCTCGCGCGGGATCACGAGCGCGTGCCCACGCGTGGCGGGATTGATGTCCATGAAGGCGATCGTGCGCTCGTCTTCGTCGACGATGGTGGCGGGAATCTCGCCGGCGACGATCTTGCAGAAGAGGCAGTCGGGATCGACCATCGCCGGAAGCCTAGATGCTCTCGGCACCGGCGAGCGTGCGGGCATAGTCGAGCGCCTGCTCGGACGTGGTGAGCTCTCCCGCGTACTGCGCCTCGGCGATCGCCAGCAGCAGCTCCCCGATGCGCGGCCCCGTGGGAAT
>JAOPZM010000240.1 GCA_025964115.1 Solirubrobacterales bacterium
GCCTGGGATCGTCAGCTCGCAGGCGCGCGAGAAATCGGTCCATGTCGAAGCTCTCGCCGAGCACATCCTGGCCGAGCGCGGCGAGGTGCCGGTCGGAGCGGATGCGCCCCTCGCTCAGCAGCTCTAGCACGGGGCCGTCGAACTCGACCACCTCCCAGCCTTTGCAGCGCAGCACGAGCCACGCCCTCCAGGGCGAGCGCCCCCAGCGGGTGCCCTCTCGGTAGACGTCCCAGCGTCCGGTCATGCGCAGATGGGAATGGAGCGTCAGATCGCCCTCGAAGCGGAGGAAGAGGTGCTTGCCGTGGGCGTCCACAGACCGCACCACGCGGCCACGCAGCCGCTCGGGCCACCCACTGCCGGCGTGACGGGGGTGCGGCATGCGGATCTCCTGCGGTACGCGGTCCTGCAGCACCTCGCGAATCCGGCTGGCCGCATGGTGAATGGTGTCTCCCTCGGGCATCCCTCAACGATCGCAGACGCCAATCAGCGTCACGGGCGGCCTCGTCGCTATACGGCGCCTTCGCGTTCGCCTTCCCTGCGTTCGGGTCGGCCTTCTTCGCCGGCGAGCGATTCACGTTCCCGCCGTATGGGTTCCCGTCGCGTGGGCCTCGGCCGGTGGGGCTGTATGCGGTGCGGGCGCCGTCGGTGTGCGGCCCTTCGCTGGACGGGTTGCGCGCGCGCCCGGGGTCGGTGTGCGACGTGCCGGGCGCGGTGGGCTCGACGCCGTGCCGCCTGGTGCAGTAGGCGACGTTCCTTCAGCCGTTCCCCATGCCGGCGTCCGCGCGCGGCCCCTCGCTCCTTGCCAAGGACTTCGCCTTCGGGCAGGCCGCGGGCGAAGCCGTTGCGGTCGGCTGCGCGGTAGGCGCTCCGATATGACGAGTCGAACGCGCTCGCCATCGACACGCGCCTGGCCTCGCCCGCCGCCGACTTCGAGGTCCGCAGCGAGCGGCCGAGCGCCAAGCCGGCGATACCGAGCGAGAGGATCAGCAGCGCGCCCAGCAGGAGCGCCATGCGTGTCGGCCGATCGGCGTTCATGGCTTGCGGGCCTCGCGCACGGCGGTCTGATAGGCGCGTTGGTAGCTCAGCCGCACACCAGTGCGCCGCCCGGCGCGGACCCCGGCGGCGTAGCCCTGTTCGGAGCCCGCCTGCTGTCCGGCGAGCTGTCCGGTTCGCCGACCGGCCAGGATCGCGGCGTCCCTGTCGGCGCCGCCGGACTGTCCTATGAGATAGCCGACGCCGGAGGCGAACAGCGCGAGGTCGACCGCCGCGAGCAGAGCAACTCCTCGTCTGGGGGAGCGCCGCCGCACCGGAAGGACAGCGAAGTCACCAATGCTGCGTGCCACGGATGGATCATCCCACGCCCGGGAAGCGCGGTGATCCGGTCGATCAGAGCCTTGATCGCAGCGCGTTGAGCACGGTCCGGCCGATCGTGACTGGATGGCTGGCGAGCAGCGACGCGCGGCCCGCCAGCGAGCTCGGGTCATGCGCGAGGCCGAGCTGGCGCAGGATGGTCGCCTGGTCGAAGTACACCCGCTCACCGACGATCCGGTCATCCTCGAAGAAGAAGAAGGCGGTCATGCGGCAGCGAAACGAGCGCCCGGTCGGCGGGAGCGAGCGCAGCGGCCCGAGGTGGGTTCCCAGCAGATAGAACTCGACGATCACCGCGTCGTCGGCGTGGTGCAGGGCGATCAGCTCGTTGCGCTGGTCGGGGAACGCGTTGCGGGTCTCGGCGAAGTAGCGGCGGACCTCGGCCTCGCCGTCGTAGACGTCGCCGGTGGGGATGATCTCGTAGCGGGGGTGCGCGAACGTGCCGATCGTCGTGTCGAAGTCGTGCTCGTTCTCGGACTCCATGTGCTCGCGCACGACGGCCTCGCGGCGCTCGCGCAGTCGACCGCCGGCTGAGGTCGAGAGGTCCTCTGACATCCGGGCACTTGTAGCACGGCTCTCGCGTGCGTGACAGGCAGATGCCCGTCCGATGAGGCCGCGACGTCGAGCGAGGCTACTCGGGGTCGGTGATCTCGACTGCGCCGAAGCCCTCGAGCGGGCCGTCGACGAAGAAGATCTCCATGGTGATGTCTGGCTCGACGTGCGCCTGGCTGAGGAACGCGAGGACCTTGCGGCCGGTGAGCTCCTCGATGGTGTCCTTGTACCGCTCGGCCATCACATGCTGGAAGTCCTCACGCATGGCGACTACGCGTTCAGGCTGGCCGCTGTCCATGATCGTCTGCTCGAGCGGCGTGAAGCCGCTTCCGCGCATGACCACGACGATGATGTCGTCGAGCGCGTACGTCTTGGCCTTCATCGGGCCGCGACCGTAGTGGTCGCGCAGGATGCGCACGATGCTCGTCGAGATCGCCGCTAGCAGATGCCCACCCGCGAGCGGGGACTCGCCTGTGGCGGTTCTGACTTCCACTTCACCCACTCCCGAGACGACAGGTGCTTTGCCTGCCAGTCCCCAGTCGTTTGCAATCTCCGACCAGGCCCGTCGGGTTTCGCCCCGCAAACCTCGTCCAGTTCGGAGGGTAGCGAGGGCTCACAGGATGGTCAAGCTTCCGGTAGCATTCGCACCACAGCGACTCTGGCGGGGCCACCGGTTGCGCTTTGGGTTGCACCCGGAGATCGGAACGAGATCGCGGTCACATGGTGGCCGCCACGCCCAGGTCCGTGTACCCACTGATTCGTGGAGGCGCGAGATGCTCAGGACCGGGTGGGAAGACGGCCTTCGACAGGAGCGCGGGGTTGGCTGACGGTCGAGTCACGTGCTCTACGTCCTGCTCTCCACGTCTTGGCTATCGCTCGCGAGCCTGTTCGCGTGCATGTGTCGGATCGCTGCGCGCGGCGACCGAGTTCAGCGCGCGGCGTCGGGAGAGGTCCGCACGCTCCGGCACGGCGGTCGCAGGACGCACCTCCGCCAGGCGAGGGGGAGCTCGCCGGAGTGTCGAGCCGTCACTCGTCGGTGCTCGGCAGAGGAGAGCGTCAAGAGCTTGGATGGTTGCCCGCTTGACCCCGGGTGCCGTTCAGGGCAGCGCGGGAGGTATTGCTCCTTCCCTCAGAGCGCGCTGGAAAGGGCGCGGGGACGTCTTCCCCGGGTGTCCTCGCGCCCCCTTCGTCCGTGGGGCCAGAAAGCTCCGAACAGATAGATCGTGGAGGGGTGCGCGACGGAAGGCCCCGCCGGCCCGGCGGGGCCTTCACGCGGGGATCCGGCAGCTCAGACGGGAGCGGTGTCCCGGAACTGCAGCCGGTCGACCACGCCCGTGACCTCGAACACGCCCTGAACCGGCCGTTGAGCGGGGGTCAGGCAGTAGCCACAGCCGTGCTCTTCGCAGAGCATCTTCCCACGCACGATCGCGCTCAATCCGCTGGAGTCGATGAACTCGACGCCGCCCATGTCGATCACGACCTCCTTCGCTCCCGCCGCGCAGGCCTCGTCCAACGTCGC
This sequence comes from Solirubrobacterales bacterium, assembly GCA_025964115.1. GTDB lineage: Bacteria > Actinomycetota > Thermoleophilia > Solirubrobacterales > Solirubrobacteraceae > Palsa-744. Next base: position 3,440 of record JAOPZM010000240.1, read on the forward strand.
TTCGAACACTGGAGCGGACCCGATGTCCAACTCACCGTTCAGGACGAACAGGTGGCGGTCGTCGCTGACGCTCGTCTGGACGCTCAGCCGACCCAAGCTGCGCCCGGAGGCAGAGGAAGGTCGGTCGCTGATAGGGATCAGCTGCACTGCGCGCTGTGCCCGCGCCAGGCACCGGGGACAGAAGTCTGCCTCCGAGCCCTCATAGAGCACGGTGAGCCCGCAGTTGAGGCATCTCAGCGTGATCATCCGCTCCTCGCTACTCCTCTCCTCTTCGAGATCCCGCTGGAGGCTACGCCCTGCGAGCTCGCCGGCGGGCCGGCTGGACAAAAGGACGATCCCCGCCGGAGCGGCCGGCCGGGGCTGCCCGAAGCGCCCCCCTGCGTCGCTCCGGGCAGCCACCTGTCCCGTGTCCAAGAGGGATGAGAGGACTCGGAACGTCACGCGGAGCCTCTCAGGGTTGGACCACCGGGTGTGTGCATTTGGTCACGGACGAAGTGGAGCCGGTTGGAGAGGAGGCCCCTCGCGAGTCCTACCTGTCCCAGCGAACGCGCCCAACGAGAGACGCCTCAGCCGGCGACTGACCACTCGATCTGCCCGAGTCCGGGGAAGGCAAGAGCGGTGGCCGTCGCACCCGTTAGATCCCACTCCCGGCCGACTATGTAGGGGCCGCGGTCGATCACCGGCACCGTCAGGCTGCGCCCAGCGTAGGTGAACGTGATGAGCGTGCCGCAAGGCGCTGTCTTGTGTGCGACCCCGAGCTGGTCACGGCCGAGGACCCCGCCGCACGCCAGCCCAAGCCCGTAGTCCCGAAACACAGACGCCACGCTCACCTGGAGTCCCGACGTGGGCTCCAGGGACCACGGCAGCAGCCCGGCCAGATTGGCGGCAGCGGCGCTCAGCTGGCGCTCGAGCTCCCGGCGCTGGATCGCGTCGAGCTGTGCGAG
>JAOPZM010000243.1 GCA_025964115.1 Solirubrobacterales bacterium
GACGGGCGTGCTCGGCGAAGTCGGCGGCGAAGGACTCGAGCGCGCTGAGGATCAGGTTGACGGCTCCGTCCGGGTGTCCGCAGGCCCCGCGGCGGCTGACGAGGGCCGCGAGGCGCTCGATGCGCTGCGTGGCCCTGGCGGGCGCCGTGCCGGCGGCGATCTCCTCGAGCGTAAGGGCGAGCGAGTCCAGGCCATGCACGCAAGGCCCGCACTGTCCGGCGCTCTGTCCCGCGAGCCAGCGAGCGGCGCGCGCCGTCTCGGCGACGGGGCAGGCCTCCTCGGAGAGCAGCAGCACGATGCCCGCACCGAGCGAGGCGTCGTGCGCGGCTAGATGTTCGTTTGACAGCGCCACGCCATGGAGGCGCTCGGCGCCGATCCACGAGCCCGCGTAGCCGCCGAGCAGCGCACCACGCACGCGTGCCGTCGTCCCGCCTGCGGCTTCGATCAGCGAGGTCAGGGAGGCTCCGTGCTCGATCTCGTAGACGCCCGGGTGGGCGAGCGGCCCGGACAGCGTGACGAGCGTAGAGCCGGGCTGGCCGGCGGTTCCGAGCTGGCGGAACCACGGGGCGCCATGGCGTGCGATCAGCGCGATGTGAGCGAGCGTCTCGACGTTGTTGACGAGCGTGGGGCGGCGCCGGACGCCCTGCTCGAAGGGCATCGGCGGCTTGAACGTCGGCTTGGCCAGGCCGCCGCCCAGGCGGTTGATCAGCGCCGACTCCTCGCCGGCGACGTAGTGAACCGGCACGTCCACGAGCTGAAGCTTCGGCGGACGACCCGACCGTCCGGTCTCGGGCGAGAGCGTCCGCTCCTCGATCGCGACCGCCATGCTCTGAAGGCTCGCGCCGGAGGACTCGCACGCGCAGACGATCACCTCGTCCGCGCCGACCGCCTCGGCCGCGAGGATCGCGCCGTCCAGCACGAGATGGGGCAGCATCTCCATCAGCGTCCTGTCCTTGAGGCTCGCGGGCTCGCCCTCGGCGCCGTTTGCCACGACGATCGCCCGGCCGCGGGCGCGCGCCACGGCGCGCATCTTCGTGGCGGTCGGGAACGCGCCACCGCCACGACCGAGCAGGCCGGAGCGCTCGATCTCATCGATCAGCGCCTCGGCCTCCTCGCGGTCGCGCCTGCGCCCGCCGCCGGAATGGCGTGGCAGCCGGCCGTGAACGGACAGATGCTCCCCAAGGGCCATCGCGCCGTGGGCCGGGATCCCGGCGAGCAGCCTCGGCAGCGTCGCGGCGGGCTGTCCGCCGCGGCCGGACGGGGGCTCGGTGACGGCGGAGGCTGGCGAGCTCATCGCCGTGCTCCGCTCGAGGCGGTCGAGCTGTGATGGGCGGGGAGCAGGGACGGCGGTGTGCCGGAGCGTCGCGCCCATTCGGAGCCGAGCGGCCCGCTCGGCAGCCACAGCAGAACGAACAGCGAGAACGCCGCCGCGCCGCCGATGGCTGCCCCGCGCCGCCCGAGGTTCGCGGGCCAGCCTCGAAGCACTCGTGCCAGGATGGCGGCCACGACGACCGCCATGCTGGCAATGCTGAGCGCCAGCAGCCATCCGCTCTTGACGTCGCTGCCCGTGCCGAAGCCGTGGAGCAGTGCGATGGGCCAGCTCGCGTAGGTGAGCCAGTGCACCGCGCGCCACCTCGCAAAGCCCATGTGACGGCGCAACAGGCTGGTGGCCGTCACGGCCAGGAGCAGGTCGAAGGACACGGCACCAAGCCCGAGCCAGAAGGGCCGGTATGCGCCCGTGAAGGGGATGAACGCGTCGACGAGCGAGATCGGCGCGAAGCTGTCGAGCACCGAGGTGAGGATGTGGAGCACCAGGAACACCATCGCCAGGAGCGAGACGTTCCGATGCAGAGAGTCGACCACGAACCGGGGCCAGCGCGGCGTGCTCCAGCGCGCGACGTCGAGCACGCCGAGCGCGATCGCGACCGTCAGCAGCAGCAGTGCCACGGCGCCCGTCGATCGGGTCAGGTACCAGTAGAGGCTTGGCCCGGAGGCCGCCAGGGCGGCGCTCATGAGGCCTGCGCCGTCCCGCAGTCCTGGCGCGCCAACCGTCGGGCGGGCGCTCGGTCGCCTCCTGCGGGACGGGCCGTCCGGGCTCGGTGGCCGCCCTCCTCGGGCCAGTCGCCGATCTGCGTGACGCCTCCGTCCGAGTCGACGAGCCTCGCCGGCAGTCCCAGCCCGGCGAGCCACGCCGGGGCCGCGGCGGCCCGCACGAGCGCTGCCGTGCTGGCGATGTTCGCATCGGCGCAGCTGGCGGCCGCGACGCTCACGGTCCGCCAGGTGTCGAGCACGGGCAGGCCGGTGGCGGGGTCGATGATGTGGTGCATCGTGTGGCCTTCGTGGCTCCAGCGCCGCACCGCGGTGCTCGACGTCGCGAGGCCACCCGAGCGGATCGAGACCGTCTGGCCGGGCGCCGACGGCGCGCTGCGGTGGTCGTCGGTCACGTGGATCCTCCAGCCGCCCGCCGGAGGCTCGCCGCCCGTGGCGATGTCGCCGCCGATGCCCACGAGCACGCCGCATCCCGCGGCCTGCGCGGCGGCGGCCGCGGCGCGATCGGCGGCCCAGGCTTTGGCGGTGGCACCGAGGTCGAGGCGGATTCCGGATGGGACCCCGACGGAGGAGTCGCTGGCGTCCAGCGCCACCGTCCGCCAGCCGGCGAGCACCCGGGCGAGGATCGGGGCGCGAGGCTGAGGCTGCTCGCCCGGCGCGGGCAGCAGGCGCCAGTCGCGGTCGTAGCCCGCGAGCTCCAGCGCCCGGCCCACGGTCGGGTCGACGTCGCCATCGGTGAGCTCGGCCGCGCGCAGCGCCACCTCCAGCGCCTCCAGCAGCAGGGGTCCCACGCGCTGGCGGCGACCAGCGCGCGCGTTCAGCCGGGAGAGCTCGGAGTCCTCCCGGAAGCGGCTGCACGCGCGGTCTATCGCCGCGAGCTCCGCCTCGACCGAGGCACGAGCCGCTCGAAGGCCCTGTGGCTCGGCGGTGCGCAGAACGACGCCCGTGCCGAGAGCCTCCCACTCGGCGCGGGCTACGCCGGGTGCGATCGGTGACGGCGAACGCATCTCACGAACCGCCGGAGACCGCGGGAGGCGCCGCTTCCTGGGACGGCGCCGCTTCCTGGGAGGGCGCCGCTTCCTGGGAGGGCGCGGGCTGTGAGGATTCGGGTGCGGGCTGTGACGGTTCCTGGGCAGGCTGGGAGGATTCGGGCGCCGGCTGCTGCGATTCCTGCGAGGGAGCCGCTTGCGATGATTCCTGGGAGGGTGGCGCTTCGGTCGCGGTGGTTCCCTGCGGCGCCTGCGCGGGCGGGCGCAGCGGCGGCGTCGAGCTCCCCGAGGAGCCGCTCGACGAGCTCCCCCGGCTTCCGCCGGAGTGCTTGCCGGTCGAGCTCGCCTTGAGCGTCTTCCCCGCGAAGGCGTTGGCGGCGACGTCGGAGAGCACGCCCGTGAGGGCGACGCTGCCGGCGATCAGCCACCGATTGGTGCGCCGGAGTCGCTGCAGGGCCGCGTCGCGTGCGTTGGTGGTGTGGATCGGCATCTCGGTTCAGCCGTGGTGGTGGAAGATCCCGCGGTGGACCCAGGGCGCGAATTCGGGGATCACGAGCACGGCGAGCACGAGCCCGGCCACGAGCGCGCCGGCGAGGGCGATCACGCGACCGCTGCGACCTGCGAGGTGCGCTCCCAGCTCGGAGGGGCGGCCGTAGTCTGATCGCAGCGCGGGCAGGATCGAGGGCAGATGAGCGAGGACGTGCAGGCCCATGAAAGCGAGCCAGACGAAGAAGCTCAGCTTGTGGATCGGCAGCAGCGTGTCGCGCGAGGATGGGCCGGCGAAAAGCAGCGCGACTCCGCTGGCGAACACGACCAGCGTGGAGACGACGACGACCGGACCCATCACGCGCAGCAGCGCGGCAGGAGCCCCCTTGCTCCGGTAGCTCAGGCTCCCGGAGTAGTAGCGGACGAACCGGTAGCCCGTGCTCGCGAGCTTCAGCGCGAGCGGCCCGATCAGCAGCATTCCGAGGAACAGGTGCAGCCACAGCAGCTGCCCGATCCGGATGATCGTCACCCCGAGCACCGCCAGGAGCATGAGCAGGATCGCGCCCGTCGCGGTGGTGAGAAGCTCGTTGCCGGTTGTTCCGCCGCCCGTGATCGTCCCAGCATGCGTACGCTCTGAGCGCAGCTCTGCGCCGCGGGCGGGTGCCTGCCTGGGAGTTGCCATGCAATCAGTGTCGGCACGGCGGCTAAGGAGCGGATAACCGCCACATGAGAAATCTCATCGAAAACACGACCAACTGAAGGGGGGCGTTCGGGCCGAGGCCTATCCTTCGCGCATGCGCAGTGCCGCGGATTCAGACGGCCCGGGCGCGGCGGCGCCGGTGGAGCTGCCGGTCGAGCAGCGGCCGCCGGTTACGGCTGCCACCGTGCTGCTGATCGAGGACGAGGCGGGGATCGTCGACTTCGTGCGCCGCGGCCTCGAGGCGGAGGGCTTCACAGTCGAGGCGGCGGGCGACGGCGAGGAGGGTGAGCGGCTCGCGCTCAGAGGTGGCTATGACGCGATCGTGCTCGATCTGATGCTTCCCGGGCGTGGAGGTCTGGAGATCCTGGCGTCCGTGCGCCGGGCCACGCCGAACGTGCCCGTGATCGTGCTCACGGCGCGAGGCGAGATCGAGGACCGCGTGCAGGGCCTTGAAGCGGGCGCGGTCGACTATCTGGTCAAGCCCTTCTCGCTCGCCGAGCTCGTTGCGCGCGTGCGGGCGCAGCTGCGGATCCTCGCCGAGGCGAGCTCGAGCACGCTCCGTGCGGAGGACATCGAGGTGGACCTCCTCACGCGCAAGGTGCGCAGGGGGGACCGGGCCGTGCAGCTGTCGACGACCGAGTTCGAGCTGCTCGTGTACCTCGTCCGCCACCACGGGCAGGCGATCTCGCGGGAGGAGCTCCTGAGCTCGGTGTGGGGCTACGAGCATGACCCCGCGACGAACGTCGTGGACGTGTACGTCGGCTATCTGCGTCGCAAGCTCGGCAGACCAGAGGACCCCGCCCCGATCTTCACGGTGCGCGCCGTCGGGTACAGGCTCGGCAGCACGAGTTGACGCGATGCGAGCGCTGATGAGCCGGCTGGCTCCGACCACGCTGCGGTGGCGGCTCGCGGGGTGGGTGGCCATCGTGACGCTCGTCTGCACGGGCATCGCGTTCGCCGCCGTCTATCGGGGCACCGGCACCCAGCTGCGCAACCAGGTGGATCACGAGCTCGGGGTATACGCGGGCGAGCTCACCCACGACCTCGCGCGCACCGACGCCGCCACGCCGAAGCTCCTGGGTGCGGCGGCCAAGCGCTACGTCCTCGACCAGCCGTTCAGCGCCGGCTCGACGCTGCTGTTCGTGACCATCCCCGGAGTGGGAACCAGCTCGAACCGGTCCGAGCTGTTCAGCGGTCCCGCACCCGACAACGGGGAGACGGCGGCCGACCAGGCGGGCGAGGGGCTGCTGTCGGCGCAGCTGCTGAGGGTGAAGAACGGCTACACGACGCTCACCCTCCCGGACCTCGGGAGGTTTCGAGTCGTGAGACGCACGGTCAGCACGCCGCGCGGCCTGCACGCGACCGTCGGCGTGGGCGAGCCGCTGGCCGCGGTGTCACACGGACAGGAGGGCGTCGCGCGGGCCTTCATCCTCGCAGGGATCCTCGCGCTGGCCGGTGCGCTCGTCGCCGCGTTCCTGATCGGAAGCCGCGTGTCTCGGCCGCTGCGCCGGATGGCCGGCGTCGCGGCACGCGTCGACGCCGGCGACCTGCGGCCGCGAATCCACCAGCCCGCCGGGCAGAGCGAGGAGGTCAGGGTCCTGGCCGACGCCTTCAACCACATGCTCGACCGGTTGACCGACGCCTTCGCGGGACAGCGTGCGTTCGTCGCCGACGCCTCGCACGAGCTGCGCACCCCGTTGACCGTGATCCGCGGACAGCTCGAGGTTCTCGCCGCGCTCGAGAGCCCCTCGACCGCGGAGGTCCGGCGCGTGCAGCGCCTCGTTCAGGCCGAGATCGCGCGTATAACTCGTCTCGTCGATGATCTGCTGCTGCTGGCAAACACCGAACAGACCGAGTTCCTGCGCCTCGAGTCGATCGACCTGCCGAGCTTCGTCTCCGAGCTCTGGGACGGCGTGAGCCTGCTCGCCGATCGCCGCTACGAGCTCGGCCAGGTACCGGCCGGGACGCTGCGGGCAGACCCCGACCGGCTCGCTCAGGCGCTGCGAAACCTGCTGGCCAACGCCATACAGCACACCGCCGAGGACGTGGGCACCGTGCGCATGCTCGCCCAGGCCGCGAGCGCCGGGCGCATTCGCTTCCTCGTCGAGGACGACGGCCCCGGCATTCCGCCCGAGGAGCGCGAGCGTGTCTTCGACCGCTTTCACCGCACCGACCCGGCCCGCGACCGCGCCTCCGGGGGCGCCGGCCTCGGGCTCGCGATCGTGCGCGCGATCGTCGAGGCCCACGGAGGCCGCGTGTCGGCGTCGCAGTCGCCCGAGGGCGGTGCCCGCATGGAGATCGAGCTGGAGGGCTTCACCGCCTCCTCCCAGCAGCCCGCTTCCGCCGAGCAGAGCCGCGGGCTCGCGGCCGGAGCGACGGTGGGAGGCGAGGCGCCTTGAGCACTGCCCAACGCCCCCCGGGACGCCCTGATTCCCTCACGCGTCGCGCCTCGCCGAGTGCCAGCGTCGTCCGCCGCCGCCGCGCCGTGGCCGGCGGGGCTGCGATCGCGTTCGTGCTGCTGCTCGTGCTGCTCCTCTCCGGCGGGGGCACGCACAAGAAGGCCAGCGCGGGGCGGGCCGCGGGCCCCGGCGGCTCGTCGCTCGAAGCAGCGCCGTCCCGCTTTACGATCCACAAGCTCGCGCTCACGCTGCCGGTGGCGCTGCAGGACGCCGCCGCGGCGCCTCTCGACGGGCAGCGTCTGGTCCTGTTGGGAGGGCTCGAAGCGGGTGAATCCTCGACGTCGGCCGTCACGGTCTTCGAAGCCGGCCGCGCGGGCGCGCATGCGAGCCTTCCCGAACCGCAGCATGACGCGCAGGCAGTCAAGCTCGGCGCCAACGTCTACGTCTTCGGTGGCGGGCAGGAAAGCTCCTACGACCACATCCTCGCCTTCAACCCGGTCACATCCGGCGTCACGCAGGCCGGCACGCTGCCGCAGGCCACGTCCGACGCAGCCGTCGCCGAGGTCTCCGAAACGGCATACGTGATCGGCGGCTACAACGGTCAGCAGGCGCTCGACACGATCGTCGCGTGGCGCCCCGGCTCAAGCGCGGAACTGGTCGCGCACCTGCCCTCCGGCCTGCGCTACGCCGCTGCCGCGGCGGCCGACGGTCGCATCGTGATCGTCGGCGGCACCCCTGGCGAAGGCGCGAGCTCGTCGATCCTGCGCTTCGATCCCGCGACGCGCCAGGTGCAGTCGATCGGGCAGATGCCGGGTCCGATCACGCACGCCTCCGCGTTCGCGCTCGGCCGCTGGGTCTACGTCGTGGGCGGCCGCGGCGCGGCGACTGGCACCCAGACGCCAAGCCTCGTGGCGATCGACTCCACCAGCGGCCGCGAGGTGAGCGTGGCACAGCTGCCGCAGGCGCTCTCCGACGCCACGGTCGCCGTCACCGCGGGTCGCGTCTGGGTGCTGGGCGGGAGCGGCACGACCGGTGTGCTCGAATCGATCCTCGAACTCCAGCCGCTGGGCCCATAGGTCGTGGCTCAGGGGGCGCGCAGGGTCGCGGCGAAGCGCATCGCGAGCGCGTAGGGGGGCGCGAGGTCGACCCCGTCGGGGTTGTTGAGGAAGCCCTCGCGGGAGCCGGGCACTCCCGTATGACCGTACTGCCAGACGACCCTGTCGGTGCGCGGATCGACGACGATAACCCGGTGGTTGCGATCGTCGTTCGTGAGCACGTCTCCGTTCGGCAGGGGTAGCGCCAGCGATGGGTGATCGAGCGCTGCCGTGCCGCTCGGCGCGTAGCGCCACTGCAGCCGGCCGGCCGTCGTGAAGGTCTCGATCGCGCCCGGGCTCGCATAGTCGACGGAGAGGAGCAGCCCGGGACGCACCTCGTTGGTGTCCGACGGATAGCTGAAGCCGGGTGGGTGGGTGGAGAGCACGTGCCGTCCGTCGGGCGTGAGCACGTCGACCCAGTTGCCGTTGATCTCAGTCACGACCGTGTTGCCGGCGGCCATCGGGAACGCGCCGTTCGGGCTGCCGAATGACACACCGGGCTGGTGTTCGCAGCTGCCGGTCCGGCCCAGCTGTCGCACCGGACGGTGGCGCGGCGGGCGGATCACGAGCAGGCGGCAGTTCATGATGTCGGCCGCGAGGATCTCGCCCGAGGCCATCAGCAGTGCGTCGTCGGGGTTGTGCACGTATCCGGCTTCGGCCCCCGGTTCCCCCGGGTGGCCGTAGCGGTAGACGATCCGGGATCTGGCCGGGTCGATCACGCTGATCACGTCGTCGTCCTCCTGGGTGGCGATCACCTGCCGTCCGTCGGGGGAGAAGAAGGCGTCGTCCGGCACCCGGAAGCTCTGACCTGGTGCGAGATCGCCTCGAGCGGGGAAGCGCCAGAGGACCTGTCCCTGCGGGCTCACCTCGATCAGCCGGTTGTTGTCGCGGTCGGCGATCAGCACCGGTCCCGGGAGGACGCTCGGGTCCGAGCCCGGCCGCAGGTTGCCCGTCGGCCGACTGCTGCCGTCGCGGGCCGGTCCCACCGGCGACCGTCCGGCGGCGAGCGCCCGGGGGTCGCCGGACGCGGTTGGCTTCCCACGACGACCATCGTCGGATGCGGCGAGCGCGACACCCGTGCAGAGGCCGAGCAGGATCGCCAGCGCGACCAGGCGCCGCCGCCAGATGACCCGATCAGGCGTCGACAACGATGACCGCCGCCCCGGTGAAGCGGCCCGCTCGCAGATCGGCGAGCGCGTCGTTGGTGTCCGCGAGCGGGTAGGTGGTGACCTTCGTCTTCACGGGCACGCGCGGAGCCAGCTCGAGGAACTCCTCCCCGTCAAGGCGCGTGAGGTTCGCGACGGAGCGCACGCCGCGCTCCATCCACAGGATGTCGTACGGGAAGGCGGGTATGTCGCTCATGTGGATGCCGGCGCACACGACCACCCCACCCGGGGCGAGCGCGCGCAACGCCACCGGCACCAGTGGACCCACCGGCGCGAAGATGATCGCCGCGTCCAGCGGCTCGGGCGCGGGCTCCTCCGATGCGCCCGCCCACGCCGCGCCGAGCTCGCGCGCGAACTGCTGGGTCTCCTCGTCGCCAGCGCGTGTGAAGGCGTAGACGCGGCGTCCCTGCCAGCGGCACACCTGCGCAAGGATGTGGGCCGAGTCCCCGAAGCCGTAGAAACCCACGCGGCTCGCATCGCCGCACATGCGCAGAGCCCGGTAGCCGATCAGCCCGGCGCACATCAGCGGCGCAGCCTGCTCGTCGGAGTAGCTCTCCGGGATCGGGAAGCAGAAGCGCGCGTCGGCGACGGTGTGTTCGGCGAACCCGCCGTCGATGTCGCGACCGGTGAACTTCGCGTTCGGACAGAGATTCTCGCGTCCGCTGCGGCAGTACTCGCACGTGCCATCGGTCCAGCCGAGCCACGGCACCCCGACGCGGCCGTCGCCGGCGGGGCTGCTCGCTCCCTCGCCGGCCGACACGACCGTGCCCACGATCATGTGACCGAGGATCCGCGGCGGCTCAGGCACGTCGACCTCGCCGTCGAGCAGGTGCAGGTCCGTGCGGCAGACGGCACATCTGTGCACGCGTATCAGCAGCTGCCCGGGACCGGGCTGCGGAATCGGGCGCTCGAGGAGGCGCAGCGGTCGGCCGACGCCCTCGAAGACCATCGCACGCATCGTCGCTGTACCCGGCGGCTGCGCCATCCGTGACCTAGTCAACCACGATCGGCGGGGCAGCCCCCACACGCCGCTCTCGCGACCACGACGGGTGTTGCGGCTCAGCCGAAGAACAGCTGGGCGGTCTCATACAGGGCCGGATCGAGCAGCTTGGGCTCCCGCAGCGCCTCCGCGAGCGAGACCTCGACGACGTCGGTGCTGCGCAGCGCCACCATGACGCCGAAGCGCCCGCCCGCGGCCGCGTCCATCGCCCCGACCCCGAAGCGGGTCGCGAGCACGCGGTCGTAGGCGACGGGGGTGCCCCCGCGCTGCACGTGCCCGAGGATCGTCACGCGGCTCTCATACCCGGTCCGCTGCTCGATCTCCCGCTCGAGCGTCACGCCGATGCCGCCGAGACGGACGTGCCCGAAGGCATCTGTCGCGGTCGACTCGTGCGTCTGCAGTGTGCCCTCGCGGGGCGTCGCCCCCTCGGCGACGACCACGATCGAGAAGTTCGGGCCGCGCTCATGGCGGCGGCGCAGGTGGGCGACCACCTCATCGATGCTGAACGGGCGCTCCGGGACGAGGATCGCGTCCGCGCCACCGGCGATACCGGCATGCGTCGCGATCCAGCCGGCGTGCCGGCCCATGACCTCGACGACCATCACCCGGTTGTGCGACTCGGCCGTCGTGTGCAGGCGATCGATCGCGTCGGTGACGATCTGCACCGCAGTCTGGAAGCCGAAGGTCACGTCGGTGCCGCCGAGGTCGTTGTCGATCGTCTTCGGCACGCCGACGACGGGGATCCCGGCGCCGTGAAGGCGCAGTGCCACGCCGAGGGTGTCCTCGCCGCCGATCGGTATCAACACGTGCACGCCGCGAGCCTCCAGCGTGCGCCTGATGCTCGCCGTCCCGTCCTGGCCGTCGGCGAACGGGTTCGTGCGCGAGGTGCCGAGGATCGTGCCTCCCCGCGGAAGGATGCCGGCGGTGCTCTCGCGCGTCAGCTCGATCGCGTCGTCGGCGAGCACCCCGGCCCAGCCATGCCGGAAGCCGACGAAGCTGTGTCCCTCGCCGGCGAGGCCGCGACGCACGACTGCGCGGATCACGGCGTTGAGCCCGGGGCAGTCGCCGCCGCCGGTGAGGAGGCCGATGCGAGCCATCAGATTCCCTGGCCCGGGAGGAACTCGTTCGTGAGCGGTGGCAGGCCGGTGTTCGGTTCGTGCGCGAGCAGGTGATGGGAGAACATCCAGGTGCCGAAGGTCGCCCACGCCGTCGGGTCCTGAAAGCCGAACGGCTTGCTCGGATCTGCGGGCTGCGCGGCCGGCAACGTCCGCCGGATCGATTCCAGCTGGAGCTTCGATTCAAGCGACGGGTTGGCCCTCACGAGGAGCGCGGCCGCCGCCGCCGGGTTGGCCTTCACGGCGCGCTCGCCACGTGTCAGCGCCTGCAGGAAGGCGCGCAGGTCCTGCCCGTGCCTGCGCGCCTCGTCTTCGCGAACGACGAGGACGAGCTCATCGTAGGAGGGCACGCCAGCCCGGTCGACGGGGATCACGACGGGACGGCGGTGCTGCAACTCCAGTTGGATCGCCTCGTAGTTCCAGAACCCGCCGAGCGTCGCGTCCACGCGACGGGAGAGCATCGCCGGGATCAAGTTGAAGCCGACGTTCACTTCACGCACGGCGCCCGGCTTCACGCCCGCGGCCTCAAGCGCGGTCTGGAGCTCGGCCTTCTGGTAGGCGATCCCGGCGGTGCCCACGCGCTTGCCCGCGAGATCGGCCACCTTCGTGACGTGCCTTCCTGGCAGGGCGATGACCGACGTCAGCGGCCGCTGGACGAGCGCACCGACCGAGACGACCTTCAGGCCCTGGTCGCGGGCGAGCAGGAGCTCGGGCTCGTAGGAGATCGCCATGTCGACCCTACCAGCCGCCAGCAGCTTCAGCGGTTCGGCGGGGTCGGCGGGAGCCTGTGGCTGCACGTCGAGGCCGACCGCGCGGAAGTCCCCGCGATCGATCGCCGAGTACAGCGCGGCGTGGTCGGCGTTCGGGAAGAAGTCGAGCATCACTGTGAAGCGCTTCACCCCCGGCGCGGAGATCGCGTCCTTCTTGGTGCCGCAGGCCGCGAGGCCGAGCGCGCAGGCGATGGCCGCGGCGGCGAGCAGCGCGGTGGCGGGGCGGAGCGACGGTCGCTTGGTCAATGCAGCTCTCCTCGGGGTCGGGTCGTCCAGGGGGCGAGCTTGCGCTCGGCGAGGGACAGGGCGTAGAAGCATGCGATCGCGAATCCGAACAGCACGACGGTCCCGGCGTAGGCGCGTGGCATCTGGAAGTTGACGTCGGTGATGATCTCGCGGCCCAGACCGGGATAGGGCCCGGACGTGGGCGTGGTCGTCTCGGCGATGAAGGCTCCGATGACGCCGACTGCGATCGCGATTCGCGCACCGCTCAGCGCGGCCGGCAGCGCGGCCGGCAGCTCTGCCAGGCGAAATGCCTGCCAGCGGGAGGCGTCGAGCGTGCGCAGCAGCTTGAGCTGATCGGGGTCCACCGCGGCCAGGCCGTCAACGGTAGTGACCACGACCGGAAAGAAGCAGATCAGTGCGATCACCGCCAGCTTCGGAAGGATGCCGAAGCCCCACCAGAAGACGAGCAGCACGCCGATCACCGGGATCGGCAGCGCCTGGGAGCCCACCGCCAACGGGTAGAAGGCGCGACGGAACAGGGGCGAGAGATGGATCGCCACCGCCAGCGCGAAGCCCACGACCAGCGCGAGCGCGAGCCCGAGCAGGACCTCCTCCGCGGTGACCCTGAAGTTCCTCAGCAGCAGGTCGCCGCTGTTCCAGAGCGACGAGGCCACGTCGTGCGGAGCGGGGAGGAGGGCCGGTTCGACTCCCGCGAGATCGACGTACAGCTCCCAGCCGCCCGCGAGCAGCATGGCGAGAACCACGGCGGGGAGCGCCCGGAGCGCCCGTCGACTCATGCGCGCGCGGCTCCTCCCAGGGCCCTCAGGGCACGTTCGCGAAGCGAGCTGACCTCCCCGTCGGTGCGCGCCCTGGGGCGGGGGAGGTTGACCTCGAGCTCCTCGATGACGCGGCCCGGTCGCGGCGAGAGCACCGCGACACGGTCGGCGAGCATGATCGCCTCCTCGACGTCGTGTGTCACGAGCACGACGGTGCGGGCCTCTCGCGTGAGCGTGAGGCTCAGCCACTCCTGCATCTCTCCGCGCGTGATCGCGTCGAGCGCGCCGAACGGCTCGTCGAGGCAGAGGACCGGCTTGCCCGCGAGCAGCGTGCGCAGGAAGGCGACGCGCTGGCGCATCCCGCCGGAGAGCTCCTCCGGGCGGGCGCCCTCGAAGCCCTCGAGCCCGAGGTCCGCGAACAGCGCCGACGCGCGGGCGCGGGCCTCGGCGCGCGAGTGGCCCGCGACACGCAGGGCCAGCGCCGCGTTCTCGGCGGCGCTGAGCCAAGGGAGCAGCAGGTCGCGCTGGGGCATGAGCACCGCGGGCGCACTGGTGATCGTGCCCCCGTCGGGGGTCTGCAGGCCGCAGATCAGCTCCAGCAGCGTCGTCTTCCCGCAGCCGCTCGGCCCGACGACCGCGAGCACCTCACCGCGACCGACGCGGAGGGAGACGTCGGCGAGCGCCTGCACGGCCGCGCCCCGGGCATCTCGGTAGGTGCGCGTGAGAGCTCGTGCGAGCACCGCGTCGCGTGTCGCGGGCTCCGGGCTCGGGGCCTGTCCGCGATGCTTGACTTGGGTCGACACTTCGCTCCCTTCGCGGGCATTACCCCACAGGTTCTAAGGGTCGACGCCGGGGGAATCGATTCCCGGGCGCCATCTCAGCCGGCCTACCCGCCAGCCCCCCTGATGTCTGCTCGATCGGCCGGATGCTAGCGCGCGGAGATGACCGGGCGGGTCAACGCGCGCACGAAGTCCTCGAGCTGACCAGTCGTCCAGCACTCGAACGCCGTGCAGTACTGCTCGTAGGCCGAGATGACCGAGTCGCCGTAGTTCCAGTACAGCCGCGGCTCGGGATTCAGCCAGAAGGTCCGCCCGGCGCGCGCGGCGATCTGCGCGAAGATGTCCGCGCGCGGGTCGCGGCCGTTGGTGCGGGCGTCGCCCAGCACGATCACGGTCGCCCTGGGATGCAGGTCGTCCTCGACCTGCGCCAGGAACTCCGACCACACCCGCCCGTAGTCGGTGTAGCCGGAGATGTCCGCCACGCCGGCGTCCGAGGCGATCCGCTCGCTCACCGTTTTGAAGTTGCGCTCGTGTTCGAAGATGTCGGTTACCTCTGAGATCCGCTCGATGAACACGAACGAGCGCATCTTGCGAAACGTGTCGTGCAGGGCGTGGAGCACCGACAGGAAGAAGACCGACGCGGACGTGACGCTCGTCGAGACGTCACACAACACGTAGATCTCCGGCCGCCGCGGGCGCCGCGGACGGAACTTCAGCACC
>JAOPZM010000018.1 GCA_025964115.1 Solirubrobacterales bacterium
CCAAGAAGGGCCTCGACCGTGTGCTCGCAGCGTGGCGGCAGGTGCGAGCCGGGCGCCCGCCCGGCGAGGAGCTCGCCGTCGCAGGAGCATCGCCTCAGGAGCTCGCACGAGCCGGGCATTCGCCGGAAGACGAGGAGGGGGTGCGGGTGCTGGGGGCGCTGCCGGCGGATGACTACCGCGCGCTGCTGCGCCGCGCGCGCGTGTTCATATGCGCGCCCCGCCGAGAGGACTACGGGCTCGCCCAGCTGGAGGCGCTCGCCGACGGCTGCCAGCTCGTCACGACACCCGCTCCGGGCCCGTATGCCGCGCTACCGATCGCCCGCCGGCTCGACCCTCGCCTCGTCGGCGAGGATCTGGCCGGCGCGCTGCGCACGGCGCTCGAAGATCCCCTCGACGGATACGCGGCGCGCGCCCACGAGGCGCTCGCGCCGTTCCGCCGCGAGACGCTCGACCGGCTCGTCGCCGAGCGGCTACTTCCGCGTCTGCTTGGCTAGCGCTGCGAACTCGCCCCATGCCCGCGTGTTGGCGACGTTCTGAGGGGTGAGCCACGCGCGGCGCGCGCTCGCCACGCCCCAGCGCATGTTCTCGAGCGTCGCGACGCGGTGAGCATCCGAGTCGATCAGGATCATCGCCCCCGCCCTGGCCGCCGCCCGGGCGTTCACGTCGCCCAGGTCGCGCCGGTCGGGGTTGCCGTTGATCTCGAGCATCGTCCCGGTTCGTGCTGCCGCCGCGAACACCGCATGAAGGTCGATCGCGTAGGGCTCCCGCCGCTGGATCAGCCTGCCCGTCGGGTGACCGATTGCGTTGACGAGCGGATGCTCGACCGCCGCGATCATCCGCTCGGTCATCGCCTGCTCGTTCATCCGGAAGGAGGTGTGCATGCTCGCGATCACCCAGTCGAGCTCGCCGAGAAGCTCGTCGTCGTAGTCGAGCGAGCCGTCGGGCAGGATGTTCACCTCGCTGCCCGCCAGCAGCTCGACCCCCTCGATCGCGGCATTCGCCTCGTGCACGAGCTCGATCTGACGGCGGAGCTCGCCAGGTGAGACGTCGTTGCCGAAGCCATGCGAGGCGGAATGGTCGGTGATCGCCAGGTACTCATAGCCGCGCTCGCGCGCGGCCCGTGCCATCTCGCCGATCGTGTTGTGCCCGTCGGAGGCGATCGTGTGGCTGTGCAGGTCGCCGCGGATGTCCTCGAGCGTGATCAGCTGCGGCAGCCCTCCGGAGGCGGCAGCCTCGAGCTCACCCCGGTTCTCGCGAAGCTCGGGCTCGATGTAGGCGAGTCCCAGCAGCGCATAGACCTCCTCCTCGGTCTCGCAGGTATGGGTCTCGCCGGTCGCGTCGTCGAGGATCCCGTACTCGGACACGTGCAGCCCGCGGCGCACAGCCGCTTCGCGCAGCGCCGCGTTGTGCTCTCCCGAGCCGGTGAAGTGCTGCAGGAGGTTGCCGAGCTGCGCCGGCCGGGCGATCCTCAGATCGACGGGAACGCCCGAGTGCGTGCGTGCCCTGGCGCCGGCCGTGCCGGCCCCGCTGACGGTCTCGATCTCATCGAGCTCGGCCAGGGTCCGCGCCAGCTCGGCGGGCTTGGTCGTGGTGGCGACCAGATCCAGGTCCTTGACGCTATCGGCCTGCCTGCGCACCGACCCGGCTAGCTCGACATGAGTCCCGCGACCGCCCTGCCGCTTGAGTCCGGCGACGAGCGCTTCGCCGAGCTCGAGCGCCTGCGGCAGCAGCATCCTCGGAGCCGCCCGTGGCTCGGCCCCATCGGGCATCTGATCGAGCGCCTCGAGCACCCGCTCCTCGAGCTTGGGGCCGAGTCCGCGCACCGTGCGTAGCCGTTGCTGCTCTGCGGCCTCACGGAGTGCCTGAGGCGAGTCGACGCCGAGCTCGGTATGGAGCAGTCGCGCGCGCTTGGGGCCGAGCCCCGGCAGCCGCGTGATCGCGATCAGCCCAGGGGGGAACTTTGCGCGCAGCCTCTCCGCAGCCGGGATCTGTCCGTCCTCCACGAGGGCGAGGATCTTCTCCTGGAGCGTCGCGCCAATGCCCGGCAGCTCCGTGGCGCGACCCTCGCGCGCCAGCGCCGCGACCGAGACCGATGCGTCGCGGACGCTCCTTGCCGCGCCACGGTAGGCCAGCACGCGGTGGACGATCGCCCCGTCGAGCTCATAGAGGTCGCCTAGCTCCTCGAGCGCGGCGGCGATTGCGGCGTTGGAGAGCTCGGGCTGGGGCACGGACTCAGGGTAGGGCGCGGGCGTGTTCGCCGGCCGCTCGCCGAGGCGCGGGAATCGGCGGCACGGTCTAGGGTACGCCGACCCATGACCGGCGCGCCCTGGCTGATACTGCCGACGTACAACGAGGCCGAGAACATCAGGGCGATCCTCTCGGCGTCCGCCGACGTGCTCGCCGGCGCCGCCCCCGAGGGCTTTCGGGTGCTCGTCGTGGACGATGGCTCACCGGACGGCACAGGATCCATCGCCCAGGAGATATCTGCCGAGCACGAGTGGCTCGAAGTGCTGCATCGCAGCGAGAAGACCGGCATCGGACCGGCATACCTGGCCGGCTTTCGCCACGCGCTCGACCGCGGCGCCGGTTACGTGATGGAGATGGACTCGGACTTCTCCCACGACCCTGCAGACCTCGCTCGGCTTCTCGCCGCGGTTCGCGGGGACGCCGACCTGGCGCTCGGCTCCCGCTACGTTCCCGGCGGGGGCGTCAGCGACTGGGGCCTGTTGCGGCGCTTCATCAGCGAGGGGGGCTCCACCTACGCGCGTTGGGTGCTCGGCCTGAAGGTGCGAGACCTCACCGGCGGCTTCAAGTGCTTCCGCCGGGAGGTGCTCGAAGCGATCCACTTCGACAGCGTGCGCTCGCGGGGCTACGCCTTCCAGGTGGAGCTCACCTACCGAGCGGTCCGGGCCGGCTTCCGCGTCGTTGAGGTCCCGATCGTCTTTCGCGACCGCCAGCAGGGCAAGAGCAAGATGTCCTGGCGGATCGCCGCCGAGGCAATGTGGCTGGTCCCCCGCCTGCGGTTCAGATAGCACCCGCGCCCGCCGATGCTCCGGTGTGGACGTCTCAGCCTATGCGTTCGCTCACGGTGTGCGCCATACGCGCGCGACCCTGCGCGCCTGGCAGAAGACGCCGGGTGCCGTGGTTGGAAGATGGGCCGCCGGATCGGCGCTGGCCGCGGCCACGCTGCTCGCCGCGGTCTGGCTCATCGCCTCGGTCGAGGGAGGCTATGAACAGATCATCACGCTGCGGCCTCCCTTCGCCGTCGGCGACCTTGGCAACGTGCTCGCCGTGCTGCGCAGCAATCTGCTGGTGCTCGCTCTCCACGCGATGGCCTGCGTCGCGGGATTCATCGCCGGCAGCTCGTTGCCGCTGCAGGCGGCCCACCATCAGGGCGTCTCGCGCTGGGTCCACGAGCACGGCGGGCGGATCGCGATCGCCTTCGTCATCGGCGCGACCACCTTCTCGCTCAGCGCCCAGGCGTATCTGCTCGGGCACACGCTCGCCGGCGTCGCGCACTTCCTGCGGGTCTCGCCTGGCCTCCTGCTGCTGGCCGTCCTGCCCCACGCGACCCCGGAGCTCGTCGCGCTGTTCCTGCCGCTCGCAGCGTGGATCATCGCCAGCAGGAGAGGGGAGTGGGAGCAGCTTCTCGCAGCAACCTTCGTCACCGTCGCGGTCGCCGTACCCGTGCTTGTCATCGCGGCATTCGTTGAGGTCTACATCTCCCCGCATCTGTTCACCGCGCTCACGCACATCCACCCGCCGATCATCCGCAGCTCCGAGGGCTGGATCGTCACCGTGCATTGAGCGGCCGGGCTCGCCGGCTTGTCGATTAGCTGCTAGCGGTTCCCCGTGAGGCGTCGGGCGAGCCCAGTCACGAGCCTGCCCGCAGCGCGAAACGGCGCTGACAGCACGCGTGCTATCCCCATGGCGAAAGCCTATCGCCAGCCGAAAGCTGCAAGCCCGCAGAGTCTGCCAGGCCGACGGCGGCTCGATTCAATCTCTCGCATTGCGAGCGGGCGCGAGTCCGAGGCACCGAATCGGCCGCTCGTTCCCGACGCCCAAAGCCTCAACTACCCGCCCAGCCCAAAACCGATGCACCCACCCCTCGGGCGGTGGTGGGTCAGCTTGATCTTCGACCGGGCGGCGGGTACACGGACCTGGCGAAGGACGATCTGGCCGACCTTCAAGGACGAGCCCAAGATCCCCGGCCAACTGGACTTCTATCCGGTGGGCCATCCGGTTGAGATCGGCCATGCGGTCTATCGTGCAGCGCGCTTGCGACGCTGTGCCAGCTGAAGGAGAGGGCTCGATGAGAGTAGTTGTACTTGGAGCGGCAATGATGGCGGCGCTAGCGGGATGCGGTGCCCAATCCCGGGTCGTTCAGCTAAAGCCACTGACGCCCAGCGAGGCGAGGAACCTCATCAGGAACATCAAACCGGGATGCAACCTCCCGGGTCGCGTTCTCATCACCTACACCGAGCCGGAAGTGCACGGACACGGGGGCTGGACCTCATGGTGCGTCGAACCAGCGCAGGCGTATCGCACCGTTAGTCGCGATCTCCACTGTCCAGCCCGAACCCGTCTGACGATTGACTTCGAGCGTCACCTAGCCGCGTGCGAGAACTCAAACTGACCCAGCGACCCTTGGGCTGGGTACCCTCCTTCATTTTGTATAGTGAGTGGTAAGC
>JAOPZM010000030.1 GCA_025964115.1 Solirubrobacterales bacterium
GTTGGCGACCTACCGGCAGCAGCACCGCGGCGGCCGCGGGGTCACCGGCATGGACATGAAGGACGGAGACTTCATCGAGCATCTCTTCGTGTGCTCGTCGCACGACTATCTGCTGTTCTTCTCCAACCGCGGGAAGGTCTACCGCTCAAAGGTGTATGAGCTGCCCGAGGCGCAACGCACGGCGAAGGGCCGCGCGCTCGTCAACATCCTGCCGCTCGCGGAGGGCGAGCGAATCCAGGCCGTGCTCTCGACGCGGGACTTCACCGAGACGAAGTACCTCGTGTTCGCCACACGCACCGGAACGGTCAAGAAGACCGAGCTGCTCGCTTACAACACGCCGATCAAAGCCGACGGGATCATCGCGATCAAGATCCGCGACGATGACGAGCTGCTCGCCGTGCGCGCCGTCGACCCCGACGACGAGATCATCATGGTCTCCCGCGCAGGCCTCACCGTGCGCTTCGCCGAGTCCGACGCCCGCGCGATGGGCCGTGACACGACGGGCGTGCGCGGGATGAGCGTCGGCAAGGGCGGACAGGTCATCGCGATGGATGTCGCGCGCGACGACATGGATCTGCTCGTGGTCACCGAAAACGGCTATGGCAAGCGCACCCAGATCGGGCAGTACCGGAAAACGAACCGCGGCGCGAAAGGCGTCAAGACGATAGGCCTGACCGAGAAAAAGGGCGGCCTCGCCGGTGCCCTGGTCGTGCGCGAGCACCAGGAGCTCGTCTTCATCAGCGTTGGCGGGATGGTCCAGCGCACCACTGCCCAGGGCATCTCCCAGCAGGGCCGCTCGGCGACCGGCGTGCGTGTGATGAACCTCAAGGACGACGACCTCGTGAGCGCCGTCGCACTCGTGGTGGACACCGGCGAGGAGACGGCAGCGCCCGTCGCCGACGACGACCCGCCGGCCGACGGCTCCGACGCTGCGTAGAGAACCCGCCCGCGGCGGCTGACCCGAAGGGCGACTCGGGTGACCCGTCGGGTGAGGAAGGCCAGGCCTTCCACCCGTCCAAGTCCGGTCATCGAACTCACTAAGTCGCAAATTGCGGCCGACAGGCGGGGAGTGAGCCGCCCCCGCTCGATCCTCGCCGCCGCCCTCGCACTCATCCCTCTCGGGTCGCTCGCCGCGTTCCCGACGGTCGCCGCCGCGAGCTCGCATCCGAGGGCGAGGCACGCAGTCAAGCGGCACGTACGCGCCGAGAGGCGGCATGCGCGCACCGAGAGGCACACACCCGAGGCGAGCCGGCGGGCGACCGTCCCCAGGCACCGGATCCGGGGGTTTCGGGGGCTGCACAGGGGCGCCGCACCGGGCCTCGCGGCGCACGGAACGGCGGCGGCGTCCAGCCGAAGCGCAGACATCGCCGCGGCACTCGCTACGCCCTGTCAGAACACCGAACTCACACCGACTTCGAGGAACATCGAACTCATTCGGGCAGCCGTGCTCTGTCTGATCAACAGGGAGCGCGGGCAGAATGGCGAGGCGCCCCTGGCAACCAGCCCGCAGCTCCAGCAGGCGGCGGAAGGGCACAGCAACGAACTCGTGAGCGCCGACTACTTCGACCACGTCTCTCCCTCGGGCGTCACGCCGGTCGACCGAATCCGCGCCACCGGCTTCATCCCGAGCGAAAACGTCGGCTACGTGATCGGCGAGAACCTCGCCTGGGGCACCCTGAACCTCGCCACTCCCCAGTCGATCGTCAGCGCCTGGATAGCTTCGCCCGGACACCTCGCGAACATCCTCGAAGCGGACTACGCGGAGACGGGCATCGGGGTCACGCCCGCGGTCCCGCCATCGCTGTCGGGCGGCGAGACGGGGGCCACATACGCGCAGGAGTTCGGCGTCATCATCAGCTGAGCGTCTCCGGACCGCCCCTCGCGTACGTCGCCTCGGTTCGCTACCCTGGCGAGACCAGAGAAAGGAGGTGGTCCGAACGTTACATGACAGTTCTTGCGGGACCCTGGAGGTGACCGGCCGCTAGGTCGGACAGGCTGGACCGCTTAGCGGAATCCAACCCGGGGCACCCCGAGGCGACCGCCGGCTTTGGTCCCTCCGGCCGTCTCATCGTCGTCTCGGTCTTTCCAGTCAGAGCAGCAAGCGAAGGGCGCCCCCGTCAGGGCGCCCTTCGCCTTTAGGCGGGTTGCGCCGCAGCGATGCAACGGTCTCTCCGCGCAGGTCTCGCGTGGTCGTACGGCGCTCAGGCGGCCTGCGGGCGCTCAGGCGGCCTGCGGCAGGTACTGCAGCCACGCCGCCGGGATCGTCGGGCTGGCGACGTGGATGAAGATCTCGGCGCGCGGCGTGCGCGGCCGCTTGCGCGGGTGCATGCCCGCCTGGCGAGGCAGGCGGTCGCCCTTGCGGCGATTGCATGGCGCGCACGAGGCAACGATGTTCTCCCAGCTCGAGGTCCCGCCCTTGGAGCGGGGGATAACGTGGTCGACCGTGAGGTTGGAGCGCGAGCCGCAGTACTGGCAGGTCCAGCTGTCGCGCGCGAACACCGCCCTGCGGGTGATCTTCCGCCTGTGTGCGTCCCGCGGCACGCTCACGTAGGTCACCAGTCGGATCACCACCGGACGCGCCACCGTCGAGTTCTCGGAGTGAAGCTCTGAGCGGCCACGCTCGACCAGCTCGGCCTTCGCCTTCAGCACCAGCACCACAGCCCGCCGGACCGTGCACACGTTGATCGGCTCATACGTGGCGTTCAGAACGAGCACCCGACCGCCCATCGCCGCGGTAGGCGAGGTCTCAGGTCCGTGCCGCAGGTGCTCGGAGGGCGACACGGACCCCACCGGCTCTGGTGGGGCTGTGCTTTCCATGGTCAGGGCCGGAGTCTAGCGGGAGGCGGAATCCCGTGGCTCTGGATGGAGGCTCGTTTGCCGCTCTCCGGGCTCGCGCGCGCGCGACGCCGCCGGGTAGGAACCGAGCACGCGCACCTCCTCGCACATCGAGGAGACCCCCTCGAGGGCGTCGGCAACGGCGTCGTCGTCGACGCGACCCTCGAGGTCGGCGAAGAACATGTAGCTCCCGAGCTGCTCGCGCCGAGGGCGCGACTCGATCTTCGTGAGGTTGATGCCCCGGCGGCCGAACTCGTCGAGACAGCGGACCAGCCAGCCGGGGCTGTCGGCGCCCGGCCCCCAGAACACGAGCGACGTCTTCCATCCGCTGCCCGCGGGCTCCCGCAGCGGCGCCGCCGCCGCGCCCGCGCCCGTGCGTGCGAGCCACACGAAGCGCGTTTCGTTGTCGTCGCGGTCCTGCACGCCCTCGCGTATGACCGTGCCGCCGTAGATCTCGGCCGCGAGCAGCGTTCCAAGCGCGGCCTGCCGGCGCTCACCGGCGCCGACGACAGCGCGCACGGCCTCGGCGGTCGAGCTGGCCGGCAGCACGCGCGCGTGGGCAAGCTCGGTGCGCAGGAACGATGCGCATTGCCCGGGCACCTGCGGGTGGGTGATCACCGTGTCTATCTCCGCGAGCTCCACCGGGTGGGCGGCGATCAGCGAATGCCTGACCCTCAGCAGCGCCTCACCCACGACCTCGACCTCGCTGGCCTCGCCGGCGAGCAGGTCGAGCGTGACGCTGATCGACCCCTCGAGCGAGTTCTCGATCGGCACGACCGACCAGTCCACAGCTCCCTCTTGAAGCGCCGTCACCGTTCCGAGGATCGACCCCAACGGGACCGGCTCGACCGCCTCGTGAGCAGCGCTCGTGAGCAGCGCCTCCTCGCTGAACGTCCCCTCCGGCCCCAGATAACCGACGCGCGGCCGGCCCGATGCCATCTCAGGAGGGCTCTTCGGCGCCGTCGCCGGCGCTCCAGCCGCCGGACACCGCGAGGCGGACGGCCTCGGCCTCCTCCGGTGAGAGCTCCAGTTCGCCGCGCCCCGAGTGGACCTGCTTGCCATAGACCCGTGCCTGCTCGCGGTGATGGATGCACGACAGCACGATGCCGGACTGCTCGTGATCCAATAGGGCGATCGACATCGACTGGTGCCCGGAGAGCTCGTTGTAGGCGTCGTAGCGGACCAGTGCCCGATGCGAGAACGTTCCCCTGAGGGCGGCCTCGACGCCGCCGAGACGCTCCTCCAGGCGCTTGGCCGTCTCGTCGACGTACTCGCGCAGATCGGCGAATGCCTCCTCGATGCGCGCGGCGTGCGCCACCAGGTCCCGCTGTCCTTCTTCCCCCATCACGACGCGCTGCGCGCGGCGCATGCGTCGCAGGCCGATCGCGAGGCTCAGGCACCCGAGCAGCGCCACCACGGCGAGAGCAGCGGCGGCGATCGCGATTATGCCCTGCGTATCGGTGATCGATGCGGCCATCGGCACAAGTTAGCCGCTCGCGCAGCCGTTACGCACCGTAGCGCGAGCCACGTGCGCGCGCTCCCCGCTATGCCGCGAAGATCGCCAGGTAGGTCTTCTTGTTGTTTTCCAAGTCTTTCTCACCCGGCACCGGCTCGACGTAGGCTTCGATCTTCGCCGCGACTCCGAGCGGGACGCCGCTGACCGGGATTTCGACGTTCGCCTTCTGCCCGCGCTGGATCTGGTTGATCGTGTGCGACGCCTTGAACTGTTTGCCCCCGGCGGTCACGGTGACGTCGACCTTGACGTTCGTCTCGGTGTTTTCGCCGGCGTCTTCGACGGTCACCGTGAAGGTCGGATTGCCGCCGCCGGCGACGTGGTTGAGAGCTGGTTCGGGTTCGAGCGTCGTCGCGCCTACGCTCACCGAGGCGAGCGCGTCGCCGTGGTCTCCGGGCGCGATGCCCGTCTGGCTCGCGCCCGCCGGCTGCCCTGTGATCCTCGCGAGCGCCGTCGCCGGGTCGAGCCAGCCGACGTTGGGCAGGAAGCGGCTGGGCGTCGTCCTCAGCCCGTGGATGCCGCTGGCCGCGAGCGTCTGCTGGATCAGCGGGACGACCCTTTGCGAGAAGATCACGTCCGAGGCGAGGAACAGCTCCATCTGGCCGGCGATCTTTTCGGTCGCTTCCTTGCGCTGTCCCCCCAGCGCGGTCGGCAACAGGGCCGCGATCTTGGTGAGCCCTTCGACGCGAAAGTCGAGCGCCAGCAGCAGGTCGCGCTGGGCTCCGACCATTTCACCGGGCACGCTCAGTTCCTTGGCGTGCGTGGCGATGCCCTGCGCCTTGATGCGCAGCTGGTCGACCTGCACCTCGACGTCGAGCGCCGGCTTGCTGCCCGCGCCGGCGAGCGTCGAGAACAGCGGGTGGGAGACCTGTGTTTCGGATTCGCTCGCGAGCTGGCTGACCTGACGGTTGTAGTCCTTCAGCGACTGTTCCTTCTGGCTCTGTTTGCAGCTGTTGACCAGCAGCGCGATCACGATCAGCAGCACGACGCCGGCGCCGGCCGCCACGAGGCGGCGCACCATCAACGTGTGCTGATCGGCTCCGATGGAGCCTCCCGCATGCTGCGGCCGGCGCGGTCGGGGCCGCGGAGGGGACGCCGCGGCGGACGTTCGCGGTGCCCTGGATGACGGTCGAGGCTCTGTCTCCTCGCCATCGTCGAAGAACGACAAAAGCTGAGCGCTCCTTTGCGGGACTGCAGGACGGGCCCCAGTATGACTGGCGGCCACCTCCCTGACGACCCTGCAAGTTCTCGGTCAATGCATGTTTTCCGGCCGCTCGAGGCAGGTACGCCGCCTATGGAGGGCGAACGCAGGATCCGGTGGAGTCGCCGCGGACCCTTCTTCAAGTCCCTCCCAAGTGGGAGGAGCCCCCAACACAGGAGGGCGCCCGCCGACGCCTCCGCCCGCCTGCCGCGACTGCGGCTCGTGAGCTCAGCCCTGCTGGCGGTGTCCTGCTGCGAGGCCGCTATCGCCTGCTCGAGAGGCTCGGCTCGGGCGGCTTCGGCGTGGTCTGGAGCGCCCGTGACGAGCTGCTGGACCGGGAGGTGGCGGTCAAGCGGATCCCCCTCGCCCCCGATGGGGACGGCGAGCGGGCCACCCGCGAGGCGTTGGCCACCGCGCGGCTGTCCCATCCAGCGATCGTCGCCCTCTATGAGGTGCACTCCGACGATGAGGCCTTCTACCTGATCTCAGAGCTCGTTGATGGCGAGACGCTCTCCCGCCTGATCGCAGCCGATGCACTGTCCGACGAGGAGGTCCTCCAGATCGGCGTCGCCCTGGCGCGCGCTCTCTCCCACGCTCATGCGCGCGGCGTGATCCACCGTGACGTAAAGCCCCAGAACGTCCTCGTTCCACAGCGGCTCGACGACGGCTCGCCGCAGCCCGACGGCCCGCTGGCCGTGGCCAAGCTCACCGACTTCGGCGGCGCGAGCCTCGTCGACCAGGACGCGCTCACACGCACGGGGGACGTGCTCGGCACCCTGGCGTACATGGCTCCCGAGCAGAGCGAAGGCCTGGAGGTCGGCAGGGAGACCGACCTCTACGCGCTGGCGCTCGTCCTCTACGAGGCGCTCTCGGGCGTGAATCCAGTTCGAGGAGCCACCCCCGCCGTCACCGCCCGCCGCATCGGCCGGCGCCTGCCACCGCTGGAGCGCAGCCGCCGAGACCTGCCGCGCCCTCTGACCCGTTGCATCGACACGGCACTCGCGCCCGCGCCCGCGCAGCGGGGGACCCTTGACGAGCTGCGGGTCACGCTGGAGGAGACGCTCCAGCGGGGGCTTGAGCGGACTTGGCGAGGGACCCAGCGGCCCGGCCGTCGCGCGCGCCGCGAGGAGCGCCGCTCGGCTCCTACGCGGGCAGACGCCGCGAGGACCTCACAGCAGGCGGTGCCGGAGCCCGATCGGGCCGTCCGGCGCAGCGGGCCGCCCGAGCTCCAGAGCGGCCTTGCGGCCCAGCAGGAGCGCTCAGCGCCGGCCGTCGCAGGCAGGCCCGCGCTTCCACGCGGCCTCTGGCTCGGACTTGCCCTCGCCGCGATCCTCTGGCTGCTCGTCTCCGGCCGTCCGGGGCTCGCTCTACTCGCGTTGGCCGCTGCCGCGCCGCTCCTGGCGCTGCCCCGCCGCAGCGGTCCGGGCTGGCTGGCATGCGCGCTTGCCCCGGCGTTGGGACTCGTAGGACTCGCCGGCGCCTTCCCAGCGATCGCCGGGCAGGCCTCGCGCTGGCGCGAGCGCGCCGCGGTGGGGGCGCTGGGATATTGGTGGCTGACGCTCGCAGAGCCCCTCGCAGGCCGGCGCCTCTGGCTCGGGCAGCCCCCTGCCGGGGTCCGACGGGCGGCATGGGAGGGCTCTTTAGGCGGCGGCGCTCACGTTCTCGGGCCGATGCTCGGGCTGGGCCTGCTGCTCGGAGCCGCCCTGTGGGCGGGCGGGGCGGTCGTGCTGCCGTGGATCCTGCGCGGCCACCGCGCGGCACTCGACGTGATCGCCGCCACAACCTGGTCGGCGGGGCTTGCGGCTGCCGCCCCGCTGCTCGACTCGGGCCTGTCGGCCCATGCTCTGCATCCTGGGCCCCGTGGGCTTGTTCTCGGTGCGATCCTCGGCGGGGCGATCTCCTTGGCTGCGCGCTCCCTGCGTGGACCCATCTAACGTAGGCGCGTAGCATGGCTGGCCGCTGGCCCGGTCTGCGACCGGGCGCATAGGCCTACGCAAAATGAACCTGCTGAAGAGCGTCGAGTCCACTATCGCGAACCTCCTCGAGGGGGCCTTCGGACGCGCGTTCCGCTCCGAGGTCCGCCCCATGGAGCTGGCGCGCAAGCTCGCTCGCGAGATGGACGAGCATCGGACGGTGTCCGTTTCGCGCGTGTACGTGCCGAACGAGTACTCGGTCTACCTCTCTCCCGAGGACCGCGCGCGCTACGAGGGCGTAGAGGCGGAGGTGATCGACGAGCTGTGCGGGTACCTGCTCGAGCACGCGCGCCGCGAGGACCTGGTGCTGGCCTCGCACCCCCGCATCGCCTTCCACACCGATG
The DNA here is from genome assembly GCA_025964115.1 of Solirubrobacterales bacterium. Taxonomy (GTDB): domain Bacteria; phylum Actinomycetota; class Thermoleophilia; order Solirubrobacterales; family Solirubrobacteraceae; genus Palsa-744. Next base: position 7,867 of record JAOPZM010000030.1, read on the forward strand.
AGCGGCTCGCGCTCGGCGAATTCGGGATCCAGGCGCTGTTGGTCCGCACCGACGGTCACAGTGAGGAGCCACAACCGCCCGAGGAATCGGAAGAACACGGAAAGACCATGATCTACAGCACCTCGGCTCGCCTCGCACGCCCGCTGGAGGAGGCCGGGCGCCGCGCGCCCCGCGCGCTGCTGGCAGTCGAAGGCCGCCGCCTGCTGGTCCCGCCGGCCGGCGGGACGATCGGTCGCAGCCGCGATTGCGACATCGTCGTCGAGGACAGCGGGGTCTCGCGGAGCCACGCCCAGATCCGCCCCGACGGCGACGGCTGGACGATCGAGGACCTCGGCTCGACGAACGGCGTGCTGGTCAACGGCCACAAGCTCATGGGTGCGCAGCCACTGTCCGCAGGCGACCGTGTCGAGGTCGGCTCGACGGAGATCGTCTTCGAAGTTGGATGACCACGCTAGAGCCCGTATCGGTGGCGCTGAAGTTCGGCTTCCTCGCCGTCCTCTACCTGTTCCTGCTGTGGGTCGCACGCAGCGCGCGCAAGGATCTCGGCGCGGGAGGCGGCCCGCTCGCCGACGGGTCTTCGAGTGCGACGATCCCGCCGGACGCGACCGGCTTCTATCCGGCCTCGGCGCTCGGCGTGGCCGACGTCGCACACCGCGCGCCCCGCCTCGTCGTGGAGCGGGCACCGGGCCACGACTCCGGGATGATCTACGACCTCGAGGGCGACATCGTGCTCGGCCGCGGCGAGCGCGCAGAGATCCGCCTGGAGGACCCGTTCGCCTCCTCCCGGCACGCCCGCGTCTACGAGCAGGGCAAGGTGATCGTGATCGAGGATCTCGGCTCCACGAATGGCACGTATCTCAACGAGGAGCTGCTCCAGACCCCGCGGCCGCTGCACCCCGGTGACCGCGTGCGCATCGGCGACAGCGAATTCGCCTTCGAGGTCGACTGACATGCTGCGCGTCGCCGATCACTACGCCGGCACCGACACGGGCCGCCAGCGGCGTGCCAACGAGGACTCGCTGCTCGCTCGCTCGCCCCTGTTCGTCGTGGCCGACGGCATGGGCGGCGCCCAGGCCGGCGAGGTGGCGTCGCGGATCGCGGTGGAGTCCTTCGGCCACGGCCTCGATGACGCCTCCCAGCCGGAGTCCGCCCTGGCCACGCTGGCGTTGGCTGCGAACTCGCGCATCCACGAGCTGTCGCACTCGAACGCCGAGCACGCCGGCATGGGGACCACGCTGACGGCCGTCTACGTCGGCGACGAGGAGGTGGCCATCGCCCACGTCGGCGACAGCCGCGCCTACTGCCTGCGGGGCGGGGAGCTGCTGCGCCTGACGGATGACCATTCGCTGGTCGACGAGCTGATGCGACAGGGCCGGCTCACCCCCGAGGAAGCGGTCGAGCACCCCCAGCGTTCGGTGATCACGCGCGCCCTGGGACCCGAGGGCACGGTCGAGGTCGACACCCGCACGTTCCGCGCCCGTCCGGGCGACGTCTATCTGCTGTGCAGCGACGGCCTCACGACGATGCTCGCCGAGGAGGAGATCGCCGACGTGCTGCGGTCGCATGCCCGGCTGCGCGACGCGGGCGAGGCGCTGATCGC
>JAOPZM010000048.1 GCA_025964115.1 Solirubrobacterales bacterium
GGCTCCTGGCGCCAGACGCCCACGACGCCGGCGAGGTGCTCGCGCTCGGCCTGCGGGATGCCGAGGTCCTCGTAGGTCTGCTTCATCTCGGCCGGGACTTCGTCCCAGCTGTTGAAGCGACCGGCCGTCGGCGGTGAGTACAGCACGAGGTCATCGAGGTTCAGGCCGCTCAGATCGGGTCCCCACGTGGGGATCGGCTTCCGTTCGAAGATCTCCAGCGACTTCAGCCGTTTCTCGGCCATCCAGTCCGGCTCGCCCTTGACCTTCGAGAGCTCGCTCACGACCTCGCGGGAGATGCCCTGGCGTGCGCGCAGCTGACCCTGCTCGTCCTCGACGATAGGGCTCGGCTTCGTGATCTTCGTGCGGTCCAGTGTCGCCATTTGGCTCCTCGCTGCTGTCGGTCTGAGAATCCTGTTCTCTGAGCTAGGAATTCTATCGAGATGACAAGTCCGATCCGGACGGGCCGCTCGATCGTGCGGAAGAATGTTCGCGTCTGCTCAGGCGGATCCCGTGGGCCAGCTGTCGTCGCCCGTCACCGCGCCGCGTACGACCTTGAGGTTCAGCAGCGCGCACTTGCGCCGCGTGGCCGACACGGGTATGCCGAGCAGCTCGATCATCCAGTCGGCGTCCAGCCTGCCGACGTCCTGAAGCTCCATCCCCTTGAGCTCCTCGGAGGCGATCGATGCTGCCGCCTGGGAGATCGCGCAGCCGTGGCCGTGGAAGCGCAGCTCGTCTATACGCCCGTCCTTGACGCGGATGTGCACGCCGAGCTCATCTCCGCAGAGGGGGTTGTGCTCGAGCGCCTCGAGGTCGCGGGGGTCGAGCTCCCCGAAGTTCTGGGGGCGCTTGTAGTGCTCGAGTATGTAGTCGCGGTAGAGGTCGTCCATGCCGATCACCTCACGAGCCGCCGAGCCCGAACACCTCGCGCCCGGCGTGCAGAGCCGCCACGAGCGCGTCGATGTCGGCAGCGTCGTTGTAGACCCCGACGCTCGCCCTGGCCGTTGCGCCCACGCCGAGGCAGCGCATCAGCGGCTGCGCGCAGTGATGGCCGGCACGGATGCACACGCCTCCGCGGTCGGCGAGCTCGGCGACGTCGTGCGGGTGCATTCCCTCGATCGTGAACGAGGCCAGGCCGCCCCGGCCCTCGGCCTCGGGGGGGCCCACGACGCGCAGGCCGGGAACCTCGGCGAGCCGCTCGAGCATGTACGCGGTCAGCGAGCGCTCGTGGACGCGAACGCGAGTCATGTCGAGCGCACAGAGATAGTCCACGGCCGCCGCGAGGCCGACCGCCTCGGCGATCATCGGCGTGCCGGCTTCGAACTTCGAGGGCAGCTCGTTCCAGGTCGCGCTCTGGAAGTCGACCGAGGAGATCATGTCTCCGCCCGTCAGGAACGGCTCCATCCCATCGAGGATCTCAGGACGGGCATGGAGCACGCCGATGCCGGTGGGCCCGAGCGCCTTGTGCCCGGTCCATCCGTAGAAGTCCGCCCCGAGCGCATCGACGTCGACCGGCATGTGAGGCACTGCCTGCGCGCCGTCGACGAGCGAGACCGCGCCTGCGGCACGTACGCGGGCCGTCATCTCTGCGACCGGGTTGATCGTGCCGAGCACGTTCGAGACGTGCGTGAAGGCCACGAGCCGTACGTCGCCGCGCGCCAGCTCGGACTCGAGCGCCTCGAGCGAGAGCTCGCCGCGCTCGTCGACCTTCAGGTAGCGAAGCGTCGCGCCCCGCTCGCGGCACAGGATCTGCCACGGGACGATGTTCGCGTGGTGCTCCATCTCGGTGATGAGCACCGCGTCGCCGCTGCCGATGTTCGCTCGGCCCCACGAATACGCCACGAGGTTGATCGCCTCGGTGACGTTCTTCGTGAAGATCGTTCCCTGCCGTTGGGCTCCCGTGAACGCGGCGATCTTCTCGCGCGCAAGGTCGAATGCTGCATCGGCCTCCTGCGCGAGCGCGTACACGCCACGGTGCACGTTGGCGTTGTGGTTGCGCAGGTGGTCGGTCAGCGCGGAGATCACCACCTCCGGCTTCTGCGAGGTGGCGGCCGAGTCCAGGTAGATGAGCGGCCGGCCGTCGAAGCGCCGGGCGAAGATGGGGAAGTCCTCCCTGACCTCCAGCGAGCTCTCAGCGACTGGTGGCATAGGCCTCGATGTCCTCGCTCGCGGCGGCCAGCTTGCTCGCCACCTTGGCTCGCACGAGCTCTTCGAGCGCCTCGTCCTGCAGCTCGGCCACGAGTGGCTCGAAGAAGCCCTCGACGATCACGCGCACGGCCGCGGGCCGATCGAGCCCCCGGGACTGCATGTAGAAGATCGCGGTCTCATCCAGCTCGCCGACCGTTCCGCCGTGAGAGGCCGAGACGTCGTCGGCGGAGACCAGCACCGAGGGGATCGCGTCGATGCGCGCCTTGGGGGAGAGCATCATCGAGTGGAACTGCAGGTAGGTGTGGGTCTGCTGTGCGCCGGGGTTGATCTGGATCAGGCCCTCGAAGCTCGCGCGGCTCTCGCCGGTGGCAGCCCCGCGCCAGTGCACATCGCCGCCCGAGGGGCCCGTCTCGTGCAGGTCCACAGCGAACACGTCGAGATGCTCCTGCTCCTCGGTGAACAGCAGGCCTCGGAAGGCCATGTCACCGCCGGGCTCCATCACGGCGAGCTCGAGGTGCTGGCGCACGAGGTGCCCGCCCAGCAGCGCCGGAAGCCAGTGGCAGTAGGCGTCGCGCCCCACGCCCACGAAGCGCGTGGAGACGTCGAAGACCTCGCCCGAGCCCCAGTCCTGGAACTGCGCAAGCCGGCAACGCGCCCCATCCTGCAGGTAGAGCTCGAACGCGCCGGCGTGAAGCGCCTGGCCGTCGAAGTCCTCGGCGAGGTCGTACTCGTGCACGCGGAACTCGCTCGTCGCGCCACCGAGGACGAGCGTGCGCCCGTACTGCGCGACGCCCGGGCGGTCGATCGCATAGACGATCTCGAAGGGAGCCTCGACGACGAGCCCCGGGGGCACGTACAGGAAGGCGCCGCCGCGCCAGAAGGCGGCGTTGGCCGCCTCGAGCTTGTGTCGGTCGATCGTCAGGCGCCTCGAGTACCACGGCGCCACCAGCTCGCCGTGCTCCCGGAAGGCCTCCTCGAGCGAGCAGAGGATCACGCCCTGCTCGGCGAGCGCCGGATCGAGATCGAGCTGGACGACAGCGTCGGCGCTCTGCACGATGCGCCCTGCACGCGGCCGGTCGGGAAGCGTGCGGCGGACGACCTCGGGGACCCCGGCGGTCGCGCCGGCGTCAGGTGCCTGGCGTTGCTCGGAGAGCAGGTCGGGGCTGAGGCTCTGGAGGCTCGTCGTCCAGAATCCCGACCGCCGCCACACGGGAGGCTCGAGAGCCTGGAAGGCCACACGGGCGTCGGCGCGCAGCTGCTCGAGCGACCGTCCGTCGCCGGCCCCGGCTCCGGCCAGCGCCTGGTAGAGCGTCGCCTCGCGGTGGCGGCCCGCCTTGACTTTCGCGGGTGCCGCACCGTTGCCGCTCGGGGCGGCCACCGGGGCGTTGCCCGGCTCAGACACTGCTGTCACCGGCCGCGCCCGCGCCAACCTCCTGGCGGATCTGGTCATAGCCCTCGCGCTCCAGGCGCTCGACGAGCTCCACGCCGCCCTCGAGTACGATGCGGCCGTCCATCAGGATGTGGACGAACTCCGGCTCGACGTAGTGGAGGATGCGCTGATAGTGGGTGATGATCAGCGCGCCGAGTCCCTGCTCATCGTGAAGCCGCTGAACGCCCTCGGCGACGGTGCGCAACGCGTCGATGTCAAGGCCCGAGTCGGTCTCGTCGAGGATCGCGATGTCGGGTGCGAGCATCGCCATCTGGAGGATCTCCGCGCGCTTCTTCTCGCCGCCGGAGAAGCCGTCGTTGAGGTGGCGCGACGTGAACGACCGGTCCACGTCCAGCAGCTCGACGGCGTGCTGCAGCTGGTTGCGGAACTCCTTGACCTGGATCGGCTCCTCGCGTTTGGCGTTGATCGCCATGCGCAGGAAGTTCGCCACGGACACACCGGGGATCGAGACCGGGTACTGGAAGGCGAGGAACAGCCCAGCCTTCGCGCGCTCGTGCGGCTCTGCCTCGGTTATGTCCTCTCCCTTGAAGGAGATCGAACCCTCGGTGATCTCGTAGGAGGGATGCCCGAGCAGCGTGTTCGCGAGCGTCGACTTGCCCGAGCCGTTGGGGCCCATCAGGGCATGTATCTCGCCTCGGTTGATCTCGAGGTCGACGCCCCTGAGGATCTCGCGGTCCTCGGTGCGCACGTGCAGGTCTCTGATCTCTAGGTCGGCCATGTTCTTTGGTCAGGCTCCAGTCGTGAGGGGTTCGATGTCGAGCGTCGGCAGGACGGTGCCGGCCGGGACGGCCGGCGCGAGGGTCAGGTCGGCGAGCGTGGTTTCCTGCAGCGTTCTCACGATCGACCCGCGCACGCGCGTCCACAGAAGCTTCGTGGGACAGGCGCGTTCGTTGTGCGACTCGCGCGAGCACACGATCGAGCCGTCGGACGCCTCGGAGATGCACTCGATCGGCGCGATCGAGCCCTCCAGCGCCTCCACGACTTCGGCCATGGTGATCTCGGTCGAGGGGCGCGCGAGCAGGTAGCCGCCTCGCGAGCCGCGCCTGGAGTCGACCAATCCGGCCCGGCGCAGACGCGCGACGAGATGCTCCAGATACGCGAGCGGAAGGCCGTCGTCAGCGGCTATCTCCGCCAGCGGAATCGGCTCCTCGCCGGCTCGCCGAGCCAGCTCCACCATCACGCGTACGCCGTACTCGGCCTTGGTTGAGAACATCATCGCAAGATTTCCTACCTGCGAGCTAGGGTATCAGGGGTGGGCGGGTTCTCCATCTAGCTTCCCGATGTCGTGGGCGAGCGACTCGGGGGTCAGCTGTTCGATCCCGAAGAGCACCCGCTCGCGGCCGTCGCGGTCCACCAGGAGGACAGAGGCGGCGCGGTCGAACGCGCTGCGGCTCGAGCTTGGAGGGGTGATGTGGTAGGCGCGCCACAGCCGCTGGAGCTGGGCGCGTGTCCCCGACAGGTACTCGACGCGACCGTCGAGGCCGACCTGCCCGAGGAAGCGCGCGACGCTCGCCTGCGTGTCGGCAGCGGGTTCGGCGCTGAGGAGCAGGACGGGCACCGGCGCGGAGAGCTGATCCAGCGCGCCGCGGATCTGCTGGGCGACGAGCACGCAGGCCGGGCCACACGTCGGATACAGGAAGCTCAGCACCGTGACGCGGCCGCGGTAGCCCGCCAGCGAGACTGAGCGACCGTGCTGGTCGGTGAGGACGAAGCCCGGAGCCGCGATGCCTGGCGGAAGAGCCGCGCCGGCGAAGCCCGCGCTCCCGCTGGTCGTTGAGCTCGAGGCGGTCGATGAGGACCCTCCCGAGCACCCGGCGAGCAGCGCCGCGACGGCGATGCCCACGGCGATCGTGGCGAGGCGCGAGCGTGGCTGCGGCGGGGGGCTTGCTGGCATCGTCTGGGAGCGTAGGGGAGGGGGTTCGTAGCGCGGTGAGCAGGCGCTACACTTTATGAAGTCCATAAAACCTGACCGTGGTTTAGGAGTTTCAAGATGAGTCTGTCCGGCGCGGAGCTTCTCCGCCGAGTCAAGAGTCAGATCGCAGAGGTCGACCCGTCCGAGGTCAAGGAGCTGATCGGAGAGGGCGTGGCAATCATCGACGTGCGCGGCAGCGAAGAGTTCGCCACCGGACACCTTCCCGGAGCCAAGAGCATCCCGAGGGGCCACCTGGAGGCCCGGATCGAGGGCGCGGCGCCCGATCGCTCCGCGGAGGTGATCCTCTACTGCGCGTCGGGCAACCGCTCCGCCTACGCCGCCCGCACCCTTCAGGAGGATCTCGGCTACGGGCACGTGCGCTCGATGACGGGCGGCATCACCCTCTGGAAGGACCGCGGCTACGAGGTCGAGATTCCGCGCGCCCTCACCCCCGAGCAGCGCGACCGCTACTCGCGTCATCTGCTGATCCCTGAGATCGGCGCGGAGGGCCAGCAGAAGCTGCTCGATGCCAAGGTCCTGCTGCTCGGCGCCGGCGGGCTCGGCTCGCCGACCGCCCTCTACCTCGCGGCGGCCGGCGTCGGCACGCTGGGCATCGTCGACGACGACGTCGTCGACCTCTCCAACCTCCAGCGGCAGGTGATCCACGACACGAGCCGCATCGGCGTGCCCAAGGTCGACTCGGCGGAGGAGTCGATCCGCGCGCTCAACCCCGACGTCGACGTCGTCAAGTACCAGACGCGGGTCGACGCCTCGAACATCGTCGAGATAATCGAGGGCTACGACGTGATCGTGGACGGGGTCGACAACTTTCCCACCCGCTACCTGCTCAACGACGCAAGCGTGCGACTGAAGATCCCGGTGGTCTCCGCCTCGATCCTCGGCTTCGACGGTCAGCTGTCGGTGTTCAAGCCGTATGACGGGCCCTGCTACCGCTGCCTCTTCCGCGAGCCGCCGCCGGCCGAGCTGGCGCCCTCATGTGGTGCCAACGGCGTTCTCGGCGTGCTCCCCGGCACGATGGGCCTGCTCCAGGCGACCGAGGTGGTCAAGCTGATCCTCGGCATCGGCGAGCCCGCGATCGGCCGTCTGCTGCTGTACGACGCACTCGGCGCCACGCTGACCGAGGTGAAGGTGCACCGCGATCCCGAGTGCCCCATCTGCTCGCGCGATCCCGAGGAGATCACCGACGATGAGCTCGGGGTGTTCCCGGATTACGAGGCGTTCTGCGCCGCCGCCGGGTAGTCTGCGCCCCAGATGGCCACGATCAAGATACCTCCGGTGTTGCGCGCATCGGTGGGCGGCGAGAAGGAGGTCGGCGCCTCCGGTGAGAGCGTCGGCGAGGTGCTGCGCGCGCTCGCCGCGAGCCACCCGGCGACCGAGAGCCAGCTGTTCTCGGCGGAGGGCGAGCTGAACCGCTACGTCAACGTCTACCTCAACGACGAGGACGTGCGTGTGCTCGACGGCCTCGCCACGGCCGTGGGCGAGGGCGACACGCTGGTCATCCTGCCGGCGATGGCCGGCGGTCGCGCGCGGCCCATCGACCTCGAAGACATCGCCGCCCTAACCGACGGCGGCGCGGACGCGTCCTGAGCTGCTCTGGCCCGCGGCGACGGGCACGTGGCTCATCGCGTGCTCGGCGAGCGCGGTGATCGTGAGCGACGGGTTGACGCCGACGTTCGCCGGGATCGCCGAGCCGTCGCACACGAGCAGGTTCTCATAGCCGAAGACCCGTTGACGGGAGTCCACCACGCCCCGCTCCGCGTCCGGCGCGATCACCGCCCCGCCGAGGATGTGCGCGGTCGTCGGGATATTGAAGAGTGCCTCGAAGACGGAACTCTGGGCGATCCCGCCGGTGCGCTCGGCGAACCATTCGGCGGTCTCGTTGGCGACCGGGATGAACGTCGGGTTGGGCCGCTCGGGGTCCTGTTCGGTTTGGAGCCAGAAGGACCCGAAGGGGCCTTTGCGCGGACGCAGCGCGATCGCGTTGTCGAGCGTTTGCATCACGAGGATGATGATCGTGCGCCGCGACCAGTGCTTCGGGAAGAGCACCTTCGCGAGCCGCTTCGGGTGCAGCAGGATCTGCCCGAGCAGCTTCAGCGGGCGCGTGAGCCGCGTGCCGTCTCCGACCAGCAGGGTGTAGAGGCGATGCATCGAGTCACCGTCGTTGCCATAGGTCACCGTCTCGATGTGCGTGTTCGGATCTGGATAGATCGATGAGCTGATCGCCACGCGCTTGATCAGGTCGTCCGGATAGTCCTCGGGCACCGTCACCGTGAGGACGGACTCGGAGTTGGTGCGCACCAGCTCGCCCAGGCGCGGCGAGATCCGCGGCAGCGAGCCCTCCAGCCGGCAGCGCTGCAGGAGCCTGTTCGTTCCGAGGGGCCCTGCGGCCACCACCACCCCGCGAGCACGGTGCACGCGACGGTCCTTGCGCAGCCACGCACCCGAACGCTCCGTGACGACCTCATAGCCCTCGGCGCCGTCGGTCGAGCCGACCGGGCGGACGTCCACGACCGTGCGTTCGGCCATCACCCGGGCGCCGATCTTCTCGGCGAAGTACAGGTAGTTCTTCACGAGCGTGTTCTTGGCCCCGTGGACGCAGCCGACCATGCAGCGCCCGCACAGAAGGCAGCCGGTCCGCTCCGGGCCCTCGCCGCCGAAGTATGGGTCCGCGACGGTCCTGCCGGGCTCACCGAAGAACACGCCGACGGGTGTCTTTTTGTACGTGTGGCTCACGCCGAGCTCCTCGCCGAGCTCGCGAAGCAGCTGGTCTGCCGGGTCATCGTGAGGGTTCTGCACGACGCCCAGCATCCGCTGGGCCTCTTCGTAGTGGGGCGCCAGCTCGGCCTCCCAGTCCTCCATCTCCGCCCACTGGCGGTCCTCGAAGAACGCCTTCGGAGGGACATAGAGCGTGTTCGCGTAGCCAAGGCTGCCACCGCCAACGCCGCAGCCGGATACGACGGCGACGTCCTTGAAGGCCGTGAGACAGAAGATCCCCTTCATGCCCAGCCGCGGCCTCCAGAAGTAGCGCTTCAGATCCGCGGTCGAGCTCGGGAACTCGTCGTCGGCGAAGCGCCGCCCGCACTCGAGCACCCCGACCGCGTAGCCCTTCTCGGCGAGCCGCAGCGCCGAGACGCTGCCGCCGAACCCGGAGCCGATTACCAGCCAGTCGAAATCGAAATCGTCTTGAGATGCATCCATGCCAAGCAGGTCCCCTCTGCTCCAGATGTATCGGCGCGTCAATCTTAGTGCCTGACTGGCTGCCTGGCCAAGTTACTCGGCGCCGGGGCGCTGTCGCCGCGGGATACTCCGCCCATGTCGAAGGAGAACATCGAGGTAGTGCGGGCAGCCTTCCTCGCATTTGAGAAGGGCGAGATGGACGGCGTCCTTCGCCTATGCGACGAGGACATCGAGGTCACTCAGCCTCGTGAGATTCCCGACGTGTCGCCGCGTCAGCACGGGCACGCGGGTGTGCTCGAGGCCTTCGCCATCTGGCCCGAGCAGTGGGACGATTTTCGCGTCGACATTCTGCGCGTCGAGGACATTGGCGAGCACGTCCTCGTGACAACGCTGCAGGGCGGCCGGGGCAAGGACAGCGGAGCCCAGGTCGAGGCGCAGTTCACGTTCCTGTTCTCATTTCGCGGCGGCAAGATCTCTGAGTGGCGGATGTTCATGCGGGAAGTGGAAGCTCTCGAAGCCGCCGGGCTGTGCCGGTAGGCTCGCATCTGCAGGGGATCAAACGGATTGGACGAGCAGCTGCTGTGGGCCGAGGGCTTTACCCCGCGCTCAGGTGGGCTTGGGATGGTCCGTTGGCGGCATCAACGCCGACAAGGAGGCACCCATGCCAAGAATCATTGTCACAACTGACCCTTCCAAGCGGATCGACGACGCTCCAGTCTTGCTGGACGAGCGCGTCCACGCGGTGCACGTCAGCACCGATCACGCCGCTGCACAGCTCGTCGAGCGGCTCACGTGGGCGATCAAAGACGCCGAGAGAGCCGAACGGCCCACGCGTACGCCGTAGCGGGCGGGAGGCCGAGGCCGACGGCCACCGGCTCAGTGGCTGGTGGAGGAGTCCCGCGGCGGCGTGCTGCGCGCCAGCAGGGACGTGGGAAGCACGCGCAGCAGCGGCGAGATCAGCGTCCACGGAAAGCGCGGCACAGTCGCGTACCCGACGCCACGCTCGATCAGATCGGCCATGATCCGTGCGCCCTTCTCGGAGTCGATCAGGAACGGCCGGCTCTTCATGTCCTGGTTGATGGGCGTGTCGATGTAGCCCGGTGCCAGGGTGGTGACCGTGATCGGCTCACCGTGGGTCTCGGCGCGAACCGACTGCAGATACGTCGCGATCCCGGCCTTGGACGCGCTGTAGGACCCCGAGCCCTGCAGTCCGCGAACACCCGCGATCGAGCCGATACCGACGATCTGGCCGCCGCCGTCCTGGCGCCGGACCAG
>JAOPZM010000053.1 GCA_025964115.1 Solirubrobacterales bacterium
GCGGACGTGCCCGTGAGCCGAGCGCTGGTGGCGAGGGCGAGGGAGGCGCGCGATGTGCTTCCCGAGGCGCTGCGCGAGCGCGGTGCCGAGGTGGACGTGCTGGCCCTGTACGAGACGCTCGCCGAGCCGCTCGCGCCGCAGGCGCTGGATTCGGCGCGCGGGGCCGACTACATCACGTTCACCTCCTCCTCGACGGTGCGCTTCTTCCTCGACGCCGCGTCCGGCGCTCCACTGTCGCCCGGCACGCGCATCGTGTCGATCGGCCCGGTCACCAGTCAGGCCCTGCGCGAGCACGGGTTGGAGCCGAGCATCGAGGCATCGCGGCACGACATCGCAGGGGTCATCGACGCGGTGCTCGCCGATGTGAGGAAGCGAACCGGCGACGCGAGCGCGGCGGTTGTGAGCGCGCCCGCGGTGCAGGACGATGACGCCGGCTAGCGCGCTCCCGGCAGTCATCAGCTTCCTCTCCGACTACGGTCGCCGCGACGAGTTCGTCGGCGTCTGCCATGGGGTGATGGTGCGGCGCTGCCCGACCGCGCGGATCATCGACCTCACCCATGAGATTCCACGGCACGACGTGCTCACCGGCGCGATCGTGCTGCGCGCGGCGCTCTCCTACATGCCTGCCGCCGTCCACCTGGCTGTGGTCGATCCGGGCGTCGGCACCAGCCGGCGGCGAGCCGTCGCGTTGCGCACGGCCGAGCAGGGTCGCCTGCTCGTCGGTCCCGACAACGGTCTGCTGATGCCCGCCGCGGAGTCGCTCGGAGGCGTCGCTGAGGCGATCGACATAGGCGACTCGCCGGAGCGCCTGCAGCCGGTGTCAGCGACCTTCCACGGCAGGGACATCTTCGCCCCGGTCGCCGCCGCGCTCGCCGCCGGAGAGCCGCTCGCGGACGTTGGCAAGCCGCTGGCGCCAGCCGGGCTGCAGTGCCTGGAGCTGCCGCGCGCCCGCATCGACGCGGGCGCCCTCGAGGCTCACGTGCTGCAGTGCGATGTGTTCGGCAACGTGATCCTCGGCGCATCGGCCGACCAGCTCGAGGCGCTGGCGGCGCAGCCCGGAGATCTGCTCGCGGTGAGCCATGCGGGGACCACGCACGCGGCACGCTATGCGCTCGCGTTCGCCGACGTGCCCGCAGGCGAGCTCCTCGTCTACGTGGACTCCCGGGGCTCCGTCGCGCTCGCGCTCAACCGTGGCTCGGCCGCCGACTTGCTCGGGGCCGGACGTGGGGACCAGCTGCTGGTGCGGCCGGGATGAGCACGACGCCACAGGATCCGTCACGCGTGGCCCTCGGCCGTCCCCGCCTGCACCTGCGCCGCGTCGACTCGACTAACGACCGCGCGCGCGAGCTCGCCGCCGCCGGTGCGCCCCACGGCACGCTGGTGACGGCGGCGGAGCAGACCGCCGGAAGGGGTCGCCAGGGGCGCCGCTGGTCGGCGCCGGCCGGGACCGCCCTGCTGATGTCCCTTCTGGTGCGCTCGCCGCCGCCACTGCTGCCGCTGATCGCCGCAGTCGCGGTCTGCGACGTGGCGGGAGACGATGCCGCGATCAAATGGCCGAACGACGTGGTCGTCGCGCAGCCGCGGGCGGCCGGTGGCTCTCGCGAGCCCTCGGCGCAGCAGCCGCTCGCGAAGCTTGCCGGGATCCTCGTCGAGGCCCGCCCGCAGGAGGGCTGGGCCGTCCTCGGGATTGGGCTGAACGTCTCGGTCGAGCTCGATCAGCTCCCCGAGGAGCTGCGCCCCACGGCCACGGGAATCCGAGGTTCCGGCTCGCCGTTGCCCGCCGCGACGCTCGGCCTGCCGAGCGATGCGATCGAGCCCACGCTCTCCCGCCTGCTCAGGGCGCTCGAACGTCGCCTCGCCGAGCCAACCGACACCACGCTTGACGCGTGGCGCACGCGGGACGCGCTGCGTGGGCGGGAGATCGCCTGGGCCGGAGGAAGCGGGCGCGCGCAGGGAATCGATGGCACGGGGCGGCTCGTGGTCGTGCTTGCAGACGGCGGCCAGACGACGCTGAGCGCCGGCGAGGTTCACCTGCGGACGCTCAGCGAGGAGACCTGAGCCGCGGCGGGAGCTCAGGCGCCGGCGGCGCCGTGCTCACTCACCGGCGTGGTCGAGAGCGTCCTCGACGCCACGCTGCAGCGAGTCCAGCACACCGTCGCCGTCCGGGGTGCGCTGCGTGTCGTGTGCATCGTGGCCGTCGTGCGCTCTGACGAGATCCGGGACCGCGCCCCGGGGCGCGGACCCGTTGGGGCCCCCCCTGGCTCCCTTGCGCCTGCGCCGCGCGTTGCGGGCCCTCCTTTTCGGGAAGTTGCGCAGCAGCTCGCGGGCCAGCGCCGGCGGCTTGCGGCCCATGCGGGTGCGTGCGCCGCGCAGCGCCTCCTCGGCCTCGGGCGTGTGCGCGAGCGCAGCGGCGAGCAATGCAGCGGCCAGCCGGCGGTCCTGCTTGCGGGCCGCGTGGATCAGGCGGCGGGCATTGCGGGCATGAGCGCCGCCTGATGAGTTGACGAGCAGACCCAGCAGGCGCTTGGTCTCCGGCCAGCGCTGCACCGCGTACTCCTCGTGGACGTCCCTCGTGTACTCGGCCAGACGCCAGATCCACGCGTTGGCCTGGTCGCGCCTGCCGATGCGCCGCTCGACCAGCGCGCGCAGCATGATCTTCGTCGCCTCCTTGCGCTCCTCTCGCGGCCAGCCTCCGATGATGTCGATCGCGGTGTCGAACGCGTCGGGGTCGCGCAGCGCGGCGATGTCGGTCAGCGCCCGAAGGCGGAGCTGGGGGTTCTTGTTGCGCTGGACGGCCGTGATCAGGAAGCGGCTCTTGAGCTCACCCGTGCGATCGAAGTGGAGCATCGCCCGCGCGCGGCGCCAACCGGTGGGCGCCACGCGGGCGCCTGCGAGCGCGGCCCACACGTGCTGCTCGCCGTAGTCGAGGTGCTCGACCGCGATCCGCCACAGCTCACGCTCGAAGACGGCGAAGCGCCGCTCCTCCTCAGCGCACACGGGGAGCACGCGCCGCTCGACCCGCATGCGGCGGCCGCGGCCGCGACGCACCGGGCCGACGACGATCGCGCCGCCGCGGTAGACGTCGCGGTCGAGCAGCGAATGCAGCGTGACGACGGGGTCGTCGTGCTTGGTGGCGGGATGCACGAAGTCGACGACCAGCCCCGCCTCCTTGCCCGGATGGCGGCGCGTGACGCGGCCGACACGCTGCTGGTAGATGCGCTTGGACGCCGTTGGCGCCAGGTGCACGCAGACGGTCGCACGCGGGCTGTTCCAGCCCTCGGCGAGCAGCTGCGCGTTGATCAGGACGTCGATGTCGCCGCGCTCGTAGCGCGCGAGGATCTCCGCGAGCTCGCGCTTGGGCGTCTCTCCGGAGACCCCCTGGGCCTTTATACCTTCGGCGCGGAATGCCTCAGCGAGGTTGTATGCGTGACGCACGCCGGCCGCGTAGACGACGCCGGGGACGCCGTTGAAGCGCGTCTTGTACAGGTTTGCGACGGCCACGTTGAACGGCTGCTGGTCCAGCAGCTTGGCCAGCTCCTCCTGGTCGAACTCGGTGTCGACCTCCCCTCGCCGCAGCGGCACCTTGGCGATCGTGCGCACGCCCACGCCCGGCGAGATGCGCACGCAGCGCAGGGGCGCGATCACGCCGCGCCGGGCGGCCTGGGCGAGGTCGAAGCGCGAGGTCTGCGTGGGGAACAGGTCGGTGACGTGACGCGCGATCAGCGCACCCGTGGCGGTCATCCCGATGAAGATCGGACCGGTCCAGTTGCGGATCGCTCCGCTCGTCTTCTCGCCGAGCGCGGTATGCGCCTCGTCGCAGATCACGATCGTGTAGGCGCTCGAGATCTTGCCGGCGTTGCGCACGAACCACTGATACGTCTCTACGGTCACCGGGCCCTTGACGGAGTCCTCGCCCTTTAGCAGGGGCCTCGAGATGCGCTTGGAGTAGCCGCGATCGCGCAGCTCGCCGTGGAACTGATCGACCAGGTTGCGCCGGTGCGTGAGGATCAGCACGCCTCCGGTCTGGGAGGCCTCGACGAAGCCGAGCGCCGCCACCGTCTTGCCCGCGCCCGTGGCGTGCTCGAACCAGAAGCGCTTGGCGGCGTTGGGATCCTCCGGCTGCTCGCCGAGCGAGTCCTCCTCGTCCTCCTCGTCGGCCCAGTCGCGTGGCTCCTCGTCGGCGTCGCCCTCCGGCTCGGGCTCCTCCTCCTCGGCGATCAGCTCGAGCTCGTCCTCGTCATCGTCGTCCTCCTCGTCCTCATCCTCCTCCGGCGCCGCCCGCTGGACGGGCCCGAGGTCGTCGTCGTCCTCGTCGAGGTAGTCATCCTCGTCGGGCTCATCGTCGTCCTCGTCCTCGTCGATCGCCTCCGCATCACCTACCGCCACGGCGGAGCCGTTGGGCTCGGAGCCGTTGCCTTGAGCCTCCTCGGGACCGAGGATGTCGGCCGAGGCGAGCAGCTCGGGCGAGGCGGAGGCCGCGACGCGACCGTTGCCGTTTGCGCTCGTGCGCTCGGCCTCTGCGAGCAGCGCCGCGAGCGTGCCCGAGAGGGCGTCGACCTGGTGGGCGGAGAGCGCAGTGCCGTCGGCGAGCTTCGGCTCCTCGTCGGAGAGCAGGCGCTCGAGCCCGAGCAGCAGCGAGAACTCGCGCCGCCAGGCGGTCGATGGGTGCTTGGTCTTCGGGTCCGCCTCGAGCTCGGCCAGCGCCTGATCCAACGCGCGCCTGCGTGGACTGCCTGGCGCGAGCGCGACGGAGGGGTCCTCTCCGGGGTGCACGAACCGCTCGCGCACCAGCTTTTCCGCGCGCGCGATGTCGGCGGAACTCGGAATGGGCGCGACCGCTGGAGCCGCTGAGGTGGGTTCGGCCATTGAGGCTCTCGACTTCGAGACGGAGCCGCCGTCGAAACTTCTTCCGGCACGGCTCAGAAGGACCGGCGCCTGACGAACGCCGTTGCCGGATGCTCATAACCACCCGGCTCTTACGTGTACCCACCAGGATATAGCACGTGGAGGCGTCGTTGAAGTGGAGGCGATCTGGCACCCTTACCGGCCATGGCGGCAAAGCGGACTCCGATGATCGCGCTCGGGGGGGCTCTCGTGGTGCTGCTCGTCGTCGGCCTGATCGAGCTGGCCGGGTCCTCGACCACGCCGCCCCCCGCATCGTCGAGGCTGACGCTGGCCCAGATGCGCGCGCGCCTGGCCGGGTCTCCCCAGCCGCTCGCGGAGCTCCACGCCCAGGCGGGCCAGCTCATCTCGGGCGGCACCGCCGAGCTGCACGCACGCCTATCGTCCCTGCGGGGGCACCCCGTGGTCATCAACAAGTGGGCCTCCTGGTGCGAACCGTGTCGCGCCGAGTTCGCCGCCTTCCAGCGTGCGTCGCTCTCGCAGGGGCGCCAGGTGGCGTTCATCGGCATCGACTCGGGCGACTCGAGCCGCGCCGACGCACTCGCGTTCCTGCGCTCCTTCCCGGTCAGCTACCCGAGCTACTACGACAAGAGCGGTCGCCTCGGCGCCGCCGTCACGGACTCGACGTTCACCCCCGTCACGGTCTTCTACGACAGCCGCGGCGCGCAGTTCATCCACCAGGGGCCCTACCTCAGCCAGGCGAAGCTCGAAGAGGACGTCAGGCGCTACGCGCTCGACGCATAGAAGTTGCCCGAGATCCGAATCGACCCGCTCAGCGGGCACAAGACGATCGTCGCCGGCGAGCGCTCGCTCCGCCCGGGGGGGGCGCCAGGGTGCTCGCCGCCCGAGCCGATCGACCCTGCGAGCGACCCGTTCGCGGAGGGACACGAGGATCGCACGCCTCCGGAGATCTACGCGCTGCGGCCTGCCGGCGGGCCGCCTGACGCGCCGGGGTGGACGGTGCGCGTCGTGCCGAACCTCTATCCCGCCCTCAGCCCGGCGGGCGAGGCGGACGACGCCGAGCTCGCTCCTGAGCGGCAGGCCTGGCCCGATCTGTTCACCTCGCAGCCGGCCACGGGCGCGCACGAGGTGATCATCAACGGCCCCCAGCCGGTGCTGTCGCTGGCCGATCTGCCCGTCGAGCAGGTGCTTTCCGCTGTAGAGGTCTGGCGCGAGCGCATGCGCGCCCACGCCAAGGCGTCCTACGTGCAGCTGATCGTCAACGAGCGGCGCGAGGCGGGCGCGTCGCTCCCGCACACCCATGCCCAGCTGTACGCGCTCAACTTCGTGCCGGCGGCAGTGGCGCGGGAGCGCGAGCGCTTCGCAGCGTACGCCAACCGGATGATGGGCCAGAACCTGCTCGGCGACCTGGTGTCCGAGGAGGTGCGCCGGCGTGAGCGGATCGTGGCGATCGACGACGAGGCGGTGCTGATGGCTCCCTATGGGTCGCGGCTGCCCTTCCAGCTGATGCTCGCCCCGCGGCGACCGCGGGGGCGCTTCGAGGAAGAGGGCCCTTCGGGCGCGGCGCTGCTGCACGACGGCCTGCGCCGGCTCGCGCGGCACCTCGGATCCAGCCCGCCTCTGAACCTCTGGGTTCGCACCGCTCCAAGCGGCGCCGAGCACTTCGGCTGGCGCATAGACGTGCTCCCGCGCCTCACGCACATCGCCGGACTCGAGCTCTCCACCGACCTGAACCTCAACATCGTCGCGCCCGAGCACGCCGCCGCGATCCTGCGCGAGGCGTGACGCCAGGAGCCTCCGCGCCGCGCCGGCACAGCTGTAGTCTG
The DNA here is from genome assembly GCA_025964115.1 of Solirubrobacterales bacterium. GTDB lineage: Bacteria > Actinomycetota > Thermoleophilia > Solirubrobacterales > Solirubrobacteraceae > Palsa-744. The sequence goes on from JAOPZM010000053.1 coordinate 6,690, forward strand.
GCGCCCATGCCACCGGAGGAACGCTTCGTCCCGCGCTTCGCGGCCGAGCCGCCGCAGGAGGAGCTGCCCTACGGGCGTTGGGAGGAGCGCCTGCGCAACGAGTTCCTCAACGGTCTCGAGCAGCTCGACGGAGAGCCCGACGATCTGGGGGATCCCGGCGAGGTCATCTGGTACCCGGATCGCTCGTGGCACGGGCGCACATACGTACCGGCGACGGCGAGGACCTCCGGCGGATACGAGCTGTTCGGCTACGTGCGCTTCCTGCCTGCCGTCGATGACGGGGAGCCGAGCGAGTTCTCGACGCACGTCGACTTCACCGACGAACTCGCCGAGCGCAACCCGGACTGGCGCATGGACCTCTGCGATGAGGTCGTTGGCTCATGGCGCGGCCACGCCGGCGCCGTGGCCGCCATGACGCTCGTGTGGGGCCGCCCGCTGATGTCCGGCGGGCGGGTCGTGACGGCCGAGCTCGCCGATCTCGCCGTCGATCAGTGCGAGCTGATCGAGGAGCGCTTCACGCTGCTGGCGCCCGACGACTACCGGCACGACCTGCTCGAGGTCAAGCTCTTCGATGGCAAGGGGAGGGAGCTGGCGCGCGAGTCCCTGTACGCCGGGGACGAGGAGGAGGACGAGGAGGAGGACGGCGAGGGGACAGCGGTGCAGTAGCCGCGAGCCGGCTCCTCGGCGGCGCAACGGCATCTCGGCGATTCAAGGTCTCGCGCGGGCGGTCCGATTACGAACTGATCGGGCAGGTCCTCCGACCCGCTCGGTGGCGCCGCCATGCTCGCCCGAGCCACACGACTGATCCAGGCCCGCGAGACCCTCGAGGTCGCGCAGCTGCCCCTGCTGTGGACGCTCTCACTCGCGGCGACGGCGGCCTTCGGAATCCTCGTCACGGTCCACTCCGGCAACGACTCCGGTTGGACCGCGTTCGAGGACGTGGGCGAAACGCTCGCGGCACTCATAGCCGCGCTCGCGTGCGCCTCGCGAGCCTGGAGGGACCGCCGACAGGAGCGCGCTGGGGCAGACTCCGGCCAAGGTGCCTGGCGAGCCTGGCGCCTGCTCGCCCTCGGGATGGGCGTGTGGGCGATCGGCCACATCGCGAAGAGCGTCTGTGAACTTGGCTTGGGTATCAGCCCGAAGCCGCCGTCCGCCCTCGACGCGGCGCCGCTCGCCGCGTCGGTTCTGGTCGTCGGCTGCCTGGTGAGCATGGTGAGCACCCCCGCGGGGCGCCTCTCGCACCTCCGTGGTGCCGCAGAGGGCCTGCTGATCGCCACCGGCTGCTTCTTGATCAGCTGGTGCGCGGTGATCGCCGCCGTCTTCGCAAGCAGCGCGACGTCGAAGTCGGGGCAGATCGTCAACCTCGCCTACCCGGTGCTCGACGCCGTGGCGCTGTCCGGCGTCCTGTTCGTGGCGGCCCGCGGCAAGGAGCGCGTGCCAGCGGGGCTCGGGCTGCTCGGGCTCGGCATCGCCTGCCTCGCGATCTCCGACTCGGCCTTCTGGTACCTGAGCGCGCTGGACCCCGCGTTCCCCAGGGTGAGCCCGATCGACATCGGCTGGCTCGCCGCCTTTCTCGTGATCACGATGGCGGCCGCCCAGCGGACCGGCACGCGTCAGTGGATGCGCAGGCTGGCCGCGGGGAGGCTCGTGCCCGGCCTGCCGACCCTTCCGGCCGCCGTCGGCATCGCGACCGCGCTCGTGAGCTGGCTCGCCGGGAGGAGCCTCGGCCCGCCCGCGGTGCTGCTTGCGATCAGCGCCGCCCTCGTGCTGCTCGCCCTGCTGCTGCAGCTGATCGTGGTCTATGAGAACAATGCCCTCACCACCGACCTCGAGCGGCGGGTGGAGCGGCGTACGGCGGAGCTGCGGAGGACGGAGAACTACTACCGGGCGCTGGTTCAGCACTCCTCCGACGTGATCATGGTCGTCGACCCGGACCTGACGGTCCGCTACGTCAGCGATTCCATGCGGGACATCTTCGGGCACGAGCCGTCGGCGCTCGTGGGACGGAGACTGGAGGCGGTGACGGGAGGCTCGAGCGAGCTCCTGGACGGACTCAACCGGACGATCATCGAGGTCGGGCACGTCGCCCGCGTCGAGTGGGAGCTCACGGACTCGACGGGGCGCATCCGCCACGCCGAATCGGCGATCAGCAACCTGATCGGCGATCCGAGCGTCGGAGCGCTGGTGGTCAACACGCGCGATGCCACCGACCAGGTCGCCCTCGAGCGCCAGCTGCGCCATCAGGCCTTCCACGAC
>JAOPZM010000081.1 GCA_025964115.1 Solirubrobacterales bacterium
ATGATCTGGATGGCCGCCTCGCGGTTGTAGGCGCGGAAACCCGAGGTGGTGTCCGGCACCGACGTCGAGGAGGCCTGGCGCACCACCCATGAGCCGATTCGCTGCAGGGACTTCTTCAGCCACGAGAAGTGCTCGATGCCCGTCACCTCACGGTCGCCGATGACCATGTCCGCGCGCCCCTCGAGGATCGGCCCCACGAGCCTGGCGATGTCCGGGCCGTAGTACTGGTTGTCGGCGTCGGTGTTGACGATCACATCGGCGCCGAGCTTGAGCGCCGTGTCGACGCCCGCCTGGAACCCGGTGGCGAGACCCTTGTTGTTCGTCAGGCGCACGAGATGGTCGACGCCGTGCCGCCGGGCGACGGCGATCGTCTCGTCCGTGGAGCCGTCATCGACGATCAGCCACTCGACGACGTCGAAGCCGTCCACCTGCCGCGGCAGGTCCGCGAGCGTCTGCGGGAGCTGGTCCGCCTCGTTGAAGCAGGGGATCTGGATGATGAGCTTCATCGGCGTTGATTGCCTAGACTGGGCTCCCGGCAGTATCCCAAAGCGAAGGCCACGGTCTTGGCGCCAAGCGCGTGGGCGGGCCGGCAGTGCCCCGATGGCCAAGACTAGATGCAAAGCGCGACGCTAACCCGGAGTGGACCGGGCACGATCCGGCTGGCGCGCCTGCGCGCCGTGCCCGCGGGGACGTGGGCGAAGCTCGCTTTCGCGGCGATGTGCCTGCTCGCCCTGATCGGGTACTTCGCCTACCCGACATATCCGACGTACGACTCCTTCTACGCGCTGCTCTGGGGGCGGGACGTGCTGCACCTGCACCTGCCGGACTTCAGGGTCTACCGCGGTCCGACGGAGCATCCGCTCGCGATCGCCTTCGGGGCGCTCTGCTCGATCTTCGGCCAGGGCGGCGCGCGGCTGGTCGTGCTCGGCTCGATCGCCTCGTTCGTCGCCGTCGTGTCGGGCACCTACCGCCTCGGCCGCCTGTGCTTCGGCCCGGTCGTGGGCCTCGCCGCGGCGCTGCTCGTGCTGAGCCGCTTCTTCGTCGAGAGCCTCGCCTCGCAGGGCTACCTCGACATCTCCTACATCGCCCTGATCGTCTGGGCGGTCGTGCTCGAGGTAGAACGGCCGCGTCGCGGAGCGCCCGTGCTGGCTCTGCTCGCCGCCGCGGGCCTGCTGCGCCCCGACGCGTGGGTGCTGAGCGGCCTGTACTGGCTGTGGTGCTCATGGCGAGCCGACAACCGCACACGCGTTCTGTACCTCGCGATAGCGGCGATCGGGCCGCTGGTCTGGTGCGGCGTCGATGCGATCGTCACGGGGAACCCGCTGTACTCGTTGAAAGCAACGGCCGGCCTCGCCCAGGAACTGGAACGCACGCAGGGGCTTGGCAGCGTGATCGCATCGATGTGGACGTTCGGCGAACGGATTGACAAGGTGCCCGTGCTCATCGGCGCGCTCGCCGGCATCCCACTCGCCGTCTGGCTCGTGCCCCGCCGCGCCGCCGCGCCGCTCGCGGCGCTGCTCGGGCTACTCGCCGTGTTCGTCGCCGAGGGCGCCGCAGGAGCGTCGGTTATCGACCGCTACTTCCTCGGCGCGGCCACGATCCTGCTGCTGTTCTGCGCCGTGTCCATCGGAGGCTGGTCGATGTTGCGTCCGGGGTCGCTCGCGCGGCGCACGTGGATGCTTGGGGCGGCAGCGCTCGTCGCCTATGGCACGTTCTCGGCGGCGACGACGCTCAACCTCACGACGCTGCGCAGGACCCTCGCCAACCACGAGGAATTCCACAAGGGCCTCGCCGTCGCGCTGGCCGACCCGGCCGTCAAGGGCCGCCTGGCGCGCTGTCCACTGCTGTCGCTGCCGAACAACAAGCTGATCCCTGATGCGCGCTGGATCCTCGGCAGCACCGGTCAGCACGACATCGTTGCCCGCAGCCAGGCCCGCGCCGACGTGGGCAAAGGCAGTCACACGCTCGAGAACCGCATTCGGAGGGGGAGCATCGCCGTCTACCCGCTCGGCACCGCCGTGTTCGTCGACGCGATCGTCGACGTCGGCGACGACCCGCGGGATCAGGTGCCGCTCAAGGGATTCAGGCTGATCTACACGAGCCGCTACATGGCGGTCTATTCGAATTGTTGAGCGGATCGTCACAAGCTCGAGCAGCCTGGGCGGGCGCGCCCAGCCGCCCCGGGGTACCGCTCCCCAACCGCAACCTTGCCCTCGCGCAGGTGTCTTAGCCCGGAACGTGGCCCGCCGCGCGCCGTCTACCTCGCCCCGTAGGCTGCAGCGCGCGCGACAGGCGCACGACCGTGATCACCCAGGAAAGGACTCGATGCTGCCTATGCGAAAGCTTCTCTGCGCACTGCTCATGTGCTCGATGGTGGGGGCTGCGGCTGCCACGCCCGCCCTCGCCTCGCACGGCGAGCTCGTGTACTTCGAGGCTCCCAAAGAACTGCTGAACCCCCGCACCCGCGCGGCGACGATCGTCAAACTGCAGGCGCTCGGCGTCACCGCCCTGCGCGTACAGCTGTACTGGTCCGCGGTGGCCCCCGGCGCGAACAGCTCTCAGCGGCCGAACTTCGACGCCACCGATCCCAACGCCTACTACTGGGGTCAGTACGACCCGGTGATCGCCGAAGCTCAGCGTCTGCACTGGCAGGTGCTCCTGACGGTGACCTCGCCCGTCCCGAAGTGGGCGACGGCAGGTCACAACGACAGGTTCCTCGTGACCCGTCCGGATCCCCAGCAGTTCGAACAGTTCATGACTGCGGTCGGCCGTCACTTCGGCTCGCAGGTGGGGCTCTACGCGATCTGGAACGAGCCCAACCACTACCGCTTCCTGCGGCCGCAGTTCAACGCCAACGGGACCCCCGCCTCGCCGCGCATATATCGCGGGCTCTATCAGGCGGGCTACGCCGGCTTGAAAGCCGGCGGGCTGGCCAATCCCAAGGTGCTGATGGGCGAAACCGCGCCGGGTGGAGAAGAACGCGTGAGGCCCCACAGCGGGGCGCAGTCGGCCGTCGCGCCGCTCGTGTTCCTCAGGGAAATGCTGTGCCTGAACAGCCACTACAGGAAATCCAGGTCATGCGAAGGGCTTCCGGCGTTCGGCTACGCCCACCACGCGTACGCCAACGCCAACGGGCCTCTCGAACACCCCTCGCGACCGGCGAGCGTGACGATAGCCGTGCTCTCCAGGCTCACGAGGGCGCTCGACCTCGCGGCCCGTGCGCACGCGATCCCGCGGGGCCTGCCCGTCTACCTCACCGAGTTCGGCGTGCAGAGCAAGCCGAACAAGTACCTGGGCGTGCCCCCCGGCCAACAGGCCGAGTACGACGCGATCGCCGAGCACATCGCATATTCCAACCCGCGGGTCGCATCCTTCTCGCAGTACCTGCTCAGGGACGATCCCCTGTCGGGTTCGGGTGTGACCGGAGGCGTGGGCTTCCAGACCGGCCTGATGTACGTCAGCGGGACACGCAAGCCGCTCTACCTCGGATTCCCTGTGCCGCTCACCGTCACCAAGCGCGGCCACGGCTACTCGCTGTGGGGCCTCGTGCGACCCACCATCGGCGGCACGAAGCTGACGGTGCTAGTGCAACCGCGGCATTCGCGGCGCTGGCGCAAGCTCAGGGTGATCACCACGAACAGCTCGGGTTACTGGAGCCTGAACTCCTCGACGAGCGGGAGCAGCTGGCGCGTGCAGTGGCGCAGCCCGAGCGGAGCGGCATACAACGGACCGCCGATCCGCGCGTACTGAGGCCGTTTCGGGCGCCCGTGTCCTGATGTAACCTGCGGCGGTGAGCCTCAGCGAGCGTCGGTGGGCGTGGCCGGCGCTGGCCGGCGTGCTCATCGCCGCGATCAGCCTTCGCCTGTGGGGGGTGGGCCAGGGCCTTCCCTACGTCTACAACCTCGACGAGAGCGATCACTTCGTCCCGCACGCCGTCGCGATGTTCCGGCATGGCCTGGACCCGCACTACTTCGCGAACCCGCCGGCTCTGACCTACCTGCTGCACTTCCTGTTCGCGCTCCGGTTCGGGGGCGCGAGCGGTGTGGCGCGCGCCTACGCGCATCACCCCGAAGACGTGTACTTGCTCGCCCGGGTCACGACCGCGGTGCTCGGCACGGCGGCCGTGTGGCTCCTCTATCTCCTCGGCGCGCGGCTGTTCGGCCGCCGCGTGGGCCTGCTCGCCGCCGCGATCGAGGCCGTCGCCTTCCTGCCGGTCTTCTACGCGCATCTGGCGCTCAACGACGTGCCCACGCTTGCGCCGCTGACGCTGTCGCTGCTGGGCACCGCGGGCGTGCTGCGCCGGGGCCGGGCGCTCGACTACCTCCTCGCCGGTGTGGGACTGGGGCTCGCCTGCGCCACGAAGTACACGGCGGGCATCGCGCTGCTCCCGCTGCTGGCCGCGATCGCGATCAGGTACCTGGCGCGCGACGGCGACCGCGCGGAGGGCGAGGGGCGCTCCGCGCCCGCCTCGCCGGTGCTCGCCGGCGCCACGATCGCCGCCGTCGCTGCGCTCGCAGCGTTCCTGCTCGCCAACCCCTACTCACTGCTCGACTATCAGGGCTTCCACCGGGGACTGGTGCACCAGTCCGCGCTCTCGGGGGAAGCGCAGGGCAAGCTGGGGGCGCCGAAGGGCGGCGGGCTGCCGTACTACCTGTGGTCGCTGACGTGGGGTCTGGGTTGGGTGCCGGCGCTGGCGGCGCTCGGGGGGGCCGTCACCGTCTGGCGGCGCGAGCGAGCGCTCGGTTGGCTGCTCGTGCCAGCGGCGCTCCTGTTCCTGCTCTTCATGGGTGCTCAGGGGCGCTACTTCGGGCGCTGGCTACTGCCGATCTTCCCGATCGTGTGCCTGCTGGCGGCGTTCTTCGCCCTGGAGCTGGCACGGGCGATCGGCGAGCGCAGGCCGCGCCTGCGGACGGCCGTGATCGTGCTGGCGGTGGCCGCCGTCTGCGCTCAGGGGCTCGTGTACAGCGTCCACTCGAGCCTCGTGCTCTCACGTGCGGACACCCGAAACCTGACGCGCGCCTGGATGGTCGGGAACGTGCCCGCCGGCAGCCGCATCGTGGTCGAGCCGCTCGTGCCGAACGCCTGGGTCACCGACATCGGAGCTGCGACTGCCGGCGAGCCGCGCTGGCTGAAGTACCCCTCGCTACGGGGCGTGGTCAACCCCGCGAACGGGATGCCCGAACGCGAAGGGCGCAAAGTGCGCCCCGAGGACTATGAGCGGACGCTCAGTCCCGCGCTGATCTCCTACTACGAGCAGCACGGCTACTGCTGGGTCGTGAGCGGCTTCACGCAGGCGGGGCGAGCCTTCGCCGACCCGGGGGCCGTGCCGCAGGCGATCGCCTACTACAAGACGCTCGAGCGGCAGGCCCGCGTCGTGTACCGCAGCTCGCCCTACCGGCGCGGGCAGGGCCCCGTCTCCTTCGGGTTCGACTGGAGCTTCGACTACTACCCGCTGGCCTACGAGCGCCCGGGGCCCCAGATGACCGTCTATCGCCTGTCGGGCGGGCGCTGCGCAGCCGCTTGACGGGCGCTAGGGGGCCGACGTGCCGCCCCCCGTCGTCGGGGTGGTGGGTGTCGTCGAGGTGGGCGTGGTGGGCGCTACGGTGCTCGTCGAGGTTCCGGGGGTCGTGGACGTGCCGGTTTCGGGCGCCGGCGTGGGCGCCGGCGGCGGTGTGATGGGGATGCAGGCGCCGCTGCGGTCTTTCTTGAACCGCGGAGCGCGAGACGGGTTATGGCCCATGGCGCGGGCGATGACGCCGAACCCCGGGCGCAGGCCACAGTCGGGGCGAAGCAGGCCGCTGTCCCACGAGAGCTTGCCGTGCGCTTTCGCCCAGTCGACGGAGTGGGGCACGCGCCACTGGTAGTAGTAGACGCGGGTCACACGCGAGCTGATGCGGGCGAGCGCGAGCAGGTGCCCGGCCACTTCCGCCGCGTAGGACTCCGAGTGCACGATGTAGTAGCCGCGGCGCCCGCTGTTGGGGTGTTCGTAGCGCCAGACGACGCCGCCCGTCTCGGTGAACCAGACGGCTCCGGGCACGATGCTCAGGAACAGCGACGTCCGTTCGTGGCTGCCGGCGGACAGGTCGGTGTAGTTGTGCAGGCCCCAGAGATGGGGATGGTGGGCGAAGTGCAGGAATTTTCGGGTCCATTCGGCCATGTTCGATATGTCGAGCACGTCCGCTGCGGTGACGTTGCAGGTGCGACAGAGCAGCGTCGTGAGGTTGAAGTACTGCGCGGCGCGCTGGGGGTCGCGCGAGGTGGGCTCCAGGTAGTGGTTCTCCTCGTTCCACGGGCTGTAGTCGCGGACCCACGGGTAGAGCGTCATGAACGCCTTCACCGCCTTGCCGTAGGCGGGCAGGCTCGGCAGGCTCGTCGGGTGGCTGGGGTCCTTGTCGAACACCACCAGCGGTTTCACGCCGTTCGCGCGTGCGGCTCGCAGCCACGCGTCCTGCCATCCGAGTTCGGTCTTGCGTTTGACGATGTCCCATGGCACGACGACCCGTGCGATGCGCATGCCGAGCCATCGGAAGCGGGGATCGCTGAACGTCGCGGCCTGGTTGTCGGAGATGCCGATCAGCGGCCGCGAGCCGGCGGCGTGCGCCCGCGGGTGGCTCGGGCCGGCCAGGGCACTGGTCTGCAGCACGATCGCGCCCGCGGCGGCGAGCGCCAGGACGGCAGCGAGAATCAGGCGGGTCCGGGACATGGGCTCCGGGGAGTCGGGGTCAGGACTGGCGCGCCCTCAAGGGCACTCGGTCGCGCCGTTGCTCCTAAACGCATCAGGGCGGTCCCAGTTGCGTCGTGGCTCGGTAAATATTTCGGACATCGTAGTAGGCGGGCTTTAAGGCCCCGCTAAAGCTGATCAGGCCCTTGGTGTGGAGCGGCGGCGTCGGTCTCGGGTTGCCGCCGTTCCACCCCGGCCTCACGCGGAACTCCTGCAGCGCCCAGTAGATCGCGCCTCCCAGCCAGGGCTTGGTCGCGAACACATTTAGATGGAAGGAGACGAAGTCCTGCTGGAAGGCGTAGGTGCCGTGTTCGCCCACGGGACCGCGCCGGTTGGCCTCCGCGCCGAACTCGCTGACGACGAGCGCCTTGCCGCGGTAACAGGCGCGCATCGCGTCGAGGTAGCGCGAGAGGCCATTGCGGTTGCGCAGATCGCCCACCGGGCCCGGGTACCAGCCGAAGTAGTCGTTGAGGCCGACCACGTCCAGCGGCGCGTAGTAGCGGGCCTGGCAGCCGACCGACGGATACGCCGCGACGGCGAGGCCCACTGGGCGCGTGGGGTCCAGCGCGTGCGCGGAGGACACCGCCTGGGAGATGTAGGCGCCCTGCGCTGCGTCCGGTCGAGGGTCGAGCTCGTTGGCGATCGACCAGACGATGATCGACGGATGGCTCGAGTTCGTCAGGATGTTCTCGCGCAGCTTCGCGAGCGCCCGGTCGCGCACGGAGCTCATCGCCAGGTAGCGGGGCGGGATCTTGTCGACCGGGATCTCCGACCACAGCATCAGCCCGTTTTCGTCGGCGAGCTCCTCCAGGTGCTCGTCGAGCGGATACTGCGAGCGGATCGCGGTGGCGCCCAGATCCCTGGCCTGCGCGATGAAGCGTCGCTCGATCGTGTCGTTCAGCGCCGCGCCAAGCTGTTTGGAGTCTTCCACCAGCCCCACGCCCCGGAAGCTCAGCCGCTGGCCGTTGAGCAGCAGCGTGCCTTCGGGGGAGACTTCGATCGAGCGGACGCCGCTGCGCAGGAAGTAGTGGGCGACGGGCGCCGATTCGCCGGAGCCGCCCGTCTGGCGGGCGACGTCCAGCGCCACGTCGTACAGGTGAGGGCTGGCGGGCGACCAAAGCTGCGGTTTGGCGAGCGTCGCATGGCCGATGAACGTGTGGGTGGCACCGGCGGGGATGCCTGCCGTCCCGAGTTCCACGGGGACCCCGCCGTAGTTGCTGCCCAGACGCACGTTCTGCGCGACGGGCGAGTAGTTGCGCAGCATCACGCGGTATTCGATCGTCGCGTCACACGTCGGGCAGCGCAGCCGGGGGAGCACCTGAACCGAGGCGAATCCCACGCGATCCACCCTCTGCAGATATGCCGTGCGCAGGATTCCCCCGTAGTTCCACCACAGGCCCACCTTCGGGAGATCCGTGGCGGCGCGGTGGCTGTCGACCCTCAGCACCAGGTGATTGGCGCCGTGGGCCTTCAGCGCCGAGCTCGGCAGCGCGAGCTCGAACGGCAGGTACGCGCCGACATGCGAGCCGATCGGCTGTCCGTTCAGCCAGGCCTGCACCCGGTTGTTGACCGACTCGAAGCGCACGATCCACGTGCTTTCCGGCCCGGCCGCCGGCAGTTCGAAGTCCTTGCGGTACCACGCGACCGTACCGGTCATGCTCGCCACGCTCTGGTCGGTCGCGTTCCAGGCGCCGGGCACCGTCGCGGGCGACCAGCCAGCCGTGGAGGCTGAGCTCTGAAAGCCCCGGCTGAGGCCGACGCCGTGGTCGAAGCGAAACAGCCAGCTGCCACCCAATTCGTAGCGTTCGGCCGGACCCCAGCTGGCCTGTCCGACGGCCTGCGGCGTCGGCGCGAGGCCTTCCTGCGCGGCCGCGACGCGCCCCGGACCTCGGCGTGCGGGAGCGTCGGATCCGGAGGCCGGCGGCAGGCTCAGCAGCAGCGCAGTCGCTGCGGCGGCGACGGCCAGGAGACGCGAATGCTCAGTGCCGAGTGCCAAGGCTCTCCGATCGATTCCACGGGAAGACGGAGCCACGCTCCGTGATGCGGTCGGCGACGACGGGACGACCGCGCAGCATCGCTAGCGTAGCCAGTCGCCCTGTCGGTGGCCGCACGTGCCGCTGCGCGCCCTGGCTGAGCCCGGCCGCAGGGTTATCCTGGGATGCAGAACATGGAGACCTGTACGGACACCGACAAGACGCACCTTGCACGAGCAATCGAGCTCGCGCGCAGAGGCGCGGGCTCGGTCAAGCCGAACCCGATCGTCGGGGCGGTCGTCGCGCGCGCAGGGGAGACGCTCGGGGAGGGCTGGCATCAGGAGTTCGGCGGCGCACACGCAGAGGTCAACGCGATCGAGGCATGCGGGCTCGAGGACCTGAGCGGGGCGACCCTCTACGTCTCGCTCGAGCCGTGCTGCCACGAGGGGAAGACGCCGCCCTGCACCGACGCGATCCTGCAGTCCGGCATCAGGCGCGTGGTCGTCGCCTCCGACGATCCCACCGAGAAGGCCTCGGGACGGGGCCTCGGCATCCTGCGCGACGAGGGAGTCGAGGTGATCCTCGCCGACGGCGAGCTCGCGGCGAGCGCCAGGCTGCTCAACCAGGCCTTTCGCAAGCACGCCCGCGTGGGGCGTCCGTGGGTGCTCTTCAAGTCGGCGATGACGCTCGACGGCAAGGTCGCAACCCGCACCGGCGACTCGAAGTGGATCTCGAGCGCGGACAGCCGCGAGCTGGCCCACCGCTGGCGCGCCGCGGTCGACGCGGTCGTCGTCGGAATCGGCACGGCGCTCGCCGACGATCCCCAGCTGACGGCACGGCCGGACGGGCTGATGGCCGACGCCGGCGCCCAGCCTCGCCGCGTCGTCTTCGACTCGCTCGCCCGGCTGCCCACCTCCTCCCAGCTGGTGGCCGCGGCCGCCGAGATCCCGCTGACCGTCGTCGTCTCCCGCGCCGCCGCGCGCGCCGACACCGACGCGCTGGAGGCGGCCGGCGTGCACGTCCTTGTCGCCACGGGCGAAAACGAGCCGGCCCGCGTCCGCTCGGCGTTGGACCAGCTCGGGGCTCTGGGCGTCAGCTCGATCCTTCTGGAGGGCGGCCCCCACCTCGCGGGCGCGTTCCTGGACGCCGGCGAGATCGACGAGATCCGCCTGTTCCTGGCTCCGCTGCTGCTGGGCGGCAGCGCGGCGCGCGATCCCCTCGAGGGCGAGGGCGTCGAGCGCATCTCAGAGGCGCTGCGCGCGATCTCCTTCGACTGCCAGAGCATCGGCGAGGACCTGTTGGTGTCGGCGCGCGTGCGCGAGTGGTGATGGCGCCGATGCGGTCAGGAGCGAGTCGATGTTCACGGGCCTGATCTCAGACCTGGGCACCGTGACCGGGCTGGAGCTCGGCGACGATGGCGCCACCGTGGCGGTCAGCACGCGCCTCGCCGGAGACCTGCGCGAGGGTGACTCGATCGCGGTCAACGGCGTCTGCCTGACGGCGACGGAGGTCGACGGCGGCGGCTTCAAGGCCGAGGCGATGAGCGAGACGCTCGAGCGCTCGGCGCTCGGCGAGCTCCGCCCCGGGGCGCCCGTCAACCTCGAGCTGCCGCTGCGCGCCGCCGACCGCCTCGGAGGACACTTGGTGCAGGGCCATGTCGATGGCACGGGCGTCGTGACCGCGGCGCGCGAGGACGGCTTCGCCCGCGTGCTCGAGATCGAGACCGATGCGGGACTGGCCCGCTATCTCGTCGAGAAGGGCTCCGTCGCCCTCGACGGCGTCAGTCTCACCGTCAGCGCCCTGAACGGACGTGGCTTTGCGGTATCGCTGATACCCGAGACGCTGCAGCGCACCAATCTCGGAACGATCAAGGAGGGCGCGCGGTTGAACATCGAGGTGGACATCCTCGCCAAGCACGTCGAGCGGCTGATGGAGGCACGCACATGAGCGACCGACCGAAAGTCGGCCAGGCAACGGCCACGCCGTTCGCCACCGTCGAGCAGGCGATCGAGGAGATCCGCGAGGGCAAGATGGTGGTCGTCTGCGACGACGAGGATCGCGAGAACGAGGGCGACCTCACGCTCGCGGCCCAGTTCGCGACGCCCGAGGCGATCAACTTCATGGCCAAGGAGGGGCGTGGTCTGATCTGCCTGTCGCTGACCTCCGAGCGCTGCGACGAACTGGGGCTCGACCTGATGGCGGCGAAGAACGAGTCGGCCTTCGAAACGCCGTTCACGGTCTCGGTGGAGGCGCGTGAGGGTGTCACCACCGGCATCTCGGCTCATGACCGCGCACATACGATCCAGGTTGCGATCGACCCCGAGAGCACGCCACGCGACCTCGTCCAGCCCGGTCACGTGTTCCCGCTGAAGAGCCGTGCGGGCGGTGTTCTCGAGCGTGCGGGGCAGACCGAGGCGGCCGTCGATCTCGCGCGCCTCGCGGGCCTGAACCCGGCGGGCGTGATCTGCGAGATCATGAACGACGACGGCACCATGGCGCGCGTCCCCGACCTCGTCGAGTACTGCGCCCGGCACGGGTTGAGCATGATCACCGTCGCCGACCTGATCGCCTACCGCCGGCGCCACGACAAGCTGGTCGAGCGGGTCGTCAGCACGCGGCTGCCCACCGGCTTCGGCGACTTCCAGGCGGTCGGCTACCGATCCCTGGTCGACGACAAGCATCACGTGGCGCTCGTCAAGGGCGACGTCGCGGGGCAGTCCGACGTCCTCGTGCGCGTGCACTCCGAGTGCCTCACCGGCGACGTCTTCCACTCGCTGCGTTGTGACTGCGGCGAACAGCTCTCCTCCGCGCTGACGATGATCGACCGCGAGGGCCAGGGGGTGCTCCTCTACCTGTCCCAGGAGGGTCGCGGCATCGGGCTGCTGAACAAGCTCCGCGCCTACAAGCTGCAGGAGGACGGCCTGGACACGGTCGAAGCCAACGATCGTCTTGGTCTCCCCTCAGACCTCCGCGACTACGGCATCGGCGCGCAGATCCTCGTCGACCTGGGGCTGAGCTCGATCCGGATCCTGACGAACAACCCGAAGAAGATCAGGGGCCTCGAGGGGTATGGCCTGTCCGTTGCGGCCCAGATCCCGATCGAGCATGCCCCCAACGAGCACAACGAGGACTACCTGCGCACCAAGGCGCAGCGCATGGGGCACATGCTCCACCACCAGGGCCTGAACCTCGACGAGGAGCTGCTGCACGCCGAGCGCAGCCGCGACCGCTTCGCCGGCGAGGAGCCGTCCGCCGCGAGCGCAGACGGCGGGAGCGCCCGCGGGGCGCCGGGCCCCGGCGGCGTCGAGGGGCC
>JAOPZM010000132.1 GCA_025964115.1 Solirubrobacterales bacterium
AGACGAGCCAACCGATCGGCATCTCCGCCGGAGACGATCTCGCGGAGGCCGAGCGCCTGCTGGCCGCCGAGATACTCGACGTCCTGCGCGAGCTCTCGCCGGCGCTGGTCGTCGGTCCGAGCCCGCATGACGGCCACCACGGACATGAGGTCGTCGGCCGGAGCATCCACCGTGCTCTCGCTGATATTCCCTTCCCCTCGCGGCCGCGATGGTGGATGTGGGAGCTCTGGTCGGCGCTTCCCGTTCCCACGCTCTACGTCCCGGTTCCCCGCGCCACGATCGAGCGGGCCGACTGGGTGCTCCGGGCCCATCGCGGCGAGCTCGCCCGCAACGACTACGCGCGCGCCCTACGCGCGCGTAGTGAGCTCGCGGCGGTGCTCGGCGCCGAGCGCGTGTTCGGTTGGGGCACTCCCGCCACAGGTGAGGACTACGCGGAGGTCCTGATGGAGGTTCTCTGCGACCAGCGGGAGCATTGGCCGCTTGCGGCAGCGCGGCGGCTGGACCCCGCAGAGCCGCTCGCGGGAGCCGTGCCGTCCGGGCTGGACGCGGGACGCTGGCTCACGCGCGCGAGCCAACGCGCAGGGATCCTCGCCGGTGGGTGACACGCTCGAGTGGGGACCGAGCGAGCCGGGGTCTATAGGAGTGAAGACCCCGGCTCGCTGCGCATCCCCGCTCGCCGCCCATTGTCAGCGATGGACAACGATCGGGGCGCGCATCGGCCCTGCCGCTCGCGCCTATGGCGGAGCCCTGCCGCGCGTCCCCAAGGCGGAGTGGGGACGGCGGCAAGCCTTGTCACAACGGTGGCTCTCCCGGCGGAACCTGGCGAGCCGGGGCGGGTCATGAGAGCCAGGGCCCCGGCTCGCGCTGGCGCGCCGGTCGTCCGTCGCGTTCTCAGCACTGGACGACCGTGGGCGCACGCTTTGGTTCCCTGCTCGCCGCACGGCGCGAGCCCCGATGGCGTCCTCAGCGTGGGGAGGACGCCAGCAAGCTTGAAAGGCTCCTGGCGGGGCGACGCCGGGCCGCCCCGCCAGGAGGAGGGAGGAGAGGGTTCTTCCACTGCCGGCGGGATATGAGGCCGGCAGACTTCTCCGCAGCGCGCTCCTCTCGAGCGGCGCGGGCTAAGTGGGCGAAGGACAGCAGGCACCGCGGGTGACGCCCCCGACCCCGGGCATGTGCTCACATCAGCTCCCGCGCGACGTAGCGCACGACGTTCAGCGCCTCCTCGGGCGGGAACACCAGCATCGCGAGCAGCTCCGCGCCGGCCTCCTCGTAGCGCTCCGACCACTCCCTGATCGTGGATGGCGTGACGTTCGGCTGCTCGCTGTGGGACATCGAGGTCTCGACGTCCGCCATGTGGTCCGGCACGACCAGGACTGCCGCGCCGTAGATGATGTCGTCGGCGCGCCCGAGCGGCTCGGCCTGCTCGCGTATCTGGCGGCGGGCGTTTGCCCAGAAGTCGACTGTGCGGTTCCACGGAATCCAGCCGTCGCCGAACTCGGCGGTCAGGCTGAGCATGTTCTGCCGCCAGCCGCCGATCCAGAGCGGCGGATGCGGCTGCTGCAGCGGCTTGGGTCCGATCACGGCGTTGTGGGCCGAGTAGTACTCGCCGTCGAACTCCACCTCGTCGCCCTCCCAGAGGCGGAGGATGAGCTCGATGCCCTCACGGAGCCGCGCCTTTCGCGAGGCGGGGTCGCCGAAGTCGGTGTCGATCGCGCCGAATGAGCCCTCCGACCAGCCGGTCCCTATCCCGAAGTCGATGCGCCCGCCGGAGAGCCTGTCGATCGTCGCGACCTGCTTGGCCACCAGGGCCGGGGGCCTGAGTGCCATCGGCGTGACGGCGGTTCCGAGGCGCAGCCGCTCGGTCTTCCCGGCGAGGTAGGAGATCAGCGCCCACGTCTCGACGGTCTCCTCGGCGTAGCCCTCCGCGGCGTGGTAGGGGTTCATCAGATGGTCGGTGAAGAAGATTCGCTCGTAGCCGAGCTGCTCGCATTCGAGCGCGAGTTGGACCATCAGGTCCTGGTCGTAGGGCGCCCAGTTGGGCGTGATCAGGGCGTAGCGCATCGCAGTCCTCTCTCGAAGAACCAACCGTTTGGTTGACCCTAGTGTCTGCCGGCCGCGGTGTCAACCGCACTCGGCGAGCCTCACTCCTCGGCCGGCGCTCCTTTGCCGCTGCGGGTGGCGCCTTCGCGCTGCCGTTTGACGAGGCCGGTGTCGAAGCCGTCCCCCTGCCAGGCGGCGGCGCGCTCCCGTTCCCGCGCGAGAACCTCATCGAGCGGCGCCCCGGCGCCCTCCCTGAGCTGGGCGAGCATCGCGCGAACCGCTCCCTGGTGGCAGTCGAGCATCGTGTCGGCGAGCGAGAGTGCCTGCGGGAGCAGCTCCTCGTGCGGAACGACCGCGTTGACGAGCCCCATCCCGAGCGCCTCCTCGGCCGTGACCGGACGGCTGGTCAACAGCATCTCAGCGGCCCGTCGCGTCCCGATCGCGTGCGGCAGCCGGGCCATGGTTCCCCAGCCCGGCAGGAGTCCCAGGCGCGCATGCGTGTCTGCGAAGTTCGCGCGCTCGGAGGCGACGAGCAGGTCGCACATGAGCGCCAGCTCCAGCCCTCCCGTGATCGCCGGCCCGTTGATGGCACCGATCACCGGCTTGCTCACGCCGTCGAGCGGATCGCCCATCTCGGGCGCTCGCCCTCGCTCCTCGAGCTCGCGCAGATCGACGCC
>JAOPZM010000201.1 GCA_025964115.1 Solirubrobacterales bacterium
AAGATCGCCTCCTCCATCGCCGAGTCCCCGCCGCCGACGATCATCGTCGGCGCGCCGCGGAAGAACGCCGCGTCGCAGGTCGCGCAATAGCTGACGCCGCGCCCTGCGAGCTCCTCCTCGCCGGCGACGCCCAGCTTGCGGTGCTCGGCGCCCATCGCCAGCACGACGGTGCGTGACCGGTACTCGGTGTCTCCGACCCAGACGCTGTGAACGCCGGCCGGGTCGCTCGCAAGCGCCACCCGGTCGGCCTGGTCGGTGACGAGCTTCGCGCCGAAGCGCTCAGCCTGGTCGCGGAAGCGCTGCATCATCTCCGGGCCCATGATGCCCTCGGGGAAGCCGGGGTAGTTCTCCACGTCGGTCGTCTGCTGCAGCAGCCCGCCCCAGGCGAAGCCCTCGATCACGAGCGGGTTCAGGTTGGCGCGTGCGGTGTAGAGCGCGGCCGTGTATCCCGCCGGGCCGCTTCCGATGATGATCACGTTCTCGACGTCGCTCATCTCACTCTCCAATTCTCACGCCTTTGCCGATCTTAGGATTCTCAGCCCACCCGCGGGGCGCCGGGAAGCCGCTTTACTTTGTATAGTAAGCATAGCGCTGGGGTCAGGAGCCCTGAAGTGCCCCAGCCGGCTCGGGTGAGCCGTCGCGGGGGCCCAACCTGCGCCGGCCGCCTTCCTCCTCGCGCCAGCGCGCGACGATCCGGCGCAGCTGCAGGTAGGCGACCGCGCCCGGCAGCGTCGGCAGCCAGAAGGAGATGCCGCGATAGGCGAGCACGGCGAGCACCGCGAGGTTGAATTCGACGCCGAACGCGGCGAATGCTCCGATCATCCCGCCCTCGACGCCGCCGAGCCCGCCCGGCAGGGGCAGCAGGTTCCCGAACGTTCCCACGAAGTAGGCCATCCAGATCACGGTGAACGGCGGTGGCGAGCCGAACGCGTGGAACATCGCCCAGAGGACGCAGATGTCAAAGCCCCACCAGGCCGGCGCGCCAAGCAACCTGGGGTCGCGCCTGCGGATCAGGTCGATCGCGGTGCGCACGCCGCTGGCCGCCAGCGCCGGCACCGCCAACGCGCGGGCAACCCACCGGTGCTCGCTGCCCGAGGAGGACGCCCATTGGCCGAGCCGGCGCTCGATGTCGCCCGGCAGGAGCGCCATCGCGCCGACGACGGCGAACATGACCGCGGCGATGATGACGGGAACGAAGGTGATCGCGAAGGAGCCGCCGCCGGGGAACAGGCCGGCGCCCAGCCCGATCCCGTCGATCAACAGCGAACCCGCGTAGATCACGTAGAGCAGGACCATGAAGGCGACCATCCTGCACGCGACGAGACGGGGCTCCATGCCGGAGCGGCGGAGCGCCCAGGCGGTCATCGCGACGCCGCCGGCGCCGGCCGCCGCGAACAGCCGCGTGGCGACCAGGCCGGCCATCGTGATGACGTAGCTCTCGCGCCAACCGATCCTGCCGGCCTCGTCGACGAAGACGGCCCGGAAGAGGACCACGTAGCCCGCGAAGGAGAGCGCCTCGAACCCGACGCCGAGCGCGATCCACCAGGCGTCGCCGCGCTCGATCCGGTGGACCGTCGTGCCGATCCCGGCGAGCTTGGGCAGGACGAAGTACAGGAAGGCCAGCGCCGAGAGCATGAACAGCAAAAACGACGCGAGCTGCCGGCGCGAGACGAGCCGGCGCGGCATGTCCTCCTCGGCCGCGTGCGCGCTCGCAGCGGCCGGGTCCGGCGGGCCTGCCGGCGGCCGGTCCTCAGCTCCCTCCCCCCTGCCCGCTTGCTGGCGGTGCATCCGCACCCGCTACCCCCCTTCAGCTCTCCTGGTGTGCCCTGGCCTCCAACGCTGCGACGGCCGAACCGAAGCGCTCGATCATCGGGCTCGCCCCTGGCCCCCAGCGCCGCACGGCAAGCGTGAGCGCGACCCCGCCAAGCAGATCGACCACGTAGTGCTCGCCCAGATATACGAGAGCGAAACCGAGCACCGCCAGATACGAGAAGCCCAGCCCGCCCGCGATCGGTCCGACCTCCGCGAGCAGCAGCGCGGCCATTAACGACGTTGCGAAGTGCAGAGAGGGCATTGCTGCCAAGGGATTGCCTCCGAACACACTGTAGAGAGAGCCCCAGCCGTCTTTCCAGAAGTCCTCGCCGTACTCGACCATCATCCGCCTCACGACGGGCAGCTCGGCCATCTCTCCATCCCGCTCGGCCGCCCACCATGGGGGAGCGGTTGGCAGGACCCAGTACACGCTCGCCCCGAGGTTGAACGTGGCGTACATCATCACCGCGGCGCGCGGGAACCGCTCCGAATGTCGCACGAGTATGTAGGCGATCGAGCCGTGCGGGACCATGAACCAGCTCCAATGCGCCCACACGAGCACGCGATCCAGCGCGCGCCAGCTAGGGCCCTCCGGCCCGTTGCGCGACAGCGCCTGCTGCAGGCGCAGGCTGGGCAGCTGTCCGAGGCCGAGCGCACGGTCGACGACGATCGGGTAGCGGATGCGGACCCGGCGCGCCTGTGCGTCGGGGTCGTCGTGCGGGAACTTGTAGGCGGCGACGTAGGCCCACATCTGCAGGGCGCAGACTGCCGCGTCGCGCCTTCGTGAGCGGCGCACGGCGACGCATAGCCCGAGCGGCGCTGCATATGCGACGGCCTGCACGACCAGCGGAGGAGCGTTCACCCGCTTGCGCGCGAGCGGCGCGGCGGCGCCGATCGCGACGATCCCCCAGGCGGTCGCTCTCATCAGCCTCGACAACCGCACAGGGCC
>JAOPZM010000204.1 GCA_025964115.1 Solirubrobacterales bacterium
TCCGGGTCCTCCTAGGTCGTGAGCCTTCGCAGACCCACAGCCTGGGATGAGGCCCGGATGCCTCCTCAGCTGTTCACAACGTATGTGGGCACGTCAGCTAGCGAGCGGGCCCGAGCCGACTTTCACTCAGGCTTTCAGTCAGGCCCTCTAGAACTCCTTAGACCCCGTAACCACGGGGCCTAAGGAGTACCGCTACCGGGATTCGAACCCGGGTTTCCGCCATGAGAGGGCGGCGTCCTAGTCCCCTGGACGATAGCGGCGCGAACTCGTGGGTCGAGGCTACCAAAGCACCCGATCCACTTGCCATGACACGGGTCAGTCTAGCCAGTGGCCCCCAGCGCGGGGGGCCCCTACAGCCCACCGATAGCGCGATCGGTCGTGCGATATCTTGGCTGCCTACCCCCACGCGGATGTGGCGGAATTGGTAGACGCGCACGGTTCAGGTCCGTGTCCAGGCAACTGGGTGGAGGTTCGAGTCCTCTCATCCGCATCGAGCGAAAGGCCTGCAAACAACGGCTTCTCGCTCAGCTGCGCTGCAGCAGGCGACGCCCGAACGGAGACTCACGGCAACGGTGCGTTGATCGGCCCGCATCGTTCGGATTGCTGCGATGTCCGTAGCGACCGCCGGCCGAGGCGAGCGGCCAAGCAGTCGCACATGCACTGCATCGAGCACCCAGGATCGGGCTGCTGAAGCTTCAAGCGGACATGGTCCTGGCCATGTTGCACCTGATCGGTTAGAAGAACAGTCTGCGTGCGAGAAGCGAGCCGGGGCCAGCGGCCAGCGGGTTGGGTGGAGCGATGCCGTTGGGGGATTTGAGAACGAGGCCGCGCGGTGCCTGGACCGACACGGGGCGACCGTAGTCGGTGAAGCGAACGACTGTCGTCATCCTGGTCGGGCCAGCGGCGGATGGACCGGTGAAGGTCTCGTCGACCCGCAGCGGGCGGCCTCGTCCGTCGATCCACACGTCAAGCGAGGCCTGGACACGACGGTATACGCCCGGGCTTTGGATGTGGCCCTCCGACGGACGCAGGAACGAGTCGAGGTTGGTCAGCAGGTGATAGCGCGTCGCTGGCACCCCATCAACGCTCTCGCGACCGCCTCGCTCCACCGGCGCGCGGATGCCCGATAGCGCCCGGAACACAGAGGGCGGGTCGGTGAACGCGTCAGCTTCGGCGGCGAGGGCGCCAACTGTGCCACGCCGGAGCGGTGTCGCAACCCAGCGAACGCGTCCTGGTCCCGTTCCATGGTCAACGCCACGGTTGGCCGTATATAGGACGTCGCCGGTGCTGCGGCGTTCGAGGAGCTGGCCGGCATTCCCGAAACGCACGCTCGTCGTGAAGGCGCCGCTCGTGAAGTCGATCGCTCCCTGCTCGGTGATCCCGGCTCGCGGGCGACGGTTGACCGTGATCGTGAGCACGGAGTGAAATCGAAGCGTGCCGGCCCTTTCGGCCACCCCGGGGGCCTCGTTGACCACGTTTCGCGCTTGGGCGCTTCGCCCCGTCGCCAGGATCACGACTACGCAGATCAGTGCGGCGGCGATCGCTCCGCCCGAAAGCAACACGGCGCGGCGAATGCCCCCGGATCGTGGGATCGCCGGCACCCGTGCGCCGCGCTCGAGCTCGCGCAGCTGGGTGCCGAGTCGCCGGATCGTCGGCAGTCGCCAGGGGTCGTGGGGAGGCCCGCTCACCCTTCGAGCATCTCGATCGCGGCCTGTAGTTGCTCGCTCGCGCCGAGAGCACGCAATCCGCGCGACGCGCGGGCACGGACGACCTCGGCTGACACCGCGAGTCTTTCGGCGATCTCCTGATTGCTGAGCTCGTCAACGAAGCGCAACTTGATGACCTCCCGCTGGTCTGGTGGGAGCGTATCCAGGGCAGCCCAGATCTCGCGGCGGATGTCTTCGATAGCGATCAGCCACTCCATCTGGCGCAGCTCGTCCTCGCTTGGCGCGGGGCGCTCGAGCCCAAGCCGCCGCAACGCCGACATTTCGACTGACCGCGAGCGCCGGCAGCGGGCGAGCTCGTGCCGCGCGATGCTCCACAGCCAGGCGGCGGCCTGCTCGTCCGTCGTGCCGCGAAAGTCAGCGCGCTTCTCGAAGGCCTTGGAAAACGTCTCGGCCAGAAGTTCGAATGCTGTTTGGCCGTCGCGTGTCTGCCTAGCAAAGAAGCGGAGCACGCTCGGGGAAATCTGTTCGTAGAAGTCAGCGAATGCGTCGGGAGAGGAGCGTGAGCGAGCGAGTACGCCGAGCGTGCCGAGCTCAGATCGCCGCCGGCCGGCCGTCATTGTCTCGGTCCGCCGGCTGTGGCCGAGTTCGCGTCCATGGAGCTATTCCAATAACAGGGATCCGACATCGGGCGAAAAGATAGCCGCGACCGCCCCAATGCGGATCAGACCGATGGTCCGAGTTGGCTGGGGACCCCTCTCCCCCTCCCATGCAATTGGCGCGCCGCGCCGAGTTCAGCCACGGAGCACACATCCCTCGCGGACCACGACCGTGCCCTCTCAGCCGGCCGGCGGCGGCACGTGAGGCGGAGGTGGAAGCGCAAGCGACCCGACGTGCCGGCCGCCCGCAGGGAGGTCGCAGACCAGTCGTACGAGTGGCACAGGGCTGAAGAAGTGGACGGCGCGGTTCTCGTTCGCCGCGACCGTCGCGGTATCTCCGAGCGCGTTCGTGATGCTCGCGTCGGTGGCGCCCCTAGGTAGGATGCCGGTCAGCTCATAGCCGCCCGGGAGCACCGTAAGGCTGGTCGTGCCCTCGGCTTCAACCGACGGCGCGGGTGCGCAGCCTCCGCCGGTCGCGCGCCCGGCGGTGATCGACACGATGCAGAGGACTTCGTTGCCGGGCACCAGGTATTCGGCGTCTTCTCCTGCCTGCGAGATTCTGCGAGCCAGGCCGCTGTTCGCCGTGCCCGCGTTCGATCCACCTTGACTTGCGAGCATGCTCATGACCTGAGCAACCGCAGGCAGTTGCCGCGCTTCACTCGGGTCAAGCGCCCTACGTAGCGCGGGGAACGCCGCCGCGATACCGGCCGGCACTTGCTGGATGCTCTCCGGCGGCGTCGTCTGAGGGTTGGCATCACCGCGCGACTCATCGGCGAGTGCGAACCCGCCCGCGGACGCGGCGACGCCGATGGCGACCGCAGCCACCAGGTACGTGGGCTTGCGTCGAACTCCGCTCATGGCCTAGACCGAGGCGAGGGTGCGGTTGCTCTCCGATCGCGCAAGGCCGTTTACCCCGTGGCCGCGGCGGCGATCGTGAGTTCCCCGCCGCTGTAGAGCCAGCCTTGGGCTATCGCCAGGGCATTTTCTCGGTAGGGAAGGTTGCGGTAGGTTTCCGAGCGGCCTTCATCACAGCCTGAGCCGTACTCCCAGGCATGCCCGTTCCACGCGAGCGCACACGATCTTTTCATCGTGGTGCCGCCGACGTGATCCATGGAGACCCATTCCCAGAGGTGATAACCGCCGGGATCCCTCAGTTCGCAGCCGCTGCAGGTTTTCCATCCCCAGACGTCTTCATAGCCACTCGCGCTGGGAGCGCCAACCACCAACGCACAGGCCGCGGCGAGGAGCCCGAGCGCCACCGCCGCTGTCGGGCGCCATCTGAAGAGCGCAAACAACGTTCATCTCCCCTCGTGTCGTTGTGACAGTCTGGGTCTATAGATGCGCGAAGCGCGGAACTGTGACGCTCGGCAACTCCACCTCCAGGCACGCACGGTGACACCCCGAGCCGCGACGCTTAGATCCCGACTGCACTCGCGAAACGGCGGGATGAAGCTGCGGAGCTCGGACCAGCTCGGCAGAGGCTGCTCAGACGCCTTTTACCAGTTCTGAGAGGCTCATTTCGAGCGCGTCGGCGATCCGCTTGGCGGTGGGGATTGTCGGCGAGTGCCAGCCTCGCTCGATCTCACCGAGGTACTTGGGGTCCATCCGCGGGATGCGACGCGCTACGTCGTCGAGCGTCTCGCCACGTGCTTTGCGCGCCTCGCGGATGGCCGCCCCAAGAGCGCGCGAGACAGGGTCAGCGCGTGCGCGCCTGGGCAAAGATCGGAGGAGGCTCGCTGGACATGGCCATCCGAGTCTTTGCTCTGGCCATTCCGGTGAAGACTCGACATGTTCCCCCTTCCTCGCTACGCTCCGCAGACAATTGTCTGCGACCGACGAAATCTGGATGCCACCGGCGGTGCGCCGCACGACGTCCGCTACGAGGAGATCCCGCTACCAAAAGCTGCGTCCCGGTGTCCGCGGCGCCAACGGACTCAGCCGAGAGCAGGTCGAGCAGCACCAACGCACGCGGCTCTACGAGGCGATGGTCGAGATCGCCGCGAGCGAGGGATATCCGGTGACGACTATCAAGGCCCTGTGCTCGCTGGCTGGGGTGTCACGCCAGACTTTCTACGACCTCTTCGGCAGCGACAGAGAGGCATGCTTCCTCGGCGCCTACGACCACGTCGTCGGTCGCGCCGCGGCACGGATCAAGCTCGCCTACTGCAACGAGAAGGACCCTGAACTTCGCCTGCGGCGGGCGTTCGAGCAGTTCGCCTGGGAGGTCGCGAGTGAGCCGCACGCGGCCCGGTTCGCCCTGCTCGAGCCGTTCGCAGCGGGTCCGGCGGCGTTGGCTCGAATGGACGACGGCCGAAGGATGTTCGAAGAGCTGGTCGCCGCGAGCATGGGCGGCCGTTTCCCCGGTGCAAAGTTGTCCCCAACCGTCGCCAAGGGCATCGTGGGAGGTGTCGAGCGGGTGGCCCGGGCCTATCTGCTTGCCGGCAAGATCGACGAGCTCCGTGCAAAAGCTGATGCACTCTGCGCGTGGGTCTCCTGCTATCGCCCCTGGTCGCACGCGCCACCGGCTCGGGCGCCCGAAGCTGTAGCTAGACGGGACGCTGGCCTGCGGTGCAGGGACGAGCGCCTGCGGGTCCTCCGCGCGACGGCGGCGATCGCGGCAAAAGACGGCTACTTCGCTCTGAGCGGAGCGCGGATCGCTCGGCTCGCCGAGGTAGGCGAAGAGACATTCGCGAGCCTCTACGGCGGCACCGATGGCATCGAAAGGTGCTTCCTCGCCGCCTTCGAGCTGTTGGGCGTCGAAGCGCTGGTATGCGCAACAAAGGCCTCGCGTGACGCGCAGGCGTGGCCGGATGGCGTGCGCAGCGCGATCGCCGCGCTTTTGGATCACACAGCGGCACATCCGTTCCTCGCTCGCCTGGCGTTCGTCGAGATCTTCTCCCTCGGACCCCCGGCGATCGAGCGCCGGTCGCGGCTGCTTGAGAGGTTCACAGAACAGCTCGTTCAACACCTGCCGCCCTTGCAGCAACCGTCGGTGCTCGCCGCGGAGGCGATCGTGGGTGCGATCTGGGCGATCGTCCACGACTATGTCGTGCGCGGCCAGGCGCATCGGCTCCGAGAGCTAGTCGACGACGCGACGTATCTCGCACTCGCCCCGGTGATCGGCCACGAGGCTGCCGTGCTCCTACTCATCGGCGATCCCAGCGGCGTCTGCGATGGACAACGCCCCACCCGATAGAAGAGACGGCTCTCGTCACACACTCCGCCGTGGCGGATCTAGAGAGTTGACACCGCCCCCGTAAGGGGTTCCCAATGACTTAACCGCGCTTCTGTGTGTCAGACCGAGGGGCAGGAGACATAAGCCGGCGTCCGAGCGTGTCCTCTAGAAAGTGAGCGCCAGGCGCCGGGTCATGCAGCCAGAATCATAGGAGGCAACCTCATGCGAGGTCCAACACGCAGTGTCCTTATCGCGGTACTCGCAGTCTGTGCGTTCGCCGTCGCGGCGCTCAGCGCTGGTCCGGCGCTCGCGACGGAAGTAACGCCGGCCAATAGCGCCTTCACGGCCAAACTGGTGGCCGGGACGAGCGCGACGTTCACGCCGGAGAATGGAAGCTTCGCGGTAACGATCAGCTGCACGGCCTCAACCACCACCGTGACCACACCGTCCAACACGCTACCTGCCTCGGGACCGCCTTTCTTCAACAACCGACCGGCCAATGCCACCCCTGGCCTTACCGCCGGTGGATCGGTATTGGCGAACATCGCGACCCCGACGTTCACCACGTGCACGTCGGCCCCATTGGTGACGACGACGGTCACGACAAACAGCACGAGCGGCAAATGGTCGATCGACTGGAACGTGCTGAACAGCAAAGCCAGTCCATGGCCCACGGCAGCCCTGGGGGTGCCAAGCTCCGGAGCCGTGATCAGCCTGACAGCGGGAACGGAAAAATGCGAACTGACCGTCGACCCGGAAACGGCGCAGGGCGTGATCGGCCTATGGGAAAATGGCACGAAAACAACTCCGTCCAAACTACTGATCAACGAGCAGGTGTTCTACGTGCCGACGGCAGCCACGAAAGCCGTGTGTGAAAGCGCAAAATTCGGGATAAAAGCATCGGACAGCCCGGCGGCGTTCAAAGCCGCCTACAGCATCGAAAACGTCGCCAAAGAAGGCCTCATCGAGGAATTCTCGTAGGCGCAGCCGCTCATCGGTGAGCAAGAAGGCGTCGGAGGGCACCGGACCGCCCTCCGACGTCGCGTTCGCCACGCGTGCCATGACACTGCGCTTAAAAATGCAGCACCCACCAGCGCTCGCTCTGGTTGCGCTTGTCGTGGTCGCCGGCTGTGGAACCGCGGCGAGACACGACACCCGAGTGAGCGACAGTCGCGATCAGCGAACCCGGCTGTGGTTCGACTCCTCGCCACCCATCCCCGGGGTCGAGCGCACCAATGTCGGCGAAGGCGCAACCAGCGCGCGTGTCCTCACCCGCACCGGCGTTCGCACACGTCGAGCGCCGGTGGTGATCTTCCTCCACGCCTGGGGGCCCACTGGGGTGTTCCTGTATGCGCCCTGGCTGCGACACCTGGTCGGCCGGGGCGCGACCGTGATCTTCCCCGCCTACGAGGACGCGTCGAGCCCAACGTCGACCGCACTCAACAACATGCAGATCGGGATCCGCGTGGCGATGAAACGGCTCGCCGCCGCGCCAACATCGGTGATCGTCGCTGGACACACGACGGGTGCGACCCTGGCGCTCGACTACGCCGCCACAGCCAGAGCGGCCGGGCTGCCGCGGGCATGCGCGGTCTATGGCGTGTTTCCCGCGCTGAGCCTCGGGCCACACTCGGACCTTCCGGTCGTGAGCCTCGCGCAAATCCCGGGAAGCACCTCGGTCACGCTCGTCGCTGGTGGGAGCGACCCGGTTCCCGGAGGGTCCGCCATAGCGCGCACACTCCTGCGCGGAGCGACGCAGATCCCGCCATCCCGCCGTGTCGTTCGGCAAATCTCCGGCGAGAACCCCAACGGTCCGGTGGAGGCCGATCGTGCCGCACAGGCGACGTACTGGCGCCCACTCGACCGTATGATCGAACGGTGCGGGGATAGGTACAGGCAAACAGCCAGGTAACAGCTAACAACACGGCGGGCTCGGCCGTGACAGGGCAACCAAAGACACGCCCTGGACGCGGGGCTATGGCCTCGCAGACACTGGGTCGATGCGAGGAACCTGTGTCCCTGCCGCCCGATGCCTAGTCGCCAGCGCCGGATCCCTGTTGCTGTGTCTCGCTGTTCTCGCGCTTCAATCTCCGCAGCCAGCTTTGGCCGCCGACTCCTGCCCCAACGAAGCGCTACGTACCGGCCTGTCATCGCAACTTCCAGACTGCCGCGCCTACGAGCTTGTCAGCACGGCTCAGACCGGCGAGAGGGACATCGGTGGTGGATCCGCCCTCACGGACGCGGGATCGCCCGTGTCGTACGGGACAAGCCCCTTCGAAGCCGGACCGATCAGCAGCAATGGCGGCTCGTGGGTCGCCGAACGCACGCCGGCAGGATGGGTCTCGACCAACACGGCGCTGCCGGGAGACGCACTCGAAGGCAAGGGCGGCTCAATCAACGGCGGGCTGCCCTATCCACCGTCCTATTCCGAAGATGGCTCGCGTGGCGTCTACATCACCGTCAACGCGCTCGATCCACACGACACGAACGAAGCGCTGGACGTGTACGCGGGCAGCCCGCAGAGCGGCTTTCAGTGGCTGACAGAACAGGCCATCAGAGGGAGCCTCTATTCATCGGAATCGGACATGGAATACGAGGCCAACACCGGTGACCTGTCGACGGTCGTCTTCCAGGCGCACCAGCAGCTGCTTCCGCAGGCACCCGGGCAACTCACCGGTGGCGCGATAGGCCGCGAGATCTATGAGTGGCACGACGGCCACCTGGCGCTCGTGTCGGTGCTGCCCGGTGAAACGACGGGAGCGCCCTCTGGCGCCGCGGTCGGTTCAGGTCCCGCCAATGAAGCAAGCCTGAACGCCTTGTCGGCAGACGGGTCAAAGACCTTCTTCGAGAGCCCCGACCCCGCGTATAGCCCTGAAAACCTGACGACCCAGCTCTATGTCCGCATCGGCGGAGAACGCACCGTCGAGGTCTCGGCGCCCGCTCCCGGCGTGAGCGATCCCGAAGGGCCGCGAGCAGCCACCTACGTCGGCGCGACACCGGATGGCTCGGAGGTCTTCTTCACCAGCAGGGGGGCGCTGACCGCCAACGCCAATACCTACTTCGATACCGCGGAAGACCTGTATCGGTACGACGTCGCGTCGGGGACACTGACCGATATCTCCTCGGCCGGCCTCACGGCCCCGGAAGGCTCCAGGGTGCAGGGCTTCGTCGGCGCCTCGGCAGACGGTGAGATGGTGTATTTCGTGGCGCAGGGCGTGCTCAGCGGTAAGAACCGCGAAGGCACGGAACCCACGGAAGGCGCCGACAACCTCTATCTCTGGGACGGCGCAACGACCACCTACGTGGCGACGCTGAACCAAGGAGACGGCGAACGCTTCGGCCCGGGAATCTGGGGCTTGCATGACGGCACTCGACCGGCCGATGTGACGCGTGACGGTGCGCACCTCGCGCTCATATCGCTGAACCGGCTCACGGAATACGAAAGCAACGGCAATCCGGAGATGTACGAGTATGACGCGAAGGCCGAGACGCTTACATGCGTGTCGTGCAACGCATCTGGTCCGCCGACCGCCGGTGGCGTCGCCTATAACCTGGGCGGAGCCAAACTCAACGGGACTCCCCGCTTCATGAGCGAAGACGGCAGGGAGGTCTTCTTCGCAAGCTTCGAACCGCTCGCCCCTCGCGCCAAAAACGGCCTGAAAAACGTGTATGAGTACCGCGACGGCCGCCAGCATCTGATCTCGAGCTCCGAAGGCGGGGAATTCGAGAGCATGAGCGCCGACGGTAGTAACGTGTATTTTCAAACTTCGCAACCGCTGCTCGCTGCGGCTCGCGGCGAAAACATCGAGTTGTACGACGCACGCGTCAATGGAGGCTTTCCTGAAGAAGCGACCGCACCAATGCGCTGCAAAGGGACGGAATGTCAGCCGGCGGCGACACCGCCGCCCAACGCGGCCGTACCAGCCAGCGCAACCTTCACCGGCGGTGAAAACGTGACTCCCACGATGACAGGCTCCCGGGCAAAGCCGAGCACGAAGCCCAGAGCCCCGACACGGGGTCAAAAGCTCGCCAACGCACTCGCGACGTGCAAGAAGGATAAGAACAGGCGCAAGCGACATGCATGCGAACGCCGCGTCAGGCGGCAGTACCCTCCGACCAAGAAGGCAAGCGCCACCGGAGGCGGCATGCCGCGGCAGGTTGGTCGATAGCGATGCCAAGACCAGCTCTCGCAACGCTTCGCGTCGCACTCGCGCTAGCTGTGACGCTGTCGCTCGTCTGCGCCTCCCCTGCCTTGGCGGGAGAAGAATTCGGCATCGCCCCGGGATCGCTCACTGCGCGCACGTGTGCCGCTGCTGAAATGACGTGCACCGGCTCGAGCGCACTGGAAACGCAGGCGGGCGCGCACCCGACCGGCACGGTGTCGTTTGCCCTCAACTCGCAAACGGTGACGCCGCAACCCGGCGGCACCCAAGGAACGTTATCGGTCGGCCAGGTCAAGGACGTCGTCGCACAGCTGCCCCCGGGCCTCGTCGGCAACCCGCAGGCGCTGCCACGCTGCTCCTACCGAACTCTGACAACAGGCTGCCCGCGTGACACGATGGTGGGCTACACGGTCATAACGACGGCGTCGACGAACCTCGCCACGCCAGGAGGTCCGACGGGCACGCTGGTGACCCCCATATTCAATCTGGTCCCGGCGGCGGGCGAGACCGCACAGTTCGGGTTCAGGATCGTCGCGTCCGCGACGCTGATCGTCGGGAGCGTGCGCACCGACGGCGACTACGGGCTGACCGTCGCCGTCCACAACATCGTCGGCGGGTACTACATCAAGGAAATCGCGACGACCTTCTGGGGCGTTCCGGCAGAACACAATGGGCCAGGATCGACCCGTGTGCTGAGCCAGGGTGCGATCTTCACGGTCGGTGGGCCGGGCGCTGGCCCCATGGCACCGTTTCTCACAAATCCAACGGACTGCTCCTCGGGCCCGCTCACGGCTCGCCTATACACCGATTCCTGGGAACACCCAGGCACGCTGTTAGCCGATGGCGAACCGAACCCGCAGGACCCGGCGTGGCAGAGCGCGACGGCCTCATCGCCCGAGCCGACGGGCTGCGAAGGCCTCCCGTTCAGCCCCTCGCTCAAGCTCCACCCCGCCACCCGTGAGATCGACACCCCCTCCGGTTACGAAATCAGTCTCACGGCGCCACAGAACGAAACCGTCGGTGGTGTCGGCGAGGCCGACCTCCGCGACGTGCACCTCACCCTCCCCGCGGGCGTGACAGTCGACCCCAGCGCGGCCGACGGCCTCGCCGGTTGCACCGACTCCGAGTACGGGCTTGGCACGAACAACCCGGTCTCCTGTCCAGCGGCGTCGCAGATCGGCGAAGTCGAACTCGAAACGCCGCTGCTGGCCCCCCACTCGCTGACGGGGCAGCTCTACCTCGACACCCCGCTCAGCAACGATCCAGAGTCCGGAGAGATGTTCCGCTTGTTCATCGTGCTCAACGGACCTGGGCTCCTGATCAAGCTCGAGGGCAGCGCGCTCGCCGACCCAACCACGGGACGGCTCTCATCGACATTCTTGAAAAACCCGCCACTGCCGTTCAGCGAATTCAGGCTGCGCCTCAACGGCGGCGAACGCGCGCCGCTCGCAAATCCGCCGTGGTGTGAGACCGCGAACACCACAAGCGAACTGAGCTCCTACGCCGCTCAGACGCTCGTCGAGTCCGATTCACTCAAGTTCAGCTATGACGGCCAGGGCGGCGCCTGTCCGGCGAGCATGCCGTTCAGCCCGAGCTTCAGCGCCGGCACCCTCACGCCCCTCGCCGGCGCGTTCAGCCCGTTCACATTGAGCTTCGGCCTCGGCGACCGGCAGCAGACCCTGTCGCAGATCTCCACTACGCTGCCCCCTGGACTCCTTGCCACGCTCAAAGAAGTTCCGCGCTGCCAGGCGGCGCAGGCCGCCGCCGGTACGTGCGCGGCAGGGTCGCGGATCGGCACCGCCACAGCCGCAGCAGGCCCCGGACCACACCCCTTCTAC
>JAOPZM010000230.1 GCA_025964115.1 Solirubrobacterales bacterium
TTCTCCCACACGCATGTCGTGCGCCTGCGCATCACCCAGGGCGGCTCGCTGCTGGCGGATGTGGGTGGTCCCTACATCCTCGCACCCGTCGGTGGCAGCCTGCGCTTCGACGGACGCACGGTCGGTCACTACCTGCTCTCCGTGCAGGACGACTCAGGCTACGCCAAGCTCGAGAGCCGCTACATCGGCTATCCGCTGCTCATGCGTCAGGGCTCACGCCGGCTCCCCGTCGAAGGCACCTTCTCGCCAGGACAGACGTTCATCCCCGACCAGGGGCCCGTAAGTTGGCGGGGCGCTGCGTACGAGGTCTTCTCCTTCGCCGCCCAGGCCTACCCAAGCGGACCGCTGAAGGTCTCGATGCTCGTGCCAAGGGCCGCCTCCTCGGCGGTCAGCTGCACGATGATCAAGACCTCAGAGCTCAATCGAATCGCGCAGCACATCTGGCGCCGCTTCCAGCTGGTCGGAGCGCCGGTCTCGGGCTTCGTCTCGACGATGGGGAGTCTCCTCGGCGCGCTCAGCTACGTGCGCTCCGGCTCCCACCAGCTGTCCGGGAGCACCAGCCCCGGACCGGCGAGTCTGCCCACCCGGGGGGCCGTCTCCTATCACGGCGTCAGGTACCTGGTGTTCTCCTTCAGCGCCAGCACCTCGAGCGGGCCGGTCCGCGCCTACCAGCTCGTGCACCCCTAGGGCCGCCCGCCCCGAGACGCGCGTGGCACGGCGCGACGCCACGCGTCCGGCGCCGCGTTCACGAGCCTACGATGCAGCCATGCGGCTGCGCCTCTATCACCACGCTGACGGCGCGCGTGTGGCCTACCGGGAGCTGGGCGCCGGGCCGCCGCTGGCACTTCTGCACTCCGGGCTGCTCTCGCACAAGGAGTGGGAGCCGGCGGTCGAGCAGCTGGCCGACCGCTTCCGCGTGGTGCTCCCCGACCTGCCGCTCCACGGCGACTCGGAGAACAACCCCCGCCATCCCTACACGCTCGATTGGTTCGCAGAGGTGCTCGGGGGATTCGTCGCGGAGGTCCTCGGCCCGAGGCCGCTGCTGGCCGGCCACGACGCCGGCGCGGAGATCCTGATGCACGGAGTCCTCACCGGAGACATCCGCCCGGCGCGCCTCGTGCTGATGCCCAACCGCATGCACACCGAGCCCGTGCATCCCCGGCTGCGCAGCGCCTGGCGCTGGGCGGCACGCGGCGCGGCAGTCCCCGGCCTCGACCGTCTTCTGTCCCAGGGCACGCGCGTGGTCTTCACCCCGCAGCGCGCGGCGCGCCTCTCTGCGCGCGGAAACCCCGCGGCAGCGAACCTCGTCAGGCACGCTTTCGCCGACGTGCCGGGAAACTCGAGCCTCGCCCGCTCCTGGGCCAGATGTGCGCGTGCATGGCCTCGCGGAGCGCAGGTGCATCTGCTCGACCTCTACCCGCGGCTCGAGATGCCGGTGCTGCTGCTGTGGGCCGACCGTGATCCGCTGCACCCTCTGGCCGTCGCCGAAGAGGCACTTCAAATGCTGCCCCACGGACAGCTGCGCGTGCTCCAGAGCACCGGCTTCCTGATGGCCTACGACGATCCGGTCGGGCTCGCGCGCGAGCTCGTGGCTTTCTGCGGATAGGGTTCCGCTCCGCCGATACGATCAAGGAGAGTCAATGCCGGAGAAGCAGTTGTGGGGCATGGAGACCACGAAGGCCGTCGAGAACTTCCCGATCTCGGGTGAGACCGTTCCGCTGTCCGTCATCCACTGGCTGGCGCGCGTCAAGGGTGCCGCCGCGACGGTGAACGGCGAGCTCGGCCTGCTCTCCAAGCGCAACGCCTCTCGCATCGGGAAGGCCGCGGCGGAGATCGCCGCCGGAAAGCACGACAGCCAGTTCCCGATCGACGTCTTCCAGACCGGCTCGGGCACCTCGACGAACATGAACGCAAACGAGGTGATCGCGCGCCTGGCCGGCGAGCCGATCCACGCCAACGACCACGTCAACATGGGCCAGTCCTCGAACGACGTCTTCCCCTCCGCGGTGCACCTGGCCGCGCTCGACGTCGCGCAGAACGAGCTGCTGCCCGCGCTCAAAGAGCTCGAACGCTCCTTCGCGAGGAAGGCGAGGAGCTTCCAGAACGTCGTGAAGGCAGGTCGGACGCATCTGATGGACGCGGTTCCGGTCACGCTCGGGCAGGAGTTCGCTGGCTACGCCGCTCAGATGGCGCTCGCCTCCGAGCGAGTGCGGGCGGCACTCGTACACGTCGGCCAGATCCCCCTCGGCGGCACCGCAACGGGCACGGGCCTGAACACGCACCCGAGGTTCGCCGAGAGGGTTCGCGCACGCCTGCGCAGGGAATCGGGGCTGAAGCAGATCGCCCCTCCGCTGGACCACTTCGAGGCGCAGGCAAATCGCGACGCTCTGGTCGAGCTCTCGGGCGCGCTGAAGGTCCTGGCGGTCTCGCTCACGAAGATCGCCGGCGACCTCGCGCTGATGGGCTCCGGACCGCGCGCGGGTCTCGCCGAAATCCTGCTGCCCGAGCTCCAGAAGGGCTCCTCGATCATGCCCGGGAAGGTCAATCCGGTCATACCCGAGGTCGTCCTGCAGGTCGCCGCCCAGGTGATCGGCAACGACACCGCGATCACAGTCGGCGGGATGCAGGGGCAGTTCGAGCTCAACGTCCGCATCCCCCTGATCGCCCGCAACCTGCTGCAGTCGCTGCACCTGCTGACCTCGGCGTCGCGCGTCTTCGCCGAGAAGTGCGTCGACGGCATCGAGGTCAACCGCGCAGGAGCCGAAGCCTCCGCCGGCGCCACGCTCGCGGTCGCCACCGCTCTCAACGGCGCCATCGGCTACGACAAGGCGACGGAGATCGTCAAAAAGGCTACGGCCACCGGGCGCCCACTGCGCGACGTCGCCCTCGAGGAGGGTGTCAGCGCGAGGCTCTACGACGAGACGATCGATCTGCGCAAGGTCGCGCGGGGAAATCGGGCCTAGGGGGTCCGCCCTGACGCGTGCCGCCCGCGCTCAGAGGTGCGCGGGAACGGCCTGCTCCGCGGCGGCGTGCAGCATCCTCTCGAGGAGACCAACCGCGCCGGCCTTCGAGAGGGGCTCGTTCAGGTTTCCGCACTTCGGCGACTGCACGCAGGAGGGACAGCCGCTCGCGCAGGGGCACTCTGCGATCAGCGCTCGTGCATCCTCGCAGAGCTCCTCGAAGCGCGCGTAGGCCGTTCGCGCGATCCCGATCCCGCCGGGATGCCCGTCGTAGATGAAGATCGTGGGGGCGCCGGTCTGTGGGTGGTAGTTGGTGGAGAGCCCGCCGATGTCCCAGCGGTCGCACATCGCGATCAGCGGCAGCACCGCGATCTGCGCGTGCTCGGTGGCATGCAGCGCTCCGAGGAGCGCCTCCAGCGGCAGCCACTCGTCCAGCTCGCCTGCTGGCCGATCTCCGATCGGCAGCTCGAACCAGAGAGCCTGCGTCGAGAAGCTCGTGGGCGGGAGCTCCAGCGAGATGAGGTCAACCTGCGCATGGTCGGACAGGCGGCGGCGCTGGTAGGCGAGGACCGTGTCGGTCACGCTCACCTCGCCGAAGGACAGCGTCACGCCCAGCGGCTCGCGGCGGTCGAGCAGGCGCACGATCTCCGTGTCGGTCTGGCGCTTGGGCTGCGTGTACCAGTCGCCGTCGAACGGCGACACGAGCGCGCGCCGCCGGTCGAGATCGAGTTCGCGGACCTCGTAGGAGCGCCCGAGGTGAAGGTAGACGGCGCCCTCGTGCACAGTCGAGTGGGCTCGCGCGGCCTCGGTCGCGCCGAGCAGCTCACCCGAGGAGACGTCGACGATCGCGAAGCTCTCCGGCGAGGCCGAGCGGAGCGAGACCTCCGCTGCCGGGTAGCTGCCGTGCCGGCGGGGCACGTACGTGTTCGACGTCAGCTCCCGACGGGCCGAGACGTCCTGAGAGCCGCGGTCCTCTGCGCGCCGCGTGTGGGCGGGTCTGCGGCGCAGATCACCGGCGCTGAGCAGCACCTCGGCGTGGGCCTCCCAGCGTGGCCCGAGGAACTCGGCATCGGCGCTCGAGAGCGGTCCCTCGTGGGCGGCGCACA
>JAOPZM010000257.1 GCA_025964115.1 Solirubrobacterales bacterium
CGGCCCGCGCCCACTTTATTGCCTGGTCCGAGCCATCGTCGGGAACCCAGCGGCGACCGTGGCGTATCCCGGACTGCCCGACTACTGCGCACCGACAGCCCCGGGCACTGCCCCGTCGCCGTACGCCGGCTTGATCCGGACGGCGACCGACACGGGATCGTTCATCGTCACACCGTTCCGGGCCAACAGCGGGCCGACCCTGGTCGCGATCGGCGCAGCCGTCTACCGGCGCGGGGCGCCGATAACGACGGTCGCTGGCAGGCGGGCTGCGGTGACCGGCATCATCGGCGCATCATTTGACAGCGGCGCGCTCATCCAATCAGCCGTCGGAGCTCGGTCGTTGACGATGGCGCTCTACCACAGGGACCTCGGCGGCCCGCTGCAGCTGATCGGTCGCGCCGGCGCCAACCCGGGAGGCCGCTCACCTGGCTACTCAGAGCGCACCAGCCTGCCCGAAGGCTGGCTGGTCGAGATGACAGGGACCGCAAGCAATGCGGTCTCAGCCAACTCTCAGGGCCTGCTCGGTCTGGGCTTCGGCCTGCTCGTGACGACCCTCGCCTTCCTGCTCTACCTTGCCCTTTCGCGCTCCCGTCAGCAGGCGTGGGGGCTGGTCGGGGAGAAGACCGAGGAGCTCGAATATCGGGCGCTTCACGATCCGCTGACAGACTTGCCGAACAGAAGCCTGGTTCTGGACAGGGCAGAGCAGATCCTCGCCCGGGCCCGCCGCCTGGACGTGCCCGTCACAGCGTTGTTCATGGACATCGACGGCTTCAAGCAGATCAACGACAGGTTCGGCCACCAGGCCGGGGACGAGGTGCTGCGGACGGTCGGAGCACGACTCCTGGCCGTGCTCCGAGACAGCGACACCGTCGGTCGCCTCGGCGGAGACGAGTTCGTGATGCTCGTTGACACCGTCGGTCTGGACGCCGCCCCAGAGCTCGTCGCCGAGCGCATCCTCGACGTGATCCGCCAGCCGATCGCGCTGCCTTCACCCGCGGCCTCCCCCATCTCTGTGACGGCGAGCATCGGCATTGCCACCGGCCGGCCGGCCTCGGCCGAAAGCCTGCTACAGGATGCGGACCTCGCTCTGTACAAGGCCAAGGCGGTCGGCAAGAACGGTTACGTCCGGTTCGAGTCAGCGATGCAGACCGTCGCGCAGGATCGCATACACCTCGAGATGGACCTCGCCGACGCGCTCGACGCGGATCAGCTCTTTCTCGTCTATCAGCCGATGCTGGACCTCCGGAATGAGGAGGTCGTGGGCGTTGAGGCGCTCCTCCGGTGGCGCCATCCCAGCCGCGGCGTGATCTCGCCCGACGCGTTCATCCCGATCGCCGAGGACAGCGGGCTGATCGTTCCGATCGGCCGGTGGGTGCTCCAGCAGGCCTGCGTGCAGGCCGCCACCTGGCAGGACAACGGATATCGCTTGAACATCTCGGTCAACGTCTCCGCTCGACAACTCGAGCGGGCGGAATTCGTCGATGAGGTGCGAGCCGCTCTGCACGACAGCGGTCTCGACGCGGCAAGGCTGACCCTGGAGATCACCGAGACGGTCCTCATGCGCAAACCGGATTCAACAGCGCACCTGCTCAGCGAACTGAAGGAGCTGGGCGTCCGGATCGCCGTCGACGACTTCGGAACTGGCTATAGCTCGCTCGCCTACCTGCGTCAGTTCCCGGTCGATTCGCTCAAGATCGACCGCACCTTCATCGCTGGCTTGACACTCTCGGGCGAGGGGCACGCGCTGACGCACACGCTCATTCAGCTCGGCAGGGCACTCGGCCTGCAGACCCTCGCGGAGGGAGTCGAGCGGAGCAGCCAGGTGCTTCAGTTGCAGCGGGAGGGATGCGACCTCGCGCAGGGCTTCCTCTTCGCTCAGCCGCTCGCGCCAGACGCCGTCGAGCGTTTTCTCGATGCCAGACCCGGCTCATCGGCCAGGCCCGACGGCGAGCCGTCGGGCCTCTCAGCTCGCTAGCGCACGGCGCGCGCGCGCCTGTAGGAGCGAGTGTCCAGGGCGCAGCTCGTCAGCCTGGCTCGTGGACGAAGCCAAGCGTGCGCGGAGAGGTGGACGTAGTTCGGCGCGTCGAGCAGCTCACGGACCGCATCTGGGATCTGAATCGCCATGCTCGCTCACTCTAATTGGGTGGTGGGCCGCGGTGGATGGCGCGAGCTGGACACTGCCGGCAGCGGTCAGATGTAGCAGTGGACTGGGAGGAGCACCCAGCTCCTCCCAGTCCAGGATCTGCCTCGCCTAGAGCGGCGGGAACTGCGAGTTAGGCGCGGGTTCGGCGAGGTTGGCCGTCGGCGCATCGGCTGTGAAGGCGATGACCGCACAGTTGATGTCGACGCCAACTGAGCCGTAGGGAGCGGGTTCACCTGTGGCGGGATTGACTCCCGTCAGCAGATCGGGCCGGGTGGCCGCCAGGTTGAAGACCTGGTTCTCGTCGATCTGGCGCTTGTTGAGCCCCTCCTTGACCGCCTTTTCTGTCCACAGGCCGAGCTGCGCATCCCACAGCGGGCTGTAGGCGTCGGCGTGCCGCGGACTGGCGAGCGTCGGGAAATCGCCGAACACGTTGAGTAGGTCTCCGCCGTTTCGGAGCGCATTGATCAGGCCCGTGTTTTCCGCTGAGGCGTCTTCGCCCGCATGACCGTCGAGCACCAGGTGCTGGAACCCCTGCGACTGCTCGTTGCCGCCGCCGGTCTGGCCGTTGATGAATCCGAACAGACGCTCACGTGACGAACCCAGGAAGTCGTCGCCACCGTTGTACGCAGCTTCGTTGAGAGCCGGCACGTAGGTTGAGCGCTCAAGCACGGCTGTCAGCGGCTGCCCGGCGTCGGTGCTGAGATACACGATCGGCTGGCCGGCGTCGAAGCCCTTGACGAACAGCAGGTCGGCGTACGACTGCAGGAACTGGCCAGGAGGCGACGGCGGCGCGATGTGCACTCCGAGCACGCGGTCACCTGTGTTGGTGTGGCGGACGACGTCGAATGGGCCTTCGCCGGTCGCGATGATCGGCGCGTTGTAGACGACATTCGATCCATCGATCTTGATGAACGGGCTGTAGCCCGGGGCGGCGACGGCACCGGGCTGGAACGACTTGAGGGGAAAGCCACTCGGTCCCGGTACCGCGACCCTCGTGGGGCTGAAGTCCGGAGCGCCCTGGAAGTGCACCACCGCCGGTCCAAAGCGGTTCTGCGCGGGCGAGGGCGAGTCGATTGTGACGGTCTGCACGCATGCCTGGCAGCCCACGCCTATGTTCGCCAGCTTCGGCGCGAAGTTCACGCCGAGGTCGTGCGCGAGGCCTGAGTCTGAGGCGTCGAGTAGAACGAACCAGACCGTCTCCGTCTGGCCCGCCTGCCCGTTCGGCACCGGTGCCGTGCCCTTGTAGATGGGGAGACGTACGGTCTCCTTGTTGAGGTCAACCTGGATCGCGCTTTCGGTGGTCAGGTGGTTGCGCGGTAGCAGCCCCGTCAGCTGTCCCAGTCCGCCGGCGGCGCCGGGCGAACCGTCGCGGCCGGCTCTCTTTGCCTGGTGGCGGGCGCCGCGGCGCTTTACGGAGTGGTGTCCCCGCACGCGGTGCGCCGAGGCGCCCGACGCAGGCGCTCCCGAGATGACGAGAAGCAGCACGCCGAGGAGCGCTGCGAGCAACACGCTCGTCAGACGCCGGCCCGTGCGCAGTGATTGGAGCAATACCATGGATGAGTCCCCTTTCGCGGGAATGTCCCGAGGCGTTCACGCCCCGGCCGTAAGCCGTCACACTCTTGGACCGGCGAGTCCAGAAAACGGTTGATCGAGGATTGGCGGCGAGTCAGGACGACGTCAATGCGAGGCCGTGCCTGCTCAACCTCGGGCGGCGGCAACCAGGGCCGTGTCGCCCACCGCAGCACGCACCTTCAGTCGCGCCTGGTGCAGCCGGCTCTTGAACGCCGCCTCGCCGACGCCGGCGATCTTCGCCGCGTCGCGTGTCGAGAGGCCCTCCACGTCGCGCAGAACGAGCGCCGTGCGGTATGGGGGGTCGAGCTCGGCGATGGCGAGCTCGAGTACCTCGCGTAGCTCCCGCTGCTCGGCTCGGTCTGCGGGCCCCTCATGCGGTGGGGCCGGAACCTTTACCGCCTCCTCGTCGACCGGCACGGTCGCACGCCGTCGCAGGCGCCGCTCCAGGGCGCGGTTGGACTCGTTGACCGCGATGCGGTACAGCCAGGTGAAGACCATCGCACGACCCGTGAAGCTCCCGATCCCCCGCCATGCACGCAGCAGGGTCTCCTGGAGAACGTCTTCGGCTTCACGCCCGTCACCGACGAACCGCAGCACGACCGCGTAGAGACGGGCGGCGTGGATCACGGCAAGTGCTTCGAAGGCGGCGACGTCTCCAGCCTGGGCGCGACCGACGAGCTCGTGCTCCGGCGCCCGACCCGTGACGGGGGTCCCGAGCGGGCGCGTCATGACTCCTCGCCCTCCTCGCCGTTGGCGTCCGAGCGTGCGGCATCGGCCCGGACCCGGTCGAAGATGCCAGCCGGCAAGGGCGCATCTGATCGGTCGATGGAGCCGTGCAGGAGACGCACAAGGGCTCGTAGGGCGCGGATTCCGAGGCTGCAGTCAGGGCACTCCTCGGCATGGAGCTCCAAGCGCCGGCGGGCACGCCAGCTCAGATCGCCCTCGACGTAGTGCGAAAGGTGCTGCTGGGACCACGTATGGGCATCGCGGCGGCGAAGGCGCATCACTGGACTGCACAGTCCATTCCCGCAGTACAGCAGCCGGCCAATGGACTGTCAAGTCCAACCGGTAGACTGCATGTGTGTCGCAACTGCAGCCGTTGACAACGAAAGGACAGAGCACTCGGGCGCGCATCGTCCAGGCGGCAGCCGAGCTCGTCGCCGAGAAGAGCGCAGCCGCGATGAGCCTCGATGACGTCGGGGCGCGTGCCAGCGCGAGCCGCAGCCAGCTCTACCACTACTTCGACGACCGCGACGACCTGATTCGTGCTGTCGTCCGGGCCACCACCGACTCCGTCCTGCTCGCGCAGGACGAGCTGCTCGATCATCTCGACACATGGGCCGGGATCGACCGCTGGTTCCGTGCGTTGGTGGCCTTCCAGGAGGAGCGCCAGGCTCGGGGAGGTTGTCCCATCGGATCGCTCGTCGGTCAGCTCGCCGAGCGGGACCCGCTAGCTCGGCTCGGCCTGGCTGACGGCTTCGAACGCTGGGAGGGGCGTCTGCGCGAGGGCCTCGAGCGCATGCAGGAACGCGGTCGCCTCTCGGTGACCGCGGATCCGGGGAGCCTGGCGACCGCCACGATGGCGCTGCTTCAAGGCGGCCTGCTGCTCACACAGGTTCGCCGTGACCCCAGCCAGCTGCGAACCGCGCTGGACGCTGCCCGCGTTCTGCTGCGCAGCGCGGCCGCCTGACGCGCAGCGAGGCGCTCAGGCCAGCGAGCTCGACAGGGCCTGGGCCGTCACGTCCAGAGCGTCGATCCCGAGCGCGAGCATCCGTCGCCAGGCGCCCGGCTCGAGCTGCCCGGCCGCGCGGGTAGCCGCGAACAGCAGCCGCAGGTCGAGCGTCGTGGCGTCGGGCCTGAGCCGGCCCTCGGCGCGGGCGGCGGCGAGCAGGTGCTCGAGGGCTTCCAATGTGCTTGCGAGCGCCTGCTGCACGGACGGATGCTCAGAGACGGTTGCCATCGCCTCGGCGAGCACGTCATCAGCGGCCTGGCGCTCAGCCAGGGTCCACAGCAACCCGGTGAGAGCCGTCCACGGGCCGTCGATGCTCGCCAGCGCGTCCTCGGCGCCGTCCGCCGTGTCTTTCAGCCGCTCGACCACCAGCGCCGCGAGCAGGTCGCGCTTGGACGGAAACTGGCGATAGACGCTGCCGACACCTGCTCCGGCGGCGGCTGCGATCGCCGGCATCGGTGCGTCGAGGCCGTCCCGCGCGAACACCTCGCCGGCCGCACGCAGCAGCCTGGTGCGCTTGTCCTCGGCGTCGAGATCCGCCCAGCAGGCCGTTGGGGTGGGGACCGGAATGCTCATTCCGCTATGGTAGTGGACGGGTTGAGGGTATGTCGTAGGCGGCGGATGGGAACGACCCCATTCCGCTCCGCTTCGTTTCGTGATGGCTAGACATTGACCTCAACCACGACAGACCGCACCCATCCGACGCTGATCCTGGCGGTCCTCTCGCTAGGCGGGCTGGCCTACGCGATGCTGAGCTCGTCGGTCGTGCCAGCGCTCCCGACCTTGCAGCACTCGCTTCACACGAGCGAGACCGGCGTCACGTGGCTGCTCACCGCATACCTGCTTTCCGCGTCGGTCGGGACGGCGATCCTGGGCCGCCTCGGCGACATGTACGGAAAGGAGCGCCTGCTGCTCGTGACGCTCGTCGTCCTCGCGGCCGGCACGCTGCTGGCCGCGGTGTCGAGCTCCTTGGGAGTGATGATCGTCGCCCGCTTCATCCAGGGAGCTAGCGGCGGGGTCTTCCCGCTCGCCTTCGGCATCGTCCGCGACGAGTTCCCGCGCGAGAAGGTGGCGGGCAGCATCGGGCTGCTGTCGGCGATCCTCGGCGCGGGCGCCGGCGTGGGAATCGTGCTCTCGGGCGTCATCGTCGAGCACCTCAACTACCACTGGCTGTTCTGGATCCCCCTCGTCGCCACCATCATTGCCGCCGTGGCGACGTGGAGGTTCATCCCGGAGTCTCCGATTCGCGTCCCGGGACGGATCAACTGGTTGGCCGCCGCGCTGATGACCGTTGGCATCTCGACGGTGCTGCTGGCGATCAGCCAGACGACCACATGGGGCTGGGGCTCCACCAAGACGCTCGGCCTCATCCTTCTCGGCCTGATCGTCTCGATCGTGTGGATCGCGGTCGAGGTGCGCAGCCGAAATCCGCTGATCGACATGACGATGATGCGAATCCGCGGCGTGTGGACCACGAACCTGTCCGCGTTCCTGCTTGGCGCCGGAATGTACGCGTCGTTCATCGTCCTTCCCCAGATCGCGCAACTGCCAAAGAGCACCGGCTTCGGCTTCGGCTCGTCGGTCGTCGTATCCGGTCTGTACCTGCTGCCGTCGACCATCGGAACGACGATCTTCGGCCTCTACGCAGGGCGCATCGCCCAGCGCTTCGGCTCGCGCGCCGCGCTCATCGGCGGGACGGCTTTCACCACGGCGTCCTTCGCGCTGCTCGCCATCGCGCACAGTCACCCCTACGATCTGCTGATCGCCGCCGGCCTGCTCGGCGTGGGCATCGGCCTCGCCTTCTCGGCGCTTGGCAACCTGATAGTTCAGGCCGTATCCAGCAGCCAGACCGGAGTCGCGAGCGGCATGAACACCGTCATGAGGACGCTGGGCGGCGCGCTCGGCGGGCAGCTGTCTGCGACCTTCATCGCCTCGCACACGGCGCATGGCCATCCGACGGTCACCGGGTTCAGCGAGACGTTCCTGATGGCGACCGGCTTTCTGCTCATATGCCTCCTCGCCGGCGTGCTCGTGCCCAAAGGACGGGGCGCCGAGGCGGATCCCCGCCGCGGCGAGGTCGCGGGAGAGCTCGCGCGAGCTGAGGGCGTGTAGTCGTGGCGGGATCTGAAAAGGCTCCCCGCCACACCTGAGGCCATCTCCTGCCTGTGGTTATCGTCCTCAGCAGAAGGGGTCCGAGCGGCTGCAGAACGTCTGCGGGACGGGTGGCGCGATCCGTCGCCATGAGACATGGGCCAGGCGCTCGATCCCATATGCGTCCCACTCGACCGCCGCGCCATCCAGGACGGCCGAGCTGACCGCTTCGTCGCCGGCGTGGACGAAGGTGTAGGTGGCGCTCTGCACTTCTCCGTGGCGGTAGCGCGTCAGGCGGTCGAGATGGGGATTCGCCGTCGGATCGCACGCGTGGAGGTAGGCGTACAGCCACTGCCCAGCCAGCACCGGCGAGACGAATTCGGGTGTGCACGCGTTCCCCGCTCCGCCCGTCTCCTGGTCGATCAGCTCGGGGCGCCCGCCCAGCGGCTCGAACCGCAGGCTCGACTCGCCGAAGGTCCCGACCACGTTGGACGTGGCGTAACCGACCTGCTTGCCGTTGAACGTCAGCGAGCTGATTCGCCCCGTCAGGCCTGCCGGCCAGCCGGCGTTGCGATTGCCGCGAGAGCTCGGCAGGGCGAGCCTCTGCAGCGTCCGGCTGCCGACCTTCCAGACGAGGATGCTGTCGGGCCGGCGGGTGCCTCCCGACGGGGTGCGCCGCAGAAAAACGAGGCGGCCGTCCCAGAGGGCGGGCTCGTGGTCTGAGCCGCCGCCCGGCGGGGTAAGCGTGTGCTCGGTCGCGCCGGCGGCTGCGAGTTCGAGCACGAAGATGTGGCAGCCCGTGAGGTTTGCGGCGTCGGTGCATCGCGAGTAGACGGCGGCGACTTGCGAGCCGTGTGCGGGCCCGAGCTCGACGTCGAACGGAGAGGCGCGCTCGGCGACAGCGGGAAGCGAGACCGCACCCCGCGGCGAGCGGGTCACGAGCGCATAGCGCCCCGTCGCCGGGTCCGCACGGCTCCAAGCCGACCAGCCGCCGTACGCGGTGACCGACACCCCGTGCGGATCGAGCTGCACCGGGGTTTCCGCCCTCGC
The DNA here is from genome assembly GCA_025964115.1 of Solirubrobacterales bacterium. Taxonomy (GTDB): domain Bacteria; phylum Actinomycetota; class Thermoleophilia; order Solirubrobacterales; family Solirubrobacteraceae; genus Palsa-744. Next base: position 8,586 of record JAOPZM010000257.1, read on the forward strand.
CCGGGGCGCGAGCCCGGCGAGCGCGACCAGCAGGACGACGAGCGCGGCCGCCGCGCGCACGGTCACACGCTGCGACGTTTCGATGCGTGCGACCGCAGTAGTCCGGATCGTCATATCCCACTCCGCCGTGGACCGTGACGCATCCTAAGACCGACGCTGGCCTCTGCGCAGAACCTAAGCACTCTCCAGCGAGGCCTCTACCGTGACGTCGATGCGCTCGGCGTGGAGGCCCAGCGCCTCGACGCACCTCGCCATAGCGGCTATGGCCACCACCTGCAGCTGGTCCTGGTCGATGCTCGGGACGCGGGCCGTCACCTGACATGCGACGGCACTCAACGCCAGCTGCGCATCGTCGCCGGCCTCGCCTGACATCGTCAGCGTCACGGAGGCGGTGAGCTCGCGAGCCTGGGTGCCTTCGCCGAGGAGCCGCTCGGCGGTGAGCCACGCGAAGGTTGCGCCGACCGCGCCCGCAAACAGCTCGCCCGGTGACGCAGCCAGCGGATGGGCGGCATGGCGATCCACGCTCAGCGGCAGAGAGGGCGTTATCGCCTCGCTTCCGACGGTGAGGCGAGGCGTTCCGCCCGGAGGGTGGTCCAGCCATCTGATCGTGGCCTCTCGCTTCAGCTCGGTCATCGGTTTGCCAATCTACGCGACCCTCGTGGGTTCGCGCGGTACTCGCCGCAGCGGTGAGCGTCCGGGCGGCTGGCTCGGCGCATCGCGCGCGGGGGGTTTGGGGATCGAGCGCCTCAGCGGTCGCCCCGTCTCGACGGTCGCCTTCTTGCCGTGATGGATGATCTCGAGAGAGGCGCCCTCGAGCAGGGAGTAGGTCGCGTGTCTGTGCCCGACCTCCACCAGCAGCCTTCGTCCACGGAAGCAGACGCGGAAGGACAGCCGGCTCAGCGCCTGGGGGAGGTGAGGCATGAAGCTCAGGATTCCCCCGTGGTCGCGCATCCCGCCGAACCCGGCGACGGCGCCTATCCACGTCCCCGCGAGCGATGCGATGTGCAGCCCGTCGCGGGTGTTGTGCTGGAGGTCGTCGAGGTCGATCAGTGCAGTCTCTGCGAGGTAGTCGTACGCCAGCTCGAGGTGCCCGACCTCCGCCGCGATGACCGCCTGCGTGCAGGCTGACAGCGAGGAGTCCCGAACGGTCAGCCGCTCGTAGTAGGCGAAGTTGCGCGCCTTCTCCTCGTCGCTGAAGGCGTCGCCGCGGACGTGCAGCGCCAGCACCAGGTCGGCCTGCTTGACGACCTGCTTGCGATAGAGGTCGAAGTAGGGGAAGTGCAGCAGCAGCGGATACTGCTCGGGGGTGGTGGCGTCGAAGTTCCAGATCTCATGGTCGGTGAACGCCTCCGCCTGGGCGTGGACCCGCTGTTCGGAGTCGTAGGGGATGAGCATCGCCTGCGCGGCGTCGCGCCACCCGGCGGCCTCCTCGTCGTCGACCCCCAGGTCGGCGGCACGCTGCGGATTGCGTTGCGCGGCGTCAAAGGCCTCGCGCAGGTTACGCTCGGCCATGAGGTTGGTGTAGACGTTGTTGTCGGCGATAGCGCTGTACTCGTCGGGGCCCGTCACGCCGTCGATGCGAAAGCGGCCCGCGGCGTCGTGGTGACCAAGAGAACGCCAAAGGCGGGCCGTTTCGACGAGCAGCTCGAGGCCGACGCCGCTCGCGAAAGCCTCATCGTCGTCGGCCGCCGCCTGATAGCGCAGGACGGCGTCGGCGATATCGGCATTTATGTGGAACGCGGCGGTCCCCGCTGGCCAGTAGCCCGAGCACTCCTGCCCCCGGATCGTCCGCCACGGGAACGCCGCGCCCTTCAATCCCAGCGAGCTCGCATGTTCTCGCGCGAGCCCGAGCGTGCGATGGCGCCATCTCAGCGCGTCGCGGGCCGCCCGTGGGATCGTGTACGTGAGGACCGGCAGGACGAAGCTCTCCGTGTCCCAGAACGTGTGTCCCTCATAGCCCGGTCCCGTCAGGCCCTTGGCGGGGATCGCCCGGTTCTCGGCCCGCGCTCCGGCCTGGAGCATGTGGAACAGCCCGAACCGGACAGCCAGCTGCAGTTCGGCGTCGCCGTCGATCTCGACGTCGGCCCGATCCCAGAATTCGTCGAGGTACGCGCGCTGTTCGGCCACGAGGCCGTCCCAACCGTCGTGCCGCGCCTGCGCCAAGGCCGCCGCGACCTGGTCGATGATGGCCGGCAGCGTGCGCTGGCTCGACCACCCATAGCCGAGGAGCTTGACGATGCGAAGTGGCTCACCCTGCTCGAGATCGGCGGTCACGAGGACGCGCACCAGGTCGTCGATGCTCTCGGAGGTCGCCTCGGTGCCCGATGGCCCCTCGATGACGTGATCCATCTCGGCCGCCATCGTCAGGCCGCTCGCGCGGGTCGAGTGGGCGAGCACCGCACGCTTGTCCTGTGCCCGAAAGAGCTCGGACTGCAACGGCGAGGCGAGCGCCTCCGCGGCGCGTGGGTCCCGCTCCGCGCGCGGCAGCGTCTCGTTCGCTACGAGCTCCGACTGCACGACCACGGCCGTCGTGCCGTCGAGCGCCTCGACCTCGTATTGGATCGCTGCGACAGCCCGCTGTGCGAAGGAGACCAGGCGCGTGGAGGTGATCCGCACGGGACGCCCCGCCGGAGACACCCACTCGAGCGTGCGGCGCAGCACTCCTGCCCTGAGATCGAGCACCCGCTCGTGGCTGCGCAGCTCGCCGTAGCGGATGTCCAGCGGCTCGTCCTCGACGAGCAGACGCATGATCTTGCCGTTGGTCACGTTGATGATCGTCTGGCCGGCCTCCGGGTCTCCGTAGCCGGGCTCGGCGTAGGGCAGCGGGCGTACCTCATAGAACCCAGCCAGGTAGGTGCCAGGCAAACCGAATGGCTCGCCCTCATCGAGGTTTCCCCGCAGCCCGATGTGGCCGTTCGCCAGTGCGAAGACGGACTCCGTCTGCTGGAGCCTGTCTAGGTCCAGCTCGGTCTCCCGGACGGCCCAGGGCTCGACCTGGAATCCCAGATGCTGGATCACGGCGCCTCGAGCAGGTCGGCCAGATCGTCTACCACGACATCGGCGCCGTGTGCCCTCAACGCCTCGGCCTGGCCGACCCGATTCACGCCCACGACGAAGCCGAAGCCGCCCGCTCGGCCGGCCTCGACGCCCGCCAGCGCGTCCTCGAACACGGCTGCCTGTACAGGCTCGACGCCGAGGGCCCGCGCGCCCGCGAGAAACGTGTCGGGAGCCGGCTTGCCCCGCAGGTGCTCGCGCTCTGCGACCACGCCGTCGACCACCTGCTCGAACAGGTCTTGGATTCCGGCGGCGGCGAGCACGTCGCGGCAGTTGGTGCTGGACGAGACGACGGCGCGGCGGAGTCCCGCGGCGCGGACCGCTTCGACGTAGCGAACCGAGCCCTCGTAGGGCTGCACGCCCTCCGTCTGGATCAGCTCGAGCAAGATCTTGTTCTTGCGGTTCCCAAGTCCGTGGATCGTATCCGCGCCCGGCGGGTCGTCTGCACTGCCCTCGGGCAGCTCGATGCCGCGCGAGGCCAGAAACGACCGCACGCCGTCATCGCGAGGCTTGCCGTCGACGTACTCGTCGTAATCGGTGAGCGGATCGAACGGGACGAATGCTTCGCCCGCGCTTGCCGCACGCCCGCGGAGGTAGTCGTCGAACATCTGCTTCCAGGCGGCGGCGTGAACCTTGGCCGTCTGTGTCAGCACCCCGTCGAGGTCGAACAGGCAAGCGGTCACGCCGGCGCGGAGACCAAGCACAGCTCAGAGCTAACCAGGTGGAGGCGCTGCGTGCCAAGTGGCCGGCGGGCGGCCGCGACCTGATGCGACTGGCGGTCTCAGCCGCCCAGCGGCGACGGCGGGATCCGAGTCTCGCCCGTGACCTGTAGGACGCTCCTGGGTCCGCTTCAACTTATCGCTGTATCGCGGACATCCCGATGGGCGTCACGCCCGTTCGACCGAGGCGTCCCCATGTGCGCCGGCGCGGCGTGCACGCCACCAGCCGCTCCCTCGCACTTGGATGAGCGACCGCTCGATGCGATTGCGCCTGGCCCACAGCTTTGCTTCGATGCTGTCGAGTTGGCGGCGCCGCTCGCGCGCGAGGCTCAGCTGGCGTTCGACTTGCTCGAGCGCCTCTGCGGCGAGTCGCCCCTGTGCATCCGGGTCCCGGGCCTGCCCGTACCGGCGGCGCACGATCTCAAGCGCCTTCTCGGCCTCGGCCATGCCGCGGGCCGTCTCCTGCGCCCTGCCGAGCAGCTCGTCGAGGTCCGGGAGGCTCTGCCAGTCGGTCGGGGGCGGTTTATGGGTCACGTCATGCGCTGGCATCGGCGTGCCACGCACCCGTGTCGTCGCGCGAGACCGTCGCCCCTGATTCGAGCCGCGGAGCTGGCTCGGCATGCACGATCAGAACCGGGATGGGACTGTGATGCAGCGCATAGTGGCTGACGCTCCCCAGCAGCGCAGAGCGGATGGCTCCGCGCCCGCGCGAGCCCATCACGAGCAGATCGTGATGTCCAGCCTCTATCTGGTGAAGCAGTCCGGGTCTCACCGGATCGTGACTCAGCACGGTGCTCACCGAGACGCCGTCGGGGACCAGGTCTACGGCGGCGCGCATGGTCCGCTCCGCGTCGGCCTCCGCGTCGCGCGTGAGGTCGGCGAGCACGTTGCCGCTCACGCCGACGTAGGTGACCGCCGGTGGCGTCACCACCGCGCTGAAGATAGTCAACCGGGCGTGCTGAGAGTCGGCCAGATCGATCGCCTGTCGCAACGCCTCGTCGGCGTCCGGCGAGCCGTCGATTGCGACGAGGATGTCATGGAACATGACCCGCTCCTTCCTGACTTGGAGCTCAATATGGATGCCTTGACAACAGTATCACGAACTATATAGTGAACAATGTGACTACGTCCGACACAACTCGACACACAGCGCGGGGTGACTGCCTGGACTACGTTGCGACCCACCTGGTCTCACGCGCCGCGCTGCTGGTGCGGCTGCTCGTCAAGCAGGTGCCCCTGGGTGACATCTCCCGCACCGAAGGGGAGGTCCTCGGCATCCTCAGCGGCGGTCCGCGGCGTATCACGGAGCTCGCAGAGCTCGAGGGGCTGGCGCAACCGACGATGACGCTGCTCGTCAAGCGGCTCGAGGCACGGGGCTGGGTTGCCCGCGAAGGGCTGCCCGCGGACGGGCGCGTGGTGATCGTCAGCATCACAGAGGCGGGAGAAGCGGTCTTCGAGGGGTTCCGCTGCGAGTTCAGAGCGGCCCTGAGAACCGACCTGGAGGTACTTTCGGATGAGCAGCTGGCGGAGCTGCTTGCCGCCACCGACACCCTTGGCACATTCGTCGAGACGCTGCAGGGAGCCGGCGAGCGTTGACCCCTCACGATGGCGGGTCGCCCACCGGCCTCACGGCGGCAGCCTCGCGTCGTCTGCGCGAGCCTAGGTTCTTGAGCCGACGAGCGGGCGGCTGGGCGGTGAGGTGAGCGCCTCGCGCGCCTCGACGTGGCGGACCAATGCGCCGGTCGCACGCTCGACGCGTCGCGGCAGGCCCGCCTGCATCCAGCGGGACGTCGAGGCTGGAAGGGTGGAGACGATTATTTCGTCGAACTTGGCAGGGCTCCAGACTTCGAGCACCGCGCTCAACGGGTCGACATCGCCGACCACGCCGTAGGCCTCGAGACCCAAGCTGCGCAGGCGCGCGGCCATGCGCTCCACCCTGCGATGAGCGTCAGGGGTGCGGCCCAGCGGCACGAGCAGCGTGAAGCTCGCGGGCCCGCTCTCCACCCGAGCCCGCAGCACGGCCTCCAGGCCGATTGACATCGCGGTCCGGTTGGCGACAACCAGGACGTTCGACTTGTAGGCCAAGGCGCGTACTCCTCGATTTGTGGACCGGCGCGGGTCCTGCGGCCAACGACGACTGTGGTCGATTCTGCGTGCTGCGGGTCGTCCGGGGTATGGACCCCCGGCCAAAGATCACCCTCCTTCACATGGCCAAGATTGGAGCATTGGGCCCGCTGCGCGATGGTCCACATCGGAACCTCGCCGCCCACCGGCGAGCGGAAGCCTCACGGCTCGGAAGGGTTCGCACGCGCGAAGGCCAGACACAGCCGGTCGCTCAGCTCGCGCAGTCGGCGGCGGGCGTCCCGGTCGCCTGCCTGCGGGTGCGGGCTGGCTGGCCGCAATCCATTGAAGTAGCGTCCCGTCACGCCCTCGAGCTCGGGATCCGCCACGAGGGGCAGCGTGGCCTGCACGCCCTCCTGCAGTGAGCTGATCGGGTCGACGCCGGCGGCCCAGACCATCTTCGTCGGCATATAGGTGGCGGGATGCAGGCACGTGGCGCTCACGCCGCGACCCTCGAGCTCTTCGGCCAGATCGAACGTGAACATGATCTGAGCGAGCTTGCTCTGACAGTAGGCCTGGACGCCGTCGTAGCGGCGCTCGAGCACACGTCGTCGAAATCGATGGGCGCCTGTCCGGCCGAGCTGACGTTGACGATGCGCGCGGGCGCCGAGCGCTCGAGCAGCGGCAGCAGACGGCGCGTGAGCAGGTACCCCGCCAGGTAGTTCACGGCGAAGCGAAGCTCATATCCGTCTCGACTCTCCATTCGGCGTCCGTCTCCCGGGAGCGTCGTCCCGATGCCTGCGTTGTTGACGAGCGCATCGAGTCGGCCGTGCTCGCGTGTCACCCGCTCGGCGAGCATGCTCACCTCCTCGAGCGACGCGAAGTCGGCGAGCAGCAGGTGCAGCTCGTCATTCGCGGTATTCCCGGCGATCTCTGCGATCGTCTCCCTACCCCTCTCCTCGTCGCGCCCGTGGATGAGCAGTCTCGCGCCGGCGGCCGCCAGCTCGGTTGCGAGCCCGCGCCCGAGACCGTCGGTGGCGCCGGTGATCAGGATCGTCTGACGGTCGGCGGCTTGCACTACACCGCCTCGCGTGGCGGCCGCCGCGGCGCTGGGCTCACCCTCGCCACTTGATCGAGCATCCGACCGGGGGAGTCTCCTGCCGGTCGGGCGCACGGCCCTCGAGCACGGCGTCGAGCGCTGCACGGAGCCACGCCGCGTTCTGCGCGGGATCGTCGTGGTCGCTGTCGGGCGCTCCTCGGTAGCGGAGCACGCCTTCGGCGTCGAGCACGAAGACGTCGGGAGTGGTTCTGGCGTCGTACGCGCCGGCGACCTCCTGGGACTCGTCCCTAAGGTAGGGCACGCCATCGAAGTCGCCTCGGTCCACGCGCGCCCGCATCGCCTCGGGCGAGTCGCGAGGGTAGCGCTCGGCGTCATTGGGATTGATCGCCAGCATGCGCACGCCCTGCCGGGCATAGTCACCCGCGACCGCCATCAGACGATCGTGCCAGGCCAGCGCGTAGGGGCAGTGGTTGCACGTGAACACGACCACAGTGGCCGGCGCGCCGCCTGGTTGATGCAAGCCACCGTCTGTGTCTGGCAGCTCGAAGGGCGGCGCGTGCTCGCCGATCGCAGGCATCTCAGCTCCTTGCTCCCGCCGACGATGATGCGGCTCGCAGGGCCTCGCGCAGGTCGGCGGGGTCGGGTGTCGGCGAGATGCGGCCGTCGCGCCGCCTGTAGACCCTGCACGTGAGGCCGGTCGGCTCATCGCCGGGCGGCTGCACGTCGAGGCCGTCGATCCGAATCGTGGGGGAGCCGACGAACTCCTCCGCCTCCGCGCCGAGCTCGTCATCGACCTCCCGGACGATCACGCAGTCTGGGTCGAGGCCCGTGTCCGCCAGCGCCTCGCGAAGGTCGGCCAGTGCCTTCGGATGGGAGGGACAACCCGCCCAGAAGAGAAGCTCGACGCGCATCTCTCCAGATTAGCCACCGTCAGCCGAGGCGCGCTGCTGAGGCTCGGTCTTCGCTGCGATCCTCTCGGTGGGCGGCTCCGGGTGAGGTTTCCCGGTGTCTGGCGGCTCGGAGCGGTCGATCGCTCCGCTTGCGAACTCGTCGAGCTCGGCGGCGGTTCTGCGCAGCTCATCGAGCACCTTGCGGCGCGTATTCGCGGATGCCTCGATGTCCGCCTGAAGCGCCCGCAGGCGACCCTCGGCACTCTCCTGAAGCGTCCGCGCCTGCTCCGCGGCTCGCTCGAGGCTCTCGGCTGCCTCGGCACGCGCGCGGGCGACGATCTCATCTGCCTCCTCCTTCGACTGCCCGCGCAGCTGATGCGCCTGCATCTGCGCCTCCTCAAGCATCTCCTCGGCTTCGACCTTGGCCCTACGGGTCGCGTGCTCGGCTTCAGCGAGCGCCGTCGCGGTCAGCTCGTCGGCGACCTCCCTCGCTCGCTGCAGCACGCCGCTCGTCTGCTCGCCGACCCGGTCCAAGGCATGCTTGACCGCAGCCTGCGGCGAGCGGCTGATCTCCAGCTCGGCGATGACGCGATTGACCCGCTCGACATATGCGTCCACCGCTCGACGGTCGTATCCGCGCACCACGGTCGGAAAGGAGACATCGCGGATGTCGGCAGGCACCTCGCTCAGGAAGCTGCCCAGGGGGAGAGGCTCCGTGAGCTCGGACTGAGCCGCCCGAGGCTCGCTGGCATTCCCGCCAGCCGCTTGGTCCTGACCGCCGGCCACGCAAAACAGTATGACCCGGCGGCAGTCCTTTCAAACCCCCGGTCGTCGACTTTCGAGCGTTCTCCGGGCCCACGCGAATAGCATCCGTCCCCGTGCCGGCACAGGGGCAGATCGGCGTCCGCTGCGGCGAGCGCTTCTCCACCTATCCCGATCTGTTCGGGCGCGCACTGCGTGCCACGCGCGGCCTGTCAGAGCTCGGAATCGCCACCGGCGATCGGGTCGCGCTGCTCCTGCGCAACTCGATCGAGTTCCTCGAGGCGTCGATTGCCACGGTGCCCATCGGGGCAAGCGCCGTGCCGATCAACTGGCACTGGCGTGGGGAGGAGATCGCTCACGTGCTCCTCGACAGCGGGGCGAAGGCGCTCGTGGTGCATGCCGACCTGTGGCACGCGGTCGCGCCGAGCGTCCCGGACGGGGTGGCCGTCATCGTCGTCCCGGCCGACGGCGGGGGCGCTGGGGAGCTGCCGGCCGGCGCCGTGTCGTGGCCCGAGTGGCTGCAGGCAAGTGAGCCGTGGGCGCAGCCGCCCGAGGGTGCTCCTGTCAGCATCATCTACACGTCGGGGACCACGGGACGACCGAAGGGCGTCGTGCGCACGCCGGCAACCGACGGGCAACGCGAGGAGACGCAGGCGCTGCTCGGCGAGATCTTCCAGCTCGGGGCCGGCGAGCGCACCGTGATCCCGGCGCCGATGTACCACACGGCGCCCAACGTCTATGCGCTCGCGTCGGCGATCCGCGGCATGGACATGACGATCATGCCCGGCTTCGAGGCCGAGGAGTTCCTCAGGATCGTCGCCGAGCATCGGGTCACGGTGGTGCAGATGGTGCCGACGATGTTCGTGCGGCTGCTGGCTCTGCCCGAGGACGTGCGCAACGGCTACGATCTCTCGTCGCTGAGGTGGGTGGTTCACGCCGCCGCGCCGTGCCCGCCGGACGTCAAGCGCGCGATGATCGAGTGGCTGGGTCCGATCGTGGCCGAGTACTACGGCAGCACCGAGACGGGACCTGTCGTCTTCTGCACGAGCCGGGAGTGGCTCGCGCATCCCGGCACCGTCGGCCGCCCGATCGAGCGGGCCGTCGTGAAGGTGTTCGACGCCGACGGGGGCGAGGTCCCGGCCGGCGAGTCCGGCGAGGTGTACATGTGGCTCGACGTATGGCCCGACTTCACCTATGCCGGAGACGAGGAGAGGCGCCGGGCCGTCGAGCGCGAGGGCCTCGTCAGCTGTGGTGACATCGGCTATCTCGACGCTGACGGGTACCTCTACCTCAACGACCGTCGCAGCGACATGGTCATCAGCGGCGGCGTGAACATCTATCCCGCCGAGATCGAGGCCTGTCTGCTGTCGCTGCCCGGGGTACGTGACTGTGCCGTGTTCGGCATCCCCGACGACGAGTTCGGCGAGGCGCTCGCGGCCCATGTCGAAGTCGACGAGGGAGTGAGCCTCACCTCCGAGGACGTGCGCGAGCATGTCCGCTCGAGGCTGGCCGGCTACAAGACCCCGCGCCTGGTCGAGTTCAGCGGCTCGCTACCGCGCGAGGACTCGGGCAAGATCTTCAAGCGCCGGCTGCGCGAGCCCTACTGGCGCGGCCGTGAGCGCGCGATCTGACCTCCACGCCTGCCCCGGCAGGCCCAAGGCGCACCAGTCGATGCGCCCGCAGGGCGGCGGACGAGCGTAGGCCGCATATGGAAGCGGTCAACGTCAGCCAGGCACAGGGCAGACGCTACTGCTGTCCGGCCGGTCGTTCAACCCGGCGGGACTGGGCGGCCCCGCCGCCATCCTGCTCGCCCATGATCTGCCTGAGGGCGAAGCCGAGCACCCGACGCCGGCTGGCCTGATCCAGGTCCTTGACGAACGTTCCCTCGACGGTCGCGCGGAACGCTTCCACGGCGATCGGCAGGTCCGGGGCCCGGACGTGGCCGGCGAGGGCACCCGCGAGCATCCGTGAGAGCAGCCCGTCCAGCTCGTCGACGAACGCGGCAACCGTCGGTGAGCTGCGAGCACGTTCGCTCATCGCGCCCCTCAGGTCCGACAGCGCGTGGAACTGCTCGGTGAACCAGAGGACCCGCTCCACGTCCCCGACGCTGCTCGACGGCTTGCCGGCGCTGATCGCCGCCAGCATGCGCCGCAGCGTTGCGACGAACAGCTCGTCCTTCGAGGGGAAGTACCAGTAGATCGCGTTCTGCGCGAGTCCAAGCTGGCGCGCGATCGCCGCGACGGAAAGGGCCTGGTAGCCGCCCAGCCGCAGCTGTTGCTCCGCCGCGGCGAGGATCTCGTCCATCTTGTCCTCACGGCTCTGGTCCGGGCGCGTTCGCCCCATTCAGTTGACAGCCTCTCAAGAAGTCGTTATGACTAGTTGTGACGCTCTCAAGAATAGGGGTAGCAGATGGTCTTCGCCAAGCTCCTGAAGTCGCTGACCCGGTTCCGCCGCATCCAGCCGAAGGTCGGGCGTGTGCACGCGGTGGTCATGCGCCGCGCCGGCGGCCGCATTCGGCGCTCGCGCGTGCTGGCCGGCGGCCAGCCGGTGCTCGCCCTCACCACGACCGGTCGGCGCTCGGGCATCCCGCGGTCGACGGTCGTCGCGTATGTGCGCCACGGCGACGCGTACGCCGCGACCGCGCTGAACCTCGGTAGCGACCGGCACCCGTCGTGGTGCATGAACCTGCGCGCCGATCCACGCGCGAGCATCGAGGTGAACGGGAAGCGTCTGGCGGTCGAGGCCCGCGAGGCCGGCGGCGAGGAGGCGGAGCTGCTCTGGGGATCATTCACCGAGCGGCTCCCGGCGATCGCCAGGTCTCGACACCTCGCAGCCCGCGAGGTGCCTGTATTCGTGTTCGACCGCGCCGCTGGCTGACGTCTTCAGCTCACGTGTCCGCGAGTGCGCTCAAGCATTGCGGCGGTCACTCGCGATGGCCGGCCTGCGCGGCGCGGTCGGCGGCCGTCGTCGGGCGCCGATAGGGGGACGTCGCGCTGTAGCGTCGCGACACGCGAGCCTTGCGGTTGAGCCCGCGCAGGCCCTCGAGCGAACGCCCCGCGCCCTCAGCCACGCACGTGAGTGGCGAGTCGGCCAGCCACGCGGGAATCCCCGTCTCCTGCGTCAGCCGCTCGGGGAAGCCCGCGAGCAGCGAGCTGCCGCCGGCCATCAGGATGCCCGTGTCGGCGATGTCGCCCGCGAGCTCGGGGGGCGTCTGCTCCAGCGCTCCGCGTACGGCGTCGACGATCATCTGCACCGCCTCGCGCAGCGCCTCCCTGACCTCCTCGCTGCTGATCCGCAGCGCACGCGGGAGTCCCGACACCGCATCGCGGCCGCGCACCTCGCCCTCCCTTCCGGGCGCCTGCGGCGTCGCCGAGCCGATCTCGACCTTCAGCGCCTCGGCCGTCGGCTGCCCGACGATGAGCCCGTGATGCCTTCGCAGCCAGCCGATCAGCGCATCGTCGAAGTCATAGCCAGCCGTGCGCAGGGATCGCTGCACGACCATCGCGCCCATCGATATGGTCGCCACCTCGCTGGTCCCGCCGCCGATGTCCACGACCATCCGCCCGGTGGGCGCCGAGATGTCCAGGCCCGCGCCTACGGCCGCGGCGATCGGCTCGTCGATCAGGTGAACCTCCAGCGCACCAGCCGACAGGCACGCCTCCTGCACGGCGCTCAGCTCGACCTCGGTCAACCCGGAGGGCACGCACATGACCACTCGTGGATGGGTGATACGTCCGCGATGCACGCGCCCGATGAACTGGCGCAGCATCTCCTCGGTGACCTCCAGGTCGGCGATGACCCCGTGGCGCAGGGGCCGGCTGGCGGTGATCGTCGCCGGCGTGCGACCGATCATGCGCTTGGCCTCGTCGCCGACGGACAGCACGCGGCCACTCTCGGTGTGCTGTGCCACGACCGACGGCTCGGACACGGCGATGCCGTGACCGCGGACGTAAACCAGCGTGTTCGCGGTTCCGAGGTCAATCGCGAGGTCGTTTCCCCCGCCGAGACGCAGACGTCGAGCCAAGGCCATACCTCCTCACACGCTAACGCCCGGCCCCCCTTGCAGCTGCAGGGGCCGCGTCAGGGCGTCCCGAGCCGCTGACTGACGGCAGCGGCCGTCGGTGCAAGCTCGGCGGGGAGTCGCTTGAGCAGCGTCAGCCACGCCGGCTTGAGCGCGACGGCCCGCCGTACCAGCTCGGTCCCGGCCTCCACGTCCTCCGCGGCCAGGCCGAGCCCCGCCCAGAACGGCGACGCCCAGCTCCCCGGTCGAAGGGTCACGCGATCGTACAGGGGCTCTACGCCTCCGGCGGCCCCTGGCGAGCGATGACTCCCGGACCGGACACGGGTCTACCCTCATGACCCCCAAAACGGAGGAGTACACATGTCTTCCCCCGACCGCCTTGCGCTCGCCCGCATGACCTACGGTGCCCATGAGTCCCGCGACCGTCGAGCTCTCGAGCAGATCATCGCTGACGATTTCACGTTCTACAGCCCGCTTGACGTCGGGATCGACCGTGCGAGCTACTTCGAGCGCTGCTGGCCAAACGCCGAGCTGACCGAGGCCTTCGAGTTCAAGCGGCTGATCGAGGCCGGCGACGAGGTCCTCGTCACCTACGAAAGCACAAAGACCGACGGGCGGCGGTTCCGCAACACGGAGGTCCTCACGTTCGAGGGCGAGAAGCTGTCCAAGGCAGACGTGTACTTCGGCTGGGACCTCTAGGAGCGGCATCGGGCGATGGCCTCCTCACCGGCCCCGCGTGTCACCCTTGCGATCAGGGGTCCGCTTGAGCGCGCCGACCTGCCCGGGCTGTTCGACCGGACGTGCGCTCTGCTGGAGGGCATCTCACCTGAGGTGCTGTGCTGCGAGGTGGCGGCCGTCGCGGCGGACGCCGTTGCGGTGGACGCCCTGGCGAGGCTCGCGCTTGCCGCCCGCCGTCACCGCGCTCACGTGCTCCTGATCGGCGCATCGCCCGAGCTGCTCGAGCTCGTGGCGCTCATGGGCCTGTCCGACGTGCTCGGGGAGCGAGCCTAGGCTGTTCAACCTAGGCGTCGAGCCTGGGCGGGAGGCCGAACAGCGGGAAGATCCTCTCGGTGCCGAGGAAGAACGTGAACTCGACGATCCGGCCGCCCGCGACCTCGAGCACCTGCAACGCCCATGGGTCATGGCCCGACCCGGTCTCGCTCGGCTTGTACTGCCCGAACGCAGGCGAGCCATTCGCGCTCACCGTCGGGATCACGCGGGAGCCTCGACACGCCGCGCCAAGGCCGACCCACCAGCCCAGAATGTCCTCTCGGCCGCTCAGCCAGAGCTCGTAAGGCGGCATCGACTGGGTCGCGTCCTCGTGGATCAGCGCGGTCAGCGCCTCCATGTCGTAGCGCTGGAAGGCGTCGACGTAGCGGGCCAGGAGCTCGCGGTCGTGCTCGCTCAAGCGGCCCCGCGCTCCGTCTGCAACGTCGGCCGTGTCCAGCGTCGCCCGTGCGCGCTGCAGCGCGCTGTTGACCGCCGCCACGCTCGTCTCCAGCAGTTCCGCCACCTCCGAGGCCTTCCAATGCAGGACCTCGCAGAGGATCAGCACGGCCCGCTGGCGTGGCGGCAGGTGCTGCAGCGCCGCGACGAACGCGAGGCGGATCGTCTCGCGCGACTCCGCCAGGGCGGCCGGGTCGCCCTCTGGCGCGACGCGCCCGTCGGGCACCGGCTCGATCCACGTGACCTCCGGTAGGCCATCGTCCAACGGCCCGGCCGGCGAGCGTGCCTCGCCGAGGTCCATCGGACGCGCGCGCCGCTCCCTGCCGTCCAGCATGTCGAGGCAGACGTTCGTGGCGATCCGGTACAGCCACGATCGCAGCGACGCACGGCCCTCGAAGCGCTCCAGCGCCCGCCAGGCGCGCAGCAGCGTGTCCTGCACGGCGTCCTCGGCCTCGAAGGGTGAGCCCAGCATCCTGTAGCAGTACGCGTTCAGCTCGCGTCGATGGCGCTCGAGGTCGCCGAACGACCGGTTGACCGCGACAGCCGAACTCTGCACGCCAGTCATCCTAGGGCCTGCGCCGACGATTGCTCAGCCCGCCAGTCGTGGAGGCGGTGGACGCGCGCCGACTCGTAGGATTCGCCGATGGCGCTCAGCGCGGGAGTCTCTCGCGAGGAGAGGGCGGGCGGACGATCGGCGTGGGCACGCACGAGCGCCGGGTGGTCGACGTGGACACCCATGCCAGCTCGCTGGGCGCCCGCTCCGCCGGCTAGGGCGCGGAGGAGTACGATCGGCACGTGGTCCTCTACACCTGCGCCGACGGCAAGTCCTTCGGAGGCCTTCCAGGGCCGATGGCCCATCCGTGCGGGCGGGCCGCGAAAGCGCTCGACGATGCCGGCTACGAGTACGAGTGGAAGAAGGTCAAAGGCGGCACGCTGAAGTTCTGGACCTGGCCGTCACGCGCGCGCGACCGGGCGGAGATCGAGCAGCTGAGCGGGCAGCGGGCCGTGCCGATCCTCGTGCTCGACGGCGGCGAGGTGATCACCGGCTCGGGCCCGATCGCCAGCTGGGTCGCGGAGAACCCTCCGCCGGTGCCCGCTACCGCGAGCTAGCGTCCTCCAGCCGGCTCACCGACACGATCATCGCCAGACCGGCGAGGATCTCCGCGAACACCCCTTGGGCGAAGCCCACGGGCGGGGCCGCAGCGAGCAGGACGACCCAGTGCCCGCCCGTAGGCAGCGGGACTGCCCACCCCTCCAGGCCGTGATCGCTCTGGCGGCGGGTCTCCAGGCGCAGCACGCCGGCGTTCGACATTCGCCGGCCGTGTAGAAGCTCGCGCCCGAGCTCCGGCGCCGGCCCCTCTCCATCGAGGACCACAGGCCGTCGATGCTCGGCATCCCAGACCACCGCGGTCGCGAAGTCTCCGCTGCTGCGCAGCTCGGGCAGTATCGCGCCGATGCTCTCGATCACCTCGCGTCCGGCGACCAGGTCCGCAGCCAGCTGCCCGAGAACAGCGTAGGCGGCTGTGACGGCACCCCGTTCTGCCTGCAGCCGGTGCTGCTCGGTGATGTCATCGATCGTCGAGAGCAGCTGCCGGCTACCCGCCAGCAGCACGAAGTGCGCGGTCGTCTCGCCGATGCGCACCGACCCGTCCGGCCGCTGGATCCGCACCACGACGCGCTCCGCGATGCCCGTGCGCCTGACCTCCTCGAGCACGCCTTCGCGCTCGCGCGTGTCGTACCAGGCCTCCGCCGCCGCCGCCGGCTGCTGGGTGAGCAGTTCCTCGCGGGAGCGGCCCGTGAAGCGGCAGAAGGCCTCGTTGACCTCGTGGATGACCGCGGTATCGGGATCGGAGATCACGACGGCCGTGCCGCTCGCGCGGAGCACGAGCTCCAGCATGCGCTCGGTCTCGGCCAGCCGCGCCTCGGGTTGTTGTGCGGCGCGCGAGTTCGCCGACGAATGGCCCAGAAGCTCGCGCAGTCCCGCGATCGGCGAAGGACCATCCCCCCGGATCTCGGTCAGCAGGCCGACGAGCACGTCTCGCTCGTCGAGCACCCGCCTTGCTCCCGCGAGCAGGACGGCGCCGGAATCGGTCAGCCGAACGCCGCGGCCGCCGCGATGCAGGAGCGTCCGGCCGGCGAGCGCCTCGAGGTTCCCGATCCGCTTGGCGACCGCGGGCCGGCTTATCCCCAGAAGCTCCGCAGCGGCGACGAGGCTTCCCTCGGCCGCGCAGGCGACCAGCGTCTCCAGCTCCAAGAGGTCGGGAGCCCGCAGCGGTCGAGTGGCCGGAGGCTCCGGGCCTCGTCGGCCGGAGATGAAACCCAGGGTTTCCGAAGCTGACACGAAGAGGTACTCCTTACGGCTTCGCGGGCGGTCGATAGCTCCTGCGGCAGGAGATCGCGCTACGCGCCGATCGTCCGTTTGCACGAGCGACACATGTCTTCAACACACAACACACACAATCCTCGTCAAGTTCCGGACAAAAGGCCGCGCGTCGCTCGTTTACTGCTGATTCTGGCGATCGTCTACGTCGTATCGGCGCAGGCGCCTGCCGTCTCGGCGGCGGCCACCGCGGAAGACAAGACCCTCTTCTCGGTGATCGCCGGGTCGCTGTCGTTCTCGACCCTTCCGGCAATGCCCACCTTGACCTCGGTGACGCTGAACGGCCAGGCCCAGACCACGACGACCACCATGACCAACTTCGGCGCAGCTGACGCCACCGGGAGCGGGTCGGGATGGAATGTCACGGTCGCCGGGCAGTCCGGCAGCGAAAAAAGCGCTGTCTTCGCCCAGTACTGCCCCACCGCCACGTGCGGATCCGACGTCAAAGGCTATGTCCCCAGCGGCGCGACCCTCCCGGCCAACTCGCTGACCCTCGGCAGCACCGGCGCAAGCTTCGCCGCACAGAGCGGGTCGACCGGCACGGCGCCGACGCTCCAGTGCGCCTCGGCTTGCAACGTCGACAGCGCGACCGCCGTCAAGATCGCCTCGGCTGCGGTGAGCGCCGGCATGGGCACATGGCTCACGAGCGGCTTCTCGGCCACCAGCCTGTCGCTCGCCACTCCAACCACGTTGAAAGCGCTGGCCAACGGCGAGGCCTACCGCGTCAACCTGCTGTGGACGCTGGGCACCGGGCCGTAGCCCGGAGCTGCATCCGGCACCGTGCAGGAAAAGGCCCGCCAGCGCTGAATCGGCCAAGGGCGATGTCCCTGCCCGTTCACCGCCTGGGTCGACTCGTGCCGATCTTCCGCCGTCGCTGCGCGCCTCCGGTTCTGCTGGCCGCGGCACTCTGGTGCACGGTGCAGCCCGCGCTCGGCGCGCCGCCGGGCCTGGTGGTGGTCCCGCGTCCGAGCGCGCAGCCCGGGCTCAGCTACTTCAAGGTGCAGGCCAGGCCGGGATCGTCCGCGCAGCCCGGCACGATCGAACTGCGAAATCCGACGTCAAAGCGGCTGCGGGTCGTGCTCGCTCGCGTGGACGGTGAAACGCTCGGCACGCTCGGCTCGGCCTATGCGCCGCCGGGCTCGCGGGCCCACGGATCGACGCTCTGGCTACATGTCAGCCGGCAGCCGATCACGCTCCCGCCCGGAGCGAGCGTCGCCGTGCAGATCTCGCTTCGCGTTCCCGCGGCGGTCCAGCCCGGCGACTACCTCAGCGGCGTGAGCGTCGAAGCGCTCGACCAGCGAGCGAGCAGCGTCGCGAAGAAGGGCCTCTCGATCGCAAGCGTCTCCAGGTACGCAATCGGCGTAGAGGTCTCGGTACCCGGGCCGCGACATCCGCTGATCCAGTTCACGGGCGCCGAGATCCAGCGCCAGCCAGCCGGTCTGACGTTCTCGCTCAAGGCCCGCAACCCCGGCAACACGATCCTCCAGGGAGTGCACGGATGGGTGCGGATCACGCGCGGAGCCCGCGTCGTCGTCTCGCGGCCGATCGAAGCCGGCACCTTCGTGACCCACAGCAGCATCGGCTACCCGGTCACCGCCTTCCAGCAGGCGCCGACGCCGGGCACCCGCTACAGGATCGTCGCCTGGATGCGCTACGCGGGGGGTATCGCCCGCCTCGACACGAACGTCACCTTCGGTCATCGCGAGGCCGCGATCGCACGGCAGTACGCACATGGGCCGGCGCCCGCCGGCGGGGGCACTCCATGGTGGGAGATCGCAGGCGCCGTGGCGGTGATCCTCTACGCCCTCGGTACGACGATCCTGCTGCTACTGCGCCGGCGCGCGCGAGAACCGCAAGAGGTCACCCAGCAATGATCGGGCGGGGTGATACCCCCACGCTCGGCCTGGCGGCGTGAGGAGGATTCGCCTAGCGGTCTGCCTGCTCGCGTGGGCCTGCGCGCTCAACGCGGGTGCGGGTACGGCGTACGCCGCCTTCGAATTCGTGACCGCACCCAAATTGCCGACGCTCTCGAGCGTGACGCTCAACGCCAAAGCTCAGACCGTCAACACGACCATGACGAACTTCTCGGTCATTGACACGCGCGGCACGAAATCGGGCTGGAACGTAACGGTCATCGGCCAGTCGGGCGTGGGCAAGAGCGCCGTCTTTGCCCAGTACTGCCCGAAAGCGAAATGCGGAACAGACGCCGAAGGCTACGTCGCCGCAGGCCATAAAATGGCTGCCAGCTCGCTCAAGCTGAACAGCACCGGGGCGAAATTCGCGGGCGGCATTGGCGCGGCTCCGACCTTCCTGTGTGGTTCGGGCTGCAACGTCGACAGCGCCACGGCGGTGAAGATCGCCTCGGCAGCGACCGGTGGCGCGGGCGAATCGACGTGGACGACGAGCGGCTTCTCCGCCACGAGCCTTGCCCTGGCTGTCCCGACCACGCTGGTGGCCCTTGCCAACGAAGAGGTCTATCGGGTCAACCTGCTCTGGACGCTCGCCACCGGACCCTGAGCGGACGCTTCCCACGACGGCGACCAGCCGTTATCGAAGCGGCGCCGCCCGGCACTCCCGTTGGCGGTTTCGCCCGGCCTCGGCCGGGCATCCCGTCGCGCGCCGACCTGGTAGACGGCCGTGTGGTTCGTTTCGAAGCCGTGTCGCGCCGCGCGCAGGTACAGCCGCCAGACGCGGGTGCGCTCCGGGCCGGCGATTGCCTCGGCCGCCTCGAGGTGCTCGTCCAGCCGCCGGCTCCAGTGGCGCAGCGTGACGGCGTAGTCGTCGCGGAAGCCCTCGACGTGCTCGGTCTCGAAGCCGGCGCGCTCCAAGGCGAGCTCGATGCGCGAGAGCGGCAGGGGCTCGCCGTCGGGGAAGACGTAGCGGGTGGAGAAGATGTCCTCGTGCGGTTCGTGGTCTGGGTCCAGCGCCGCGATCGCGTGGTTCAACAGCCGCCCTCCGGGGCGTAGCAGAGCGAACAGCGAGCGTGCGTAGAGGTCGATCTGGCTCTCGCCCACGTGCTCGGCCATGCCGATGCTCGCGATCGCGTCGAACGAGGACCGCGGCAGCTGTCGGTAGTCGGCGACGAGGATCTCGACCTGCTCGCCCACCCCGGCATCGGCCGCCCTCTGACGGGCAAGCTCGGCCTGCGGCGG
The DNA here is from genome assembly GCA_025964115.1 of Solirubrobacterales bacterium. GTDB lineage: Bacteria > Actinomycetota > Thermoleophilia > Solirubrobacterales > Solirubrobacteraceae > Palsa-744. The sequence continues at coordinate 28,131 of JAOPZM010000257.1, forward strand.
CGAGAGCGTCACCCCGGTGACGCTGACCCCGTGGTTGCGGGCGGCGTGGATCGCGAAACTTCCCCACCCGCAACCGACATCCAGCACCCGCATGCCCGGCTCGAGGCCGAGCTTGCGCGCGATCAGATCGAGCTTGATCTCCTGTGCCTCCTCCAGCGTCTGCGCGCCACGCGAGAAGATCGCGCAGCTGTAGGTCATCGACTCGTCGAGGAACAGCGCGAAGAAGTCGTTGCCGACGTCGTAGTGGTAGCGCACGGCCGCCGCGTCGCGCTCGATCGTATGCAGGCGGCCGCGGAGGATCAGCTCGAGGCTCGGACGACGGGGAATCCCACCGGGCGCAGCCGCCGCGGCGATCGCCAGGCCGAGGCGCACGCGGTCTACGCTGCTCACCTCCGGCGGCTGCCACTCGTCGACGACGACGAAGGCCGCGTCGAGGTCGTCAACCGCGAGTGAGCCATCGACATACGCGCGGCCCAGGCCGAGCGAGCTGGGAGCGCGGATGAAGTGCGCCAGCGCCGACGGCCGGCGCACGAAGAACGTGGGCGACCGGGGCTCGGTCGCTTCGACTGCCCCGCCGTCCCAGAACCGAACATGGAACGGCCGCGACGGAAACACCCGCGGAAGCTCCCGGCTGAGAGGCGCGCTCGCGCGTATCAGCGCCACCGAATCGCCCCGGCCGCGTCTGCGGGAGTGTTCACACGACTCAACTGCCCGACAACCATCGGCCACCCCGCCGCGCTCGACGAATTCACCGTTGCGACGCCAACGATAGCCCCAATCGGCGGTCGTCCAACGCCGGCCTCACCGGATCCGGCTGGCATGCTCCTCGCCTAGGGACCCCGACGAAGCATGAGAAAACCTTCAAGAAATACATAGGCAGCGCTTAGCTACGTCTGTGAAGGATTGGTGATGCTCGCCTCCTCCAAGGACTGGGACGCGCGTGTGGCCGAGGCGGAGCTGATCGCGCGCAGCCCCGGTTTTCGCCACCTGCGTGAACGAATCATCGAGCTCGCCGAGCCCCGCGCCGACCATACGGTCGTCGACCTTGGCTGCGGTACGGGGCTGCTCGCGCTCGCCCTCGCCGAGCGCGTCGCTCGCGTTTGGGCGATCGACAGCTCACCGGCGATGATCGAGTACCTGCGGGTCAAGGCGAGCAGCGCCGAGCTCGAGAACATCGAGACCGTCGTCGCCTCCGCCGTCAGCCTTCCACTGGTCGACGAAGTCGCCGATCTCGTGGTCTCCAACTACTGCCTGCACGAGCTGCCCCACGCCGGCAAGGAACGCGCTCTCGGCGAGGCCATGCGCGTGCTCAAGCCCGGCGGGCGACTCGTGATCGGGGACATGATGTTCTCGTTGAACCCGATGCAGCGGCGCGACCGGAGGCTCGTCGCCGACAAGGTGCGCCAGCTCGCGAGTCGAGGACTGCCCGGGGCGTGGCGGCTGCTCAAGAACGCAGCGCGGCTGATCGCCGGGCGCTGGGAGGACCCGGCGAACGCCGAATGGTGGCGGGAGGCGTTGCAGCGGGCCGGCTTTCAACACGTGAGCATCGAGACGCTGGATCACGAGGGTGGCATCGCGACTGCCGAGGCACCCGAGGCCGGCGCGGCGATCGGCCGCCCCCCGCGGCGAGGGGCGGCACTCGAGCACGCGCGTCGCTCTGCCCTGTCAGCGTGAGGATCCTCACGGCTCGGCCAGCAGCGAAGCCGTTCCGGGAACGGTTCCGACCGAACCGAGCCGCTGAACCGCAGCAGGCCGCCGCTTGAGATATCCGTCGAGGAAGGCCAGCGTGACCCGCTCGACGATCCCGAGCTGGGGCTGCTGGTCGGAATAGGGCGGCAGATGTTCGGCTCCGAGCAGGCGCAGGAGGTACTTCGGCCGCCCGGCGGCTTCGAAGAAAGCGTCCGTGAGGCTCGGCGGGTTGACCGCGTCGGCGGTTCCCTGTGTCGCCAGCAGCGGGGGGCCTGCGGCAGGAAAGGTGAATTCCCCGGCCGCCGGTATCTCGGCGCCGGAGAGGATCACCGCGGCGCTGACCCGCGGATCGCGGTAGCGCGGGTCATAGGCCACCGCGAGCGCGGTGTCCCCGCCATCCGACTGTCCGGTCACCGCAATCCTGCTCGGGTCGATCATCCCAGCGAGCGGGTCGGAGCCGAGGCGGCTCGAGGCGAGCATGCGGGAGATGACGAAGCGGATGTCCGCGGGCTGGTTCGTCAGGTCGGACTCGTTCGGGCCGCCGGGGGCGCTCGGGCTCTCAAGCGGAAAGGCCGGTGCGACGACGACGTAACCCGCCCGCGCCCACGCGTGCAACAGGCGTGAATAGAGCGCCGGTGTGACGTTGAAGCCGTGTCCGAACACGACGAGCGGGAACGGTCCCCAAGTGCGGGCTCCCGGCGCTCCGGGCAGGTCCGCAGACCCGGGCGACCCCGTGGCCGGATAGCGGACGTACGTGACGAGCGCTCTCGGTCTGGTGCTGCCGTCCGGGAGGGTGATCTTGCGGCTCGGGTCCACCAGGCGCGACACGCGAAGCCCAACGGCGAACGAGGACGGTGCCGGCGTCGGCTTGTGGCTGCTCTTCACACGCGCGCCGGGAGTCGCGGCGGTCCCGCCGGCGCCGTGCCGGCTCCGTCCCGATCCGCCGCCGCTCAACGCGACGGTCAGGGCCACAGCCGCGGTCACGAGGGCGAGCAGCCCGACGACGGTCAACCGCTGGCGCCGCGCGGAGCCAATGCGCCGCTCGTCCACGGTCCCGCTTGGGGACGCGGATGC
>JAOPZM010000052.1 GCA_025964115.1 Solirubrobacterales bacterium
GTCGATCAGCAGCCGCTCGCGGCCGACCCCGAGGACCGCCGCGAGCAGGACCTCTGCATCCAGCCGCGGAGTCGCGCACCCGGCGGCCGCGATCGCCGTGACCGCGCCCTCGAGCGCATCGCCGACCGTGTGACCCTCGGCACCGGCGCGGCGGCCGGGAGCCTGTGAGCCACGGCGGCCGGCGAGATCCTCCTCGCGCACGCTTGACATCACGCCACCGCCTGGGCCTCCAGGCGCCGGCGCTTCTCGTCCGCCTGCAGCGCGGCCGTCAGCTCGTCGAGCTCGCCTTCCAGGACCTGGTCGAGGTTGTGCACCGTCAGCTTGATCCGGTGGTCGGTCACGCGTCGCTCACCGTAGTTGTAGGTGCGGATCTTCTCCGCGCGGTCGCCCGTCCCGACCTGCGAGCGCCGATCGGCGGCCAGCTCGGCCTGCTGTTCGGCCAGCGCCCGCTCGTACAGACGGGCGCGCAGCACGCGGAGCGCCTTCTCACGGTTCTGCAGCTGCGACTTCTCATCCTGCATCGAGACCACGATGCCCGAGGGCTTGTGGGTTATGCGAACCGCCGAGTCGGTCGTGTTGACCGACTGCCCGCCCGGCCCGGAGGAGCGGTAGACGTCGATCTGCAGGTCGTTGGGGTCCACCTGCACGTCGAGGTCCTCGGCCTCCGGAAGCACCGCGACGGTCGCCGTCGAGGTGTGGATGCGCCCTTGGGACTCCGTCTGGGGCACGCGCTGCACGCGGTGGGTGCCGCCCTCGAACTTGAACACCGAGTACGCCCCGTCGCCCTTGATCGCGAACGTGTACTTGCCCTCGCCGATGTCCAGCGACTCGGTCTGAAAGGCGAGCCGCTCGGCGTAGCGGGTCAGCATCCGGTAGAGGTCGCCGGCCCACAGGCCCGCCTCCTCGCCGCCTGCGCCCCCCTGGATTTCCACGATCACGCTCTTCTCGTCGTTGGGGTCGCGCTCGACCATCGCCAGGCGGATCTCCTCCTCGAGCTGCTCGATGCGCTGGCGCGCGCGGGCAAGCTCCTCGCGCAGCTCGGTGTCCTCGCCGATCTCCGACAGCATCTCCTCGGCGCCGCCGGCGTCGTCCTGGGCACGGCGCCATTCGGTCGCCAGCTTGGCGGCGGGCTCGAGTTGGCTGTAGGCGCGGCCGACCTCGGCGTAGCGCGCGCGGTCCGAGATGACCTCCGGATCGGTCATCTGCCCGCCCAGCTCCGCGAAGCGGCCCTCTATCTGCTTGACGAGCTCTTCGATCACTACGGCCAGTCTAAGTGGCCGGGCGTGGCTGTCGGGGGTCGTCTAGACCGCGACCCGCTCGGGCTCGGCGGACTCGATCAGCTCGGTCAGCGTCGCATCGAGCAGCTCGCGGGCGTCGGGATCGCGTGGCAGGCCATCGCCGCCGAGCGTCTCCTCGGCCTCGGGAACCGGAAGCTCGCGGTCGACCACCCGCGCGCCGATCGTGCTCAGCACCTTGCGCGTCTCCGCCTGCGCCCATACGGCGCCGAACAGGCTCGTGCTCGCCCCGATCACCGCGACGGGCTTGCCTAGCAGAGGCGTGTCGGCGACCGGCCGCGAGACCCAGTCGAGCGCGTTCTTGAGCACGCCCGGGATCGAGGCGTTGTACTCGGGCGTCGCCACGAGCACGGCATCGGACCCGGCGATCGCGGCCTTCAGCGCCGCGACCGCCGGGGGCGTCTCGTGCTCGTCGTCCTCGCTGTACGGGGGGATCGCACCGAGCTGCTCGAACAGCTCGAGCTCGACGCCCTCCGGCAGGAGGCTGGCGACGCCGCGCAACAGGCGCGTGTTGTGGGAGTCGCGCCGGAGGCTGCCCGAGATCCCCAGGATGCGCATGATGCCTACGCCTGCCTCACGAGCTCGAGAGAGACCTCGAGCTTGACGTCGTTGTCGACCGCGAAGCCGCCCTTCGGCAGCGGAGCGTTCCACTCGAGGCCGAACTCGCGACGGTCGACGACAGTCTCAAGCTCGATGCCGAGTTTGTCGTTGCCGGCGATGTCCTCGTGCGGCCCGCTTATGGTGCCGCGAGCGGTGACGTTGTGCGTGCGGTCCTTGATCGTGAGCTCGCCGTCGACCTCGAGCTGGCCTCCCTCCTGCACGCGCACTGCGGTGGAGCGGAAGCGGATCTGGGGGTAGCGCTCGCTGTCGAAGAAGTCGGGCGCCTTCAGGTGACCGGCGAGGTTCTCGTCCTTGACGACGACCGAGTCGACGTTGACGTAGCCCTCGAGGGTCGGCGCGCCGTCCTCGCCGACGGTGAGGGCGCCGTCGTAGTCATCGAAACGGCTGCGGAAGGTCGAGACGACCATGTGCTTGACGGCGAAGCCGACATGCGAGTGGACCTTGTCGATGCTCCAGGTCCCGGTGGAGATGTCCTGCTGGGCTGCAACGCTCATCGGAAGCTCCTCTGAGTTGTGGGTTGGCGGACCACAGTCCGCTTTACTTCAAAAAGTATAGCACCCAATCGGACCATGGTCCGGTTAGTAAGATGTATTACATGAGCGCCGCATTCGACCTCCCCCAGATCGAGCCCGACGGCTTCGAGCGGGCTGACGCGGCGCGCAATCGCGAGCGGATCCTCTGTGCTGCGAGACGCCTGTTCGACGAGCGCGGCGCGGGCTGCGTGTCGATGGACGAGATCGCCGAGGCGGCGGGCGTGGGCAAGGGCACGCTCTTCCGCCGCTTCGGATCCCGGGCCTCGCTCGCAGCCGCGGTGCTCTCAGAGCGCGAGCGCGACCTTCAGGAAGCCATCATCCGTGGTGAGCCGCCGCTGGGCCCCGGAGCGCCTGCATGCGAGCGGTTGATCGCCTTCGGCGAAGCGCTGCTCGACATGCTGGACACCCACTCCGAGCTGCTGCTGGCGGCCGAAACCGGCCCGGCCCGATTCGAGCACCCCGCCTACCGTGTCCACCGCCTGCACGTCGTGTTGCTGCTTGCGGAGGCCGACCCGGACTGCGACAGCGAGATGCTCGCCGAGACGCTGCTGGCAGCGCTGGGCGCCGAGCTCTTCATCTACCTGCGCCGGGCGCGCGGCATCTCGCTCGCGCGGCTGAAGGAGGCCTGGCGCGAGCAGATCAGCCGCACACTTGTGGCCGCCGAGCCGGTCTAGGCCACGAGCTCGACGCCGACGAGGTCGGACGCCGACAGCTTGCCGGGGGTCTCGAGCTCGAGCACGGCCCCGAGCGCGGCGATCGCGACCTCGAGCTCCTCGAGGTCGGGCTCGCGTGTCGTCAGCAGCTGAAGCTTCAGGCCGGGCCACATCACGATCTGGACCCAGCGCCTGCGGCGGTTGCGCCCCGCGAACTTGATCAGCTCGAAGGAGATGCCCGCGATCAGCGGCACGCCGAGGATGCGCGTCGCCACCAGCCAGTACCAGGCGGGCAGGCCGAACGGCGCGAACACGAAGATCGCGACGATCATCACCACGAGCAGGAAGCTCGTGCCGCAGCGCGGATGCAGCCGGGAGAAGCGCTGCGCGTTGGTCGGCGTGAGCGGCAGCCCGGCCTCGAAGCAGGAGATCGTCTTGTGCTCGGCGCCGTGGTACTCGAACACGCGGCGCAGGTCGCGCAGGCGCGAGAGCAGCAGCAGGTAGCCGAGGAAGATGCTCGTGCGCACTAGCCCCTCGATCAGCCAGAACAGGAATGACGACCCCAGCTGCCCCTTGATGAGGCTCGTGAGGCCGACGGGGATCAGGAAGAAGAGCACGATCGCAAGCGCCAGCGCCACGACGACCGTCCCCGCCCACACCCCGCGGGGTATCTCCTGCTCCGCCTCGTCGGGTGGCAGCTGCGCGTTGGCGGAGACCTCGAGCGCACGGAAGCCGATCACCATCGACTCGCCCAGCGCCACCACGCCTCGCACGATCGGAAGGCGCAGCAGGCGGCGGCGCTTCATGACCGAGGTGAGCGGGAAGGTGCTCACGGCGATCGCCCCGAGCGCGGGCTCCTCGGGCGAGCGCTCCCCCTCCTGCAGCTGCTCCAAGGTCGGCTTGCGAACGGCGACGGCCCAGTTGGAGACGCCGCGCATCATCACGCCCTCGAGGACCGCCTGTCCTCCGACTGGCGCGTCTCGCTGCGCTGTCAGCTCACCGCCGGCTCCCTCGGGAGCGCCAGCCGTGGCTGCGCCGTCCGTGCTGGGACCGGCTCCTCCCGCGGGGTCCGCGGCCTGCGAGGTTGGGGCGCCCGCTGCGGCCTGGGTCTCGACTGGCGGCGAGCCACCGGCCGCGCGCACAGACATGCAGCTACTGGGCGGACCGGGACTGCGCCGAGTGCAGGCGGCCCTTCGCCACGCGCCGCTGGAAGCGCTCCACCCGTCCGCCGGTGTCCATCAGCTTCTGCCGGCCCGTGTAAAACGGGTGGCAGTTCGAGCACACCTCGACGTGGAGCTCGTCGCGCGTCGCGCGGGTCGTGAACTCGTTACCGCACGTGCATCGCACATGTGCCTGGACGTAGTTGGGATGGATCTTCGCCTTCATCGTCCCAACATTCTAGCGGTCGTCCCCATGCTGGCCGCGCCCCGCCCCCGGAGCCCGCGGTCAGACGCCGGCGGCCGGCGGCGTGGGCGATGAGACGGTCACCGGCTGGACGCAGACGGGGGTGCGTCGTTCGATGCCTCGTATGAGCTTGCCCTTGGTGTTGAGCCAGCGGAAGCGGACCGCCGCGCGGTAGACGGCCGGAGCCGACAGGTTGGTGACCTGCTTGATGTAGCGGTAGACCTTGACGCCGGGGGCCGATGCACGCCACACGCCGAGGCCCGGCGCAGCGACGTTCCGGAACATCGCCTCGCCCGGGAGCCGCTCCTGAAGCTCGATGCGGATCGACATGCGCCCGGTTCCGGGGGTAGCTGTCATTTCCGTGAGGAACGTCGCCGAGCGTTCGGGCTGCGCGGAGGAGGTCACGCACTGTTCGAGCGTCGCCGACGGGCTGCCCGGGATGGGGACCGTCTGCCCGATCGCAGCGGCGCTTCCGAGCACGGGCTGGGGCGCGCCGGCAGCCGCTGCGGCGGTTTCGGCGCTCGCGACGGCGCCGCAGCACGCCGATGCGCACAGCGCGAGGATCGCGGGGAGCGCGAACAGCCGCAGACCCGCGAGGGATTGACAAGTGGAACCGATCCTCATCACAACCGACTAACACCGTCTGCAGGCACATGTTGCGCAGTTTGCGGACATGCTGCTCGCCGTCGCGACGCCCCCGCAAGCTGGCGCGGGTGACCCTGGAGGGGTCAGGTCAGCTGATAGAGGGGCCCGTCGCCGCCCTCCGGTGTCGTCAGCCTGCCGCCCTTCGCGGTGATCGCTCCGCACTGGACGCAGTTGGTGTAGTTGACGATCACGTCCACCTCGCCGTGCTCAGGGGCGTCCTCGGGGATCTCGTAGACCCCGGCGGGGCACATCCACCGCCAGGTTTCGGCGATCTCCCGGGGAACGTGCTTCTGGACGCGGATGTGGTTCGGCGCGTCGTCGCGGGTGGCGTTGCCGCTGATGAACACCGACGAGAGCTTGTCGAAGGTGTACTTGCCATCCGGCTTGACATAGACATCCTTCGTCTTTCCCATGAACATCGGCTTGAGGTCGTTGCGATGCCAAGCCGCGCGTCCGGGCAGCCTTCCCTTGGTGATCTGCTGGATGCCGCTGAGCGCGCCACCCAGCAGCAGTCCCTTCTGCAGCGGCTGGCGCGCGTTTCGCACCTCCCATAGCTCTTTGCCCACCGAAGAGTCCTCGATCAGCTGCTCATATGACTCGAAGCTGGTCTCGCCGCGCTTGAGCGCGGCGTAGATCGACTCCGCCGCGAGCATGCCCGACCTGATGCAGTGGTGCACACCCTTGAGCGCCATCGTGTCGACCATGCCGCCTGAATCGCCCACCAGCAGCGCGCCGGGCATCGAGAGCTTCGGCATCGACCAATAGCCACCGCCGGGCAGCGCCTTCGCGCCCCACGCGATCCGCTCGCCGCCCTCAAGGATCTTGCGCACCAGCGGATGCGTCTTGAACGTCTGCAGCAGGTCGTGGGCCGATGTGGTGGCGTCCGCGTACTCGAGCTCGACGACAAAGCCGATCGAGACCTCGTCGTCGCCGGTCTTCTCGTTCTTCATCGGGTAGATCCAGGTGCCCCCGATCTGGCCGTACTTGTGCGAGACCTTCAGCGGCCAGGGGCCCATGGTGTGAATCAGCCGGTCCAGCGGCTTGGGGACCTTCCAGACCTCCTTGACGCCGAGCTCCCACACCTGCGGCTCGCGTCCGGCGGCGAGCTCGAACTCCTTGATCGCCGCGCCGGTGAGATGTCCCCAGCAGCCCTCCGCGAGCACCGTGGCCTGCGCCTTTATGTCCGTCCCCGGCTCGAAGTTCGACAGCGGCTCGCCGTCCTTGCCACGGCCCTTGTCGCCGGAGCGCGCTCCCACGACGCGGCCGTCCTCCACGATCAGCTGCGTCGCGGCGGTCTCGGTCAGGATGTACGCGCCGGCCTCTTCGGCCTGCTGCTGCTGGTAGCGGGCCAGCGCAGCAACCGAGATGACCTCGTTTCCGTGATTCTTGAACGGCGGCGGGGTGGGGATGCGCACGGCGAGCTTCGCCGTGGGCGTGAGGTAGACGGCCTCTTTCTTGACCTCGCCGAACGCGAAGCCCTCCTTGCGCCAGTCCTCCCGCGTGATGTCTGGAAACAGCTCTTCGAGCGGACCGGGGCGCATGACCGCACCCGAGAGGCTGTGGCCGCCGCAGGTCTTCGCCTTCTCGATGACCGCGACCGGCACCTCGCCGAGGCGCTCCATGAGACCGCCCCCATCCGCCGCATCGTCGGCCAGCAGCTGCAGCAGGCGGTTGGCGCAGGCCAGGCCCGCGGTGCCGCCGCCGACGATCGCGACGCCGACCTCGATCAGCTCGTCCTCCGGGTCGAGCCCACGCTTGATGAACTCCTTCTGCGAGTCAACCGGGGGCGGGAAGGCCGCCGGGGCGACGCTCCCGTTGTGAGCGCTCATCTCAGCCTGCCTTCTTTGCCTTCACTGCCTCTGTGAGCTTGGGCAGGATCTTGTTCAGGTCGCCGACGATCCCCAGGTCGGAGAATTCGAAGATCGGAGCGTTGGCATCCTTGTTGATGGCGACGATGTTCTCCGAGGCCTGCATCCCGACCTTGTGCTGTATCGCGCCGGAGATGCCGGCGGCGAGGTAGAGCTTCGGCGCGACCGTCTTGCCGGTCTGGCCGATCTGCGCCGCGTATGGATACCAGCCGGCGTCGACGACCGCGCGGGTCGCCGCGACCGCGGCGTTCGAGCCGAACGCGGCCGCGAGGTCCTCGGCCAGCTGGAAGCCCTCGGCCTTCCCGAGGCCACGCCCGCCCGCCACGAGGATGTCGGCACCCTCGATGTCGACATCGGCGCCGCGCTGTTCGCCGCGCGTGACCATCGTCGCCTGCTGGGCGTGCGGGCTCAGCTCGAAGGACAGCTGCTCGACCGGCGCATCCGGGTGGGCGGGATCGGGTTGAACGATCTCGAAGGCGTTCAGGCGCCCGATGATGATCCCGACGTCAGAGCGGTATTTGACTTCCGAGATGGCCGAGTCGCCGAGGATCGGACGCTCGGCGATCAGCTCGCCGTTCTCGGCGCGCACGGCCGTGACCTCCATCACCACGCCCGCGCCCAGCCGCGCGGCGAGACCGGCTCCGATCTCGAAGCCGAGCAGGCCGCCGCCGAACAGCGCGTACGAGTAGCCACCCTCGGTGATCGCCGCCGCCATGGCGTCCACGAGCGGCTGGGCCAGGCCCTCGGGCCCCTCGGCGACGAGCGCCTTCTTGGCGCCGTATTTGCCGAGCGAGGCCGCCAGGTCGTGGGGGACGTTCTCGCCGAGAAGGATCGCGTGCGCCTCGCCCCCCAGCTCGGCGGCGAGCTTGGCGCCCTCGGAGACGGCACCGAGTGAGTTCTTGTTGATCGCACCGTCGTAGTGCAGCGCGTAGACCAGGATGTTCGCCATGTCAGTTCAGTTCCTTTCGCTCATCGTCCGCGGTTTCAGATGAGCTTGCGCTCGTCGAGCCAGGCGACGATCTGCTCGACCGTCTCGTTGGTGTCCTCGTCCTCGATGATCTGGCCGGCCGCCTTCGCGGGGGGCGCCTTCGCGGCGACCCACTGTGCGGCCGAGTTCTCGCCGCCGACCTTCGTCGCGTCGATGCCGACGTCGCCCACGGTGACCGCGTCGAGGGGCTTCTTCTTGGCGCCCATGATCGCCTTCAGCGACGGGTAGCGCGGCTCGTTGATCGCGTCGCCGACGGAGATCACGGCCGGCAGCCGGATCTGGACGGTGTCATAGCCGTACTCGGCCTGGCGCTCGCAACGCAGCGAGTCGGGCTCGACGTCCATCTTGATGACCTGAGTGAGCGACGGCATCCGCAGATGCTCGGCCACGACCGCGCCGATCGTGTAGCACTCGCCGTCGTCGGACTGCTGTCCGAGCAGCACGAGGTCCGGGCTCTCCCGCTGAAGCGTCTGGGCCAGCGCGTAGCCGGTGGCGGCCACGTCGGAGCCTGCGACCGCCGGGTCGCTCAGGTGAACCGAGCGGTCGGCACCGAGCGACACGGCCTTGTGCAGGGCCCGCACCGCGCTCTCGGGGCCCATCGTGACCGCAACGATCTCCTCGACGGGGACTGCGCCGCCCTCTCTGATCTGCATCGCCGCCTCGATGGCGTGCGTGTCGTACGGGTTGAGGTTCTTCTCACCGCTGCGGTCCATGCGCCCCGTCGAGGGGTCCAGCCTCTTCTCGACGGCGGCGTCCGGAACCTCCTTCACCAGGACGCATATCTTCATTCTCAGGTAACTCCTTGGGGTCTGTTGAGAGGAATCCTACCCGCTTCAGCGGTTGACTGACGAGTCAATCAAGAACTGGATACCCGCCCGCCGGCGGTCGACTCGCGGATGAAATCAACGATCGCCTGGGTTGGCGCCCCGGGCGTGAAGACCTCGGCGACGCCGAGCGCCTTGAGCTCGGGTATGTCCTCCGCCGGGATCGTGCCCCCGACCGTGACGAGCACGTCGTCGATGCCCTGCTCGCGCAGCAGCTCGACTACGCGTGGCACCAGCGTCATGTGCGCGCCGGAGAGGATCGACAGGCCGACGGCGTCGGCGTCCTCCTGGATGACCGTCTCGACGATCTGTTCGGGCGTCTGGTGAAGGCCCGTATAGATGACCTCCATTCCCGCGTCGCGCAGCGCACGCGCGATGATCTTCGCCCCGCGGTCGTGCCCGTCCAGGCCCGGCTTGGCGACGACCACGCGGATCTTGCCCTGGTGCTGCTGGGAGGTGGCTGGGGACATCGTCGATGGCTCAGGTGTGCTGCTGCTTGGGAGGTAGCGGCACCCGCAGGGGTGTGCGGCTCGTGGCGCCGGCGACCTCGCAGGACACTACATCCTCCCCGTGCGCGACGGCGCTCGGCCCCGTCCGCGCGTGAGCGGGCGAAGTCCCCTTGCGTGTACCGCGCCGCCATCGGACCGTGCGGCCAGCGCGCGCTCGCGGACGACGCGCCCGAGACCGGCCAGCGCCGTCCCGGCGCCGAGGGCTGCCAGCACCTTGAGGCGGCGCCCGAGCCGGTCCAGGTGCAGCGTCTCCCAGCCTTCCTCGGCGGCGATGCGCCTGAGATCCGGATCCGGGTTCACGACCACCGCGTGGCGCACCGCGCGCAACATCGGCAGGTCCGACTCGGAGTCCGAATACGCATAGGAGGAATCGAGGTCGATGCGCTCGCGCTCGGCGAGCTCCTGCATCGAGAGCACCTTGCCCTCGCGGTAGTTGAACGGTCCGGCGGGCCTGCCCGTGTAGCGGCCGTCGACGATCTCCGAGCGCGATCCGAGGCCCCCGTCGAAGGCGAGCACGTGAGCGAGCAGATCGGCCATCTCCTGCGAGGCGGCCGTGAGGATGTACACAGGAACGCCCGCGTCCTGATGAGCGTAGGCACGGGCGAGCATCTCCGGATACAGACGCGGCAGCACGCCCGCGAGCACGCGCGGGGCCAGGCGCTCGAGATCGCGCACGCGAACGCCCGCGATCATCACCCCCACGCGTCTGCGCACGTCCTCGGCTCGCTCATCGGTCGACCCGCGCAGGCGGAAGCGCAGGTTCTCGTAGACGTCGCGGGCCAGGCGCCGCCGCGAGATCATCCCGGTCTCGTAGGCGGCCCTGGCGAAGAAGACGCCCGAGGATCCCGCCATCAGGGTCTTGTCCAGGTCGAAGAACGCGCCGGGGCGCGGCGGATGCCTGCCGTTGGGTGCGGCCGTCACTAGACCTTGAGGACCACCGCGTCGCCCTGCCCGCCACCCGAGCAGATCGCCGCGCAGCCGAGCCCGCCGCCGCGGCGGCGCAGCTCGAGCACGAGGCTTCCCAGGATGCGGGCTCCCGAGGCGCCGATCGGGTGACCGAGCGCGACGGCGCCGCCGTTCACGTTCACCCTGTCCTCGTCGATGCCGAGCATGCGGATCGAGTTGAGCGTGACCGAGGCGAAGGCCTCGTTGATCTCCCACACGTCGATGTCCCCCGGCTGCAGTCCGGCCTTCTCGAGGGCCTTCTTCGCAGCGCTCGCCGGCGTCGTGGCGAGGTAGGCGAAGTCGTTGGCGCTCTGTGCGTGGGCGACGATCTCCGCGAGGACCTCCTTGCCGTTGGCGCTGGCCCAAACCTCTGAGGCGAGCACTAGCGCGCCCCCGCCGTCGTTCACGCCGGGGGAGTTCCCGGCGGTGTGCGAGCCATCCTTGCCGACGAGGCCGGGGAGCGAGGCGAGCTTCTCGAGCGAGGTGTCCCGCCGGGGACCCTCGTCGATCTCGACGACGGTGTCGCCCTTGCGTCCCTTCACCGTGACCGAGACGATCTCCTCCGGAAGGCGTCCCTCGTCGGTCGCCTTCACCGCCAGCTCGTGCGAGCGCAGCGCCCAGCGGTCGAGGTCCGCGCGGGTCATCTCGAGCTCCTCGCCGACCTCGGTGGCCTCGACGAACATCTGCTTGCCGGAGAACGGGTTGGTCAGCCCGTCGTGGACCATCGCGTCGAGCATCTTCGCGTCGCCCATGCGATAGCCGAAGCGCGCGCCGGGAAGCAGGTACGGCGCCTGGGACATCGACTCCATGCCGCCTCCGACCCCGACCTCGACGTCGCCGGCACGGATCGCCTGATCGAGGATCACCGACGCGCGCAGTCCGGACGCACAGACCTTGTTGATCGTCTCGGAGGAGACATCCTTGGGGATTCCCGCCTTGATCTGCGCCTGGCGTGAGGGAATCTGGCCCTGGCCGGCCTGCAGCACCTGGCCCATGACGACGTGGTCCACCTGCTCGGGCTCCACGCCGGCACGCTCCAGCGCCGCCCTGATCGCGATCCCGCCGAGCTCGGTGGCGTCCAGCGATGCGAGGCCGCCGCCCATCTTGCCGATGGGGGTGCGCGCGGAGCCGAGGATCACGGTCTTTGGCATGGGAGGAGCTCTCTCCTTGTCGGTCGGTGGCGGGGAAGCGAGATTCAGAATGGTAGTGGACCGCCTGCCGCTGACCGGCGGCCGGGCCGCCGACCAGGGCCTGTGTATCCGCATGCCAGAGCCGATCGAGGGGCCGGCCGGCGCCGAGCGACGAGCGGACGGCGAGCCGGATATCGTGCCCTGGCCATGGATGTCTCCGCGACCACCACACCGTGCGCCGAGAGCGACGGCGACACCGTCGCGATCGGGCTGTTCGAGGACGAGGAGCCGAGCGAGGGCCTGCCCGCCCAGCTCGGCGAGCTGCTCTCCTCCGGTGAGGCCCGGCGGTCGTTCAAGGCGCTGGCGGTCGGACATGCGGATGGCAAGCGCTGGCTGCTCGTCGGGCTCGGCCCGCGAAAGGAATTCACCCCCGAGCACGCTCGCGTGGCTGCAGCGGCGGCTCGCTCGCGCGCCCGGGAGATCTCGACGCGGGTGCTCTGCTGGGAGGTGCCCGCCGGCGGCGGGCGGGATCTCGCAGCGGCGCTCGTCGAGGGGACGATCATCAGCGACTACAGCTTCGATCGCTACAAGTCCGCCGCGCAGGAGTCCGGCGGCTCATCCGCAGGCGGGGAGCCCAAGCACCTGGAGCGCCTGATCGTCTCCGGTGCCGAGCAGCTCGACGCGGCCGTCGCCAGGGCCGCGCTCGTCGCGGAAGCCGTCAACGCGGCGCGGGACCTGCAGAACCGGCCGGCGAACGACCTCACCCCGACGGCCCTCGCGGAGCACGCGCGCCGGCTGGGCGAGGAGATCGAGGGGCTGTCGGTCGAGGTCGAGGGGCGCAAGGGGATCGTCGCCCGCGGGATGGGCGCCTTCGCCGCCGTGGCCCAGGGCTCCGAGCAGGAGCCCGCGCTGATCACGATGAAATACGAGGGGCCCGCAGCAAGCGGCCGCAGGCTCGGCTTCGTCGGCAAGGCGGTCACGTTCGACAGCGGCGGGATCTCCCTGAAGCCCGGAGCGAAAATGGCCGAGATGAAGTTCGACATGTCAGGGGGCGCGGCGGTGATCGAGGCCGTCGCGGCGATCGCGCGCCTGCGCCTTCCGGTGAGCCTCGTGGCCGTCGTCGGAGCCACCGAGAACCTCCCGAGCGGACGCTCGGTCAAGCCGGGCGACATCGTGACCGCCGCGAACGGGAAGACGATCGAGGTGAACAACACCGACGCCGAGGGCAGGCTGGTGCTGGCCGACTGCCTCTGCCACGCCGTCGCATCCGGCGCCGAGGCGCTCGTGGACCTCGCGACGCTCACAGGTGCTGTGATCGTCGCGCTGGGCTCCACCTACGCCGGCCTGATGTCCAACGACGACGAGCTCGCCGCGCAGATCACGGCCGCCGGCGAGAGCACCGGCGAGATCGTGTGGCGGCTGCCTCTGCACAGGGAGTACGAGGAGTTGCTGAAGGGCCGCTACGGCGACCTCGACAACGCCCCCGAAGCGCGCAAGGCGGGCACCATCGTCGGCGGGATGTTCCTCTCCAACTTCGTCGGCGACGTGCCGTGGGCGCATCTGGACATCGCCGGCTCGGCGTGGGATCTCGACCGCGAGTACGTGGGCAAGGGCGCGTCCGGCTACGGCGTGCGCCTGCTCGTCGAGCTCGCCTCCTCCCACTCTGGGTAGTCACCTGCGCCGTCCAGCTGATGGGCAGGCGCCAGGCGCCGGGTGACCGCCGCCCAGGCCGCGCCCCGCGGGTCGAGGTGCGCGCGGTGGCGGCCAGCCTCCCCCGCGAGCTCGACGAGCTCAACCTCGCCGCCCGCCGCGCGGGCCGCATCCGCATAGCTGCGGCTGAGCATGACCGAGACGACCTCGTCGAGGACTCCGTGCACGAGCAGCACCGGCGCGTCGGGCGGCACCAGCGCGATCGGGTCTCCCACGGCGTATCGGTCGGGAAGCTCCTCGGGGCCACCGCCCATCAGCGCCCGCGCCGCTCCCCCGCGCCACCTTCGATATGCGCCCGCCAGATCGCAGACACCCGCCTGCACGATCGCGCGGCGCAGCGCCACGGGCGCTCCGCCCGGCGCGTGGCCCGGCGCTCCGGCTGGAAGTTTCTCGCGGGATGCCGCCCACAGCGCGAGATGCCCGCCCGCCGAATGCCCGAGCACGGACACGCGAGCGAGGTCAAGGGGCGCGTCGATCCTCGTTAGATGGTCGATCGCCGCGGCGACGTCTTCGAACGTGGCCGGCCAGCCGCCGCCGTCGCCGACCCGTCGATACTCGATGTTCCAGGCCGCCCAGCCACGCCGCACGAGATCGCCGGCGAGCCCGCGCGTGAGGACCTTGCCGTAGCGTGCCTGCCAGGAGCCGCCGTGGATGAGGACCATCACGGGATGCGGGCCCTCGCCCGCCGGCAGGTGAAGCTCGGCCCGCTGCGAGCGGTCGGCCCCGTAGCGATGCCGGCGCCCGGGCCTGAGGAAGTCGAGCATCAGGCGGGGGTCGGCGTAGGGCACCCCCGCCATCCTGACATGCGCCCGATCGGCTCCGGCCGCGGGCACCGGCGGGGGTCTGTGAGAATGGCCGCGCGATGGACTTCGACCTGTCACCCGACCACGAGCTGATCCGCCGCACGGTCAGGGAGTTCGCCGAGGGCGAGGTCGCGCCGGTCGCCGAGGAGCTCGACCGGACGAAGTCCTTCCCGTACGAGATCGTGGAGAAGCTCGGCAGGCTGAACCTGATGGGGATCCCGTTCCCCGAGGAGTACGGCGGCGGCGGCGGCGACACGCTCGCCTACGCGCTCGCCGTCGAGGAGCTCACGCGGGTGGATTCCTCGGTCGCGATCACGCTGTGCGCGCACACGTCGCTCGGCACGCAGCCGATCTACGTCTTCGGCAGCGAGGAGCAGAAGCGCGAGTGGATGCCGCGGCTCTGCGCCGGCGAGCTCCTCGGCGCCTTCGGCCTGACCGAGCCCGAGGCGGGGTCCGACGCCGGCAACACCCGGACCCGCGCGCGCCTCCAGGACGGCGAATGGGTCATCGACGGGGCCAAGCAGTTCATCACCAACGCCGGCACCGACATCTCGGGCGTCGTCTGCATCACGGCGGTGACGGTCGAGGATGGAGTCGATCTCGGCGGCGCCAAGGAGATCTCCAACCTGATCGTGCCCAACGGGACCGAGGGTTATGAGCAGGGCGAGCCCTACCGCAAGATGGGCTGGAACGCCTCGGACACGCGTCCGCTGACGTTCAGCGAGTGCCGCGTGCCCGAGGAGAACCTGCTCGGTCCGCGGGGCGCGGGCTTCAAGCAGTTCCTGCACATCCTCGACATCGGGCGCATCGGCGTCGCGGCGATGGGCGTGGGCCTGGCGCAGGGTGCGCTCGACCACGCCCTGCGATACGCCAAGGAGCGCAGGGCGTTCGGCAGGCCGATCTCCAAGTTCCAGGCGATCCAGGGCAAGCTCGCCGACATGAGCGCCGAGATCGAGGCCTCGCGGCTGCTCGTCTACAAGGCCGCACGGGAGAAGGACGCCAAACGCAACTTCACGCTGACCGCCGCCCAGGCGAAGCTCAAGACCGGGCGTCTGGCGGTGCGCTGCGCCGAGGAGGCCGTCCAGATACACGGCGGTTACGGCTTCATCGAGGAGTACCCGGTGTGCCGCTTCTACCGTGACGCGAAGATCCTCACGATCGGCGAGGGCACCGACGAGGTTCAGCAGATGGTTATCGCGCGCGCTCTCGGGGCATGAGGACTCTGGACATGGGGGACGCAGTTGAGATGGACCGGTACACCGCTCCCCTCGACGCCGTTCGGGCGCGTCGGAGCGACGGCCCGATCTCGCTGTCGGATTGCCTGCGGGCGTTCCTGCGCCAGCCCTCGCCTCCGTATCTGCTCGGCGCCGTGGCGGTGGCGCTCACGCTGCGGCTCGCGCAGGGCAGCTGGAGCTGGCGCGACGCGGTGATGGCCGTGGGGCTCCTCGCCGCGACTCCGTTCGTCGAGTGGACGATCCACGTCTACCTGCTGCACTCCCCGCCGATCAACTTCCGCGGACGGCGCCTCGAGATGCTGACCGCCCGCGAGCATCGCGCCCACCACGAGTCGCCGGGCGTGCTGGAAGGCGTGCTGCTACCCGTCTATGGCGTGCTCGTGTTCCTGGCGATGATCGCGCTGGTGAACTGGCTGCTGTCGTTCGGAATCGGGCTCGCGCTCGGGGGGCCACGGCTGGCGTACGCGACCACGGGCGTGCTCGTCAGCTTCGCGATACTCGCCGCGTACGAGTGGACGCACTTCCTGATCCACGCCCCCTACAAGCCCCGGGGCCGCTACTTCAAGGCGATCTGGCGCAACCACCGGCTGCATCACTTCAAGAACGAGCGCTACTGGTTCGGGGTGACCTCGACGATCGGCGATCGCGTGATCGGCACGCTTCCCGACCAGCGCTCGGTCCCGCGCTCGGCCACGGCCCGTTCGCTGCACGCCGAGCCCTAGCGCGGCTCGAGGATCACCAGGGGTATCTCGCGCTCGGTCCGGCGCTGGTAGTCGTCGTAGCCGCTGTAGACCTCAACCACCTTTGGCCAGAGGCGCTTGTGCTCCTCCGGGTCCGCGACCCGCGCATGGACGTCGCGGCGCCTGGAGCCGATCTGGACCTGAGTGTCGGGGTTGGCCATCAGGTTGTGAAACCACGCCGGGTTCTTCGGAAAGCCGCCCTTGGAGGCGACGAGGATCACGTTCTCGCCATCCTCTGCGTAGACGAGCGGGCTCGTGCGCCGCTTCCCGCTCTTCGCGCCCACGTGATCCACGAGCAGCACCGGCGGCGAGCCGGGGAAGCGATGGCCGATCAGGCCGTTGGTGGCGCGGTAGACCGCGGCGTGCCCCCCCATCAGGCGCCTCAGGACCGGCCAGCTGCGATCCGCCAGGTTCAGGTAGTCCATCTGCCGCTCCGACCCTACTCGATGGCCCCCTCCAGCGGGCTCCCGCGTTCGAGCAGCGCGGTGGCCGCGCTCGCGGGGTCCAGCCGGCGCTCGACGACGGCCTCGAGCAGGCTCTGGAACTCGGCGTCCTCGGTGAGCTCATCCTCCATGCGCCTGCGCATGCGGGCCGTCGCGATCGCCAGAACCTCGTTGCGCAGGTTGCGGCTGCGCCGCTCTGCGAGCTGGCCCTCGGCGAGGATGTGAGCGCGGTGCTCCTCCAGGCGCTGCACCAGCTCCTCGACTCCCCTGCCCTGGCTGGCCTCGGTCTTGACGATCGGAACGCGCCAGCGTCCGCGGACCTCCTCGGGCGAGCGGTCGAGATTGGCGAGCGACAGCACCCCGCGGATCTCACGCACCATCGTGTCCGTCAGCGGGTGGTCTGCCTTGTTGATCACGATCACGTCGGGGATCTCCATCACGCCCGCCTTGAGCGCCTGGATCGAGTCGCCCGAGCCGGGCATCAGCACGAGCACGATCGTGTCGGCGTGATCGATGATGTCGATCTCCGCCTGGCCCACGCCGACCGTCTCCACGAACACGTCCTCCCTTCCGGCGGCGTCGAGCAGCAGCGCCGCCTGCAGCGCCGCCTCGGAGAGCCCGCCCAGCGCGCCGCGGTTGGCCATCGAGCGGATGAACACGCCCTGGTCGAGGAAGTGCTCGCTCAGGCGGATGCGATCTCCGAGCAGCGCCCCCTTGGTGAACGGCGAGGAGGGATCGATCGAGAGCACCCCGACCGTCCGCCCTGCGGCCCGCCGGGCCCGGGTGAGCGCGCCGATCAGCGTGGACTTGCCCACACCCGGCGGTCCGGTGAAGCCGAACACCGCGGCTTTGCCCGTGTGCGGATAGACCTCCTTGACGAGCTCCCAGCCCTCCGGGCGATCGTCCTCGACGAGCGTTATCGCCCGCGCCAGCGCCCGGCGGTCACCGTCGAGCAGGCGCTGCGAGAGGGAGGGGGCGGCCGGCGGCGAGTCGCTCATCGGGCGCAATCATCGCAGGGCCTCCCCGGGTCGATGCCCCATCAGCGTGGTTGGGCATTACGATTCGCGCGCGATGGAACCGCTGCTTGCCGACGCCCCCGCGCCGCCCGCCGTCGGCGAGCTGGCCAAGGCGCTGCGCGGTGCGCCGGAGCCCACGCATGGCGGTCCGCTCGCGCTGGTGCGGTTCATGCGCGCGCATCGCATGCTGACGCCCTCCTACGCGAGGCTGCTCGTGCGTTACGCGCTGCTGAAGCTCCGCTTCGGCTCGCGTCTGCAGACCGAAGGCCTGTGCTTCATCTGCCCGGGCGTGCGCCTGGAGATCGGCCGGCGCGCCACGCTGCGGGTGGGGCGCTGGGCCTGGATCGGCCACGGCTCGAAGATCCGCGTCCACGAGGGAGAGGTGAGCATCGGCGCGAAGACGGTCCTCGGTCAGGACTGCACGATCTCCGCCTACCAGCACGTCTCGATCGGGCGCGAGTGCATCATCGCCGACCGCGTGATGCTGATCGACTTCGTCCACGGCGGCACCGAGGTCGAGCGCCCGATCCGCCTGCAGGGGATCTACAAGCGCGACGTTTGCGTGGGGCACAACGTGTGGATGGGCTTCGGATCCTGCGTCCTGCGCGGGGTGAGCATCGGCGATAACAGCATC
>JAOPZM010000059.1 GCA_025964115.1 Solirubrobacterales bacterium
GAAGACAACGTCGTCGTGGGGATCGAGACGGTGCTCTACTTCACGATCACCGACCCACGCTCGGCCACGTATGAAATCGCCAATCCGCTGCAGGCCATCGAGCAGCTCACGGTCACGACGCTGCGCAACGTCATCGGCGGGTTGACGCTGGAGCAGGCGCTGACCAGCCGCGACCAGATCAACACGCAGCTGCGCATCGTCCTGGACGAGGCCACCGGCCGCTGGGTCATCCGGATCAACCGCGTGGAGCTGAAGGCAGTCGACACGCCGGCCGGCATCCAGGAGGAGATGGAGAAGCAGATGCGCGCCGAGCGCGACCGTCGCGCGGCGATCCTGACGGCCGAAGGCGAGAAGCAGTCGCAGATCCTCACCGCCGAGGGCGCGAAGCAGGCCGCGGTCCTGACCGCGGAGGGCGAGCGGCAGGCGGCGATCCTGCGCGCGGAGGGCGAAGCCAAGGCGATCGACACCGTCTTCACGGCGATCCACAAGGGCAAGCCGGACCGCGCGCTGCTCAGCTACGAATACCTGAAGATGCTGCCCGAACTCGCCGAAGGCGACGCCAACAAGGTCTTCGTGGTGCCGTCCGAGTTCGCCGAGGCCTTCGGCGGCATCGGCGAGGCGCTCTCCAAACGCCCCGAGGGCGGACCGCCCGCCCGGGGAGGCCCGCCCGCGCCGCCGCCCCCGTCCGGCGTCTGACGAGCGCGATCATCGCCCCCTGAGCGCGGCGCGGGGCTGCGAGAATCACCTGGTCATGTTCGATTCACTTGCGGAGAAGCTCCAGGCGACGCTCGGTGACGTGCGCCAGCGTGGGACCCTCACCGAGGACGACGTCTCGGCGGCGATGCGCGAGATCCGCCTCGCGCTGCTCGAGGCGGACGTGAACTTCAAGGTCGTACGCGAGTTCACCTCGCACCTGAAGGAGCGCTGCCTCGGGGCTGAGGTCGTCGGCAGGCTGAACCCCGGCCAGCAGGTGGTGAAGATCGTCGGTGAGGAGCTCACCGAGCTGATGGGCGGCGCCTCTGGCGAGTTGAGCTTCTCGCCCAGGCCGCCGACGGTCGTGCTGATGGCCGGCCTGCAGGGCTCGGGCAAGACGACGGCCACGGCGAAGCTCGCGCGCTACCTGCGCGAGGAGCATTCGGCGTCGGTCGCGGTCGCGGCATGCGACGTCTACCGCCCGGCGGCCGTGGAGCAGCTCGTGAAGGTCGGTACCCAGGCGGGAGCCGCCGTGTATGAGCAGGGCACCGACCGAGACCCCGTGGACATCGCCGCGTGGGCCCTCGAGCGCGCCCGCGAGGAGGGCAAGGACGTCCTGATCGTCGACACCAGCGGGCGCCTGCACGTGGACGAGGAGCTGATGGCCGAGCTCGTGCGGATCCGGGCGGCGGTGAAACCTCACGACGTGCTGCTCGTCGTCGACGCGATGACAGGGCAGGACGCGGTAAACGTCGCCGAGCACTTCGCGCGGGCCGTTCAGTTCGATGGCGTGGTCATGACCAAGCTCGACGGCGACGCACGCGGCGGCGCGGCGCTGTCCGTCAAGGCGGTGACCGGGCGGCCGATCATGTTCGCCTCGACCGGCGAGAAGCTCGAGCAGTTCGAGCGCTTCCACCCCGACCGGATGGCCCAGCGGATCCTCGGGATGGGCGACGTGATGACGCTGATCGAGAAAGCCGAGCGCCAGTTCGAGCAGGACGACGCGCTCGAGCTCGAACGCAAGCTACGGCGCAACCAGTTCGGCTTGGACGACTTCCTTGCGCAGCTGAAGACCATCCGCAAAATGGGGCCGCTCACGAGCCTGCTCGGCATGATCCCCGGGCTGGCCGGTCACCAGCTGCAGAACATGAAGGTCGACGAACGCGAGTTGGACCGCATCCAGGCGATCATCCTCTCGATGACTCCCGAGGAGCGCAAGCGCCCGGAGCTGATCAACGGCTCGCGGCGCCTGCGGATCGCGAAGGGCTCGGGCACCACGGTGCAGCACGTCAACCGCCTCGTCAAGCAGTTCGGGCAGATGCGCAAGGTGATGCGGCAGGTGGGGCGTGGCAAGATGCCCGACATGGGCGCGCTCATGCGCGAAGCGCGGTGAAGGGCGCACCGACCCGTCCTCGGCGGGCGCCACCGTCTAAGCTCTTCTGCGATTCGTTTAGGTTCGTGCAGGCGGCAGAGAGGAAAATGTGGCAGTCAGGCTGAGGCTCACGCGAGTGGGCGCCAAGAAGGACCCCATCTGGAGGGTGGTGGTCGCCGATCAGCGCTCGCCCCGCGACGGGCGGGTGATCGAGACGATCGGCCACTACAACGCGCAGACGGACCCTTCGACGATCGTGATCGACGCGGACCGTGCGCGCAGCTGGCTGGCTCGGGGCGCCCAACCCTCGAACACGGTCCGCAAGCTGCTGCGCATCCAGGGCATCGACACGCCGGCCGGCTAGCCCGCGAGGAGCGCGGACGTGAGCCGTAGGCCACGACCTTGAGCAGCGCCGAGATGCCCAGCGAGATCCCCAGGCAGCTGTTGGAGTACCTGGCGGAGGGTCTCGTCGACGATCCGGACGCGGTGTCGGTCGAGCAGTTCGAGGAGGAGGACGGCACGATCGTGCTCGAGCTTTGCGTGGCCGCGGGGGACTACGGGAAGGTCATCGGCCGCGGCGGTCGCACCGCTCACGCCCTGCGAACCGTCGTGAAAGCGGCCGCCGCCGGCGAGGGATGCCACGTGCTCGTGGATATCGTCGATTGACGAGCTATCGGCGAGTCTGAGAGGAGCCACGATGCACGATGCGCCCGAGGTGCTCGGAGCCGGGCGCGTCGGCCGCCCGCACGGGTTGGACGGGAGCTTCTACGTGACCGGCGCCCGACCCCGGCTGCTGACCCTCGGGACGGTCGTGCTCGTCGCCGGTCGGGATGCTGCGATCGTGCGTCGCGCCGGGACCGACGAGCGCCCGATCGTGCGCCTGGAGGGGATCGACGACCGCTCCGGCGCGGAGGAGCTCCGCGGCCTGGAGCTCGCGGTGCACGCTCCCGAGGCACCTGTTCTGGGAGAGGGCGAGTGGTGGGCCCATGAACTGGAGGGCTGCGAGGTGTTCGACCGTGAGCGGCACGTGGGTACCGTCACGCGGCTGATCGAGCTGCCCTCGTGCGAGGCGCTCGAGGTACGCACGCCGGAGGGCGCCGAGCCACTGCTCGTGCCGATGGTCAAAGACGCGATTCGCAGCGTCGAGGTCGCCCGCGGGCGCATCGAGGTCGACCTCGATTTCCTCGGGCTCGAGGAGCGGGCGCCGGCACCGGACCCCGGCACTCCGAAGCGAAGCGGCAGATGAACGTCGACGTCTTCACGCTGTTCCCCGAGTGGTTTGACTGGTTTCGCTCCCAACGCCATGTCAGCAACGTGCTGGCCACCGGAACGAGCCTCGACTACGTCAACTACCGCGATTACACGCCGCTCAGCGGCCGCCAGGTCGACGACACGCCGTTCGGGGGCGGAGCCGGGATGGTGCTGCGGGTCGATGTCGTCGACAGCGCCCTTCGCGGCCACTACGGAGTCGACCCGGTCAGCCTGCGCGAGCGGCGGCGCGTGATCGCGCTCAGCGCCGGCGGTCGGGCGCTCGACGATGAGCTCGTCGACGAGCTCGCAGCGGAGCCGGCGCTGACGTTGCTGTGCGGCCGCTACGAGGGGTTCGACGAGCGCATCGTCGAGCACCTGTGCAGCGACGCGATCTCGATCGGCCGCTATGTCCTCTCCGGCGGTGAGCTCGCCGCGATGGTCCTCTGCGACGCGGTCATCCGCAAGCTTCCTGGCGCTCTCGGGCACGAGGACTCGGCCGCGGAGGAGTCCTTCAGCGCGGCGCTCGAGGGCCATCCGGAGTATCCCCACTACACCCGCCCGGCCGAGTACCGCGGTTGGGCCGTCCCCGAGGTGCTCCTCTCGGGGCACCACGAGCGCATCGAGCAGTGGCGGCGCGAGCGCAGCCGCGAACGAGGCGAGGGCCGCCCCGAGGACCGCCGTCCCGGCCTCGGGTGAGACGGAGCGGGCTGGCCTTTCGCTACCATTGCTGATCGCGCTTGCCGGAGGGTCCCCGTCCCGGAACCTCTCGGGCGTTCCGCGCCCTCCTTCACCCTTATTCATGAGCAGCGTCATCGAAACCATCGAGCGCGCGCAGCTGCGCCGCGTTCCCAACTTCGCCCCGGGCGACCGCGTCAAGGTCCACTTCCAGGTGGTCGAGGGCACCCGCAGCCGAGTGCAGGTCTTCGAGGGCGTCGTCATCAAGCGCCAGGGTCACGGCGCGCGCGAGACGTTCACCGTGCGCAAGCAGTCCTTCGGCGTCGGCGTCGAGCGGACGTTCCCGGTGCACTCGCCGAAGATCGAGCGCATCGAGCTCGCAGCCCGAGGCGACGTGCGTCGCGCGAAGCTCTACTACCTGCGTGACCGAGTCGGGAAGCGGGCACGCGTCCGGGAGCGCCGCTACGCGGGTCCCGAAGAAAGCGTCCAGCCGGGCCTCCTGCATGAACCCACCGAGGCGACGGACGCGGACGGGCTGACCGCCGAGGAAACGGTCACGGACGGCGTCGCCGAGCAGGATGCCGGCGTCGAGGGGGACGGCCTGCAGGCCGTCCCTGCAGCGGACGGCGAGACGAGCACCGCGGACGCGGGGTCTGCGGAGGATGAGAGCATGGGGGAGAACGGGTCTGCGGATGAGAGCGAGCCCACGGCGGCCGCCGGCGAGGGCGAGCACCAGGATGAGGCGCAATCCGCCGGCGAGGGCGGGCCCGCGGGTGAGGGCGAGCCCCAGACGCCACCCGACCGATCGAAGGCAGGCCCAGGCCAGAGCGCCTCGGCCGCTGCCGAGACAGATCCCTCCCCAGATGCCGGCGTCGCCCAGGACGCGTAGCGGCCGGGGAGCGGCCGGGGTTGGCCGATCCGTGCTCCGGCGGGGCACCGACACCGGCAAGAAGCGCTCGAAATCGACGACCAGCTCGATCATCGAGCTGGTCGTGATCATCCTCGTCGCGCTCGGCCTCGCCCTCGGCATCCAGGCCTTCGTGGTCAAGCCGTATCGCATTCCGAGCGGCTCGATGGAACCGACGCTGTCGGTCGGACAGCGCGTGCTGGTGAACCGGCTCGGGATGGACTTCGGCAAACCTCACGTCGGCGAGATCGCCGTCTTCCACCCGCCCGTGGGCGCGCAGGAAAACGCGGGCGAACCGAAGTGCGGGCCGGCCCCGCACGTCGTCGTCGACGGAACCGCGGCCTGCTCCCAGCCGGTGCCGACGAAGTCCAACGTGAACTTCATCAAGCGCATCGTCGCCGGACCGGGCGACATCATCTCGATCGTCGAAGGTCACGTGATCCGCAACGGCGTCCGCGAGAAGGACTCCTACACGCGGCCGTGCTCGGAAAAAGAATCGAAATGCAACTTTCCGACTCCGATCAGGGTTCCGGCCGGTCACTGGTTCATGATGGGCGACAACCGTGGCGACTCCGACGACAGCAGGTTCTGGGGACCCGTACCCACCAGCTGGATCATCGGGGGAGCATTCGCCACCTACTGGCCTCCTGACCGAATCGGATTCCTCTAGTCCCGAGGGCGACGGCTCCGCCATGGCACCTGGGGCATCAACGGAGCGGGCTCGCTCCTCGGCGCGCACCAGACGGCGGGCACGCAGGGCCGGGAGCGGGCGGCGGCTGTTCGCCTTCGACCGCCGCCTCGGCGTTCGCTTCGTCGCCGGCGCCGATGAGGCGGGGCGCGGGTCGCTGGCCGGTCCGCTGGTCGCCGCGGGCGTGCTGTTCGACTACGACGCGCTGACGATGCGCGACCTGCGGGCGCTGAAGGCGCTCAACGACTCCAAGCAGCACACGCATGTGGCTCGCGAGGAGCTCTACCCGCTGGTGCTGCGCAGCGCCGCGCGCGTGGTCGTCGTGTCGCGGTGCGTTCGGGGGATCGACGCTCGCGGCCTGCACAAGACCAATCTCGCCGCCCTGCGCGACGCGATGCGGGGTGTGACGCGGGACCTGCGGGGCGAGGTCATCTGCCTCGTGGACGGCTTCTCGGTGCCGGAATTCGAGCGTCCGCAGCGTGCGATCGTCGACGGCGACGCCACGAGCGCCGCGATCGCGGCGGCGTCGATCGTCGCGAAGGTCACCCGTGACCGCTACATGCGCCACGCCGACACGCTGCACCCGGGTTGGAGGTTCGCCGATCACGTCGGCTACTCCACGCCCGAGCACCGGGAGGCGATCCTCCGGCAGGGCATCTCGCCGCTTCACCGCATGTCCTTCCAGTCGCTCGCCTATCAGCAGCTCGTGCTCTGAGAGGGTGACGCTCACCAGGCGCCCTCGAGGTGGTCGAGGCGCACGAGCCGCCCGCCGGCGTCGATGACGACGCCGACCGCGTCGAAGCGGATCGTGGCGGCTGCGGGCCGGGTGCGCTGCTCGCCGTCCTCGCGCCCACGGCTCAGCCAGGCGACCGCGAGGCGCCGCAGCCGGACCCGCTGACGCGGGCCGAGCCCCGCCAGAGGCTCGGGTGGTACGCGCCCACCGCGGGAGCGGCGGGTCTTGACCTCGGCGAAGACGAGCGTTCGTCCGTCGACGGCGATCAGGTCGATCTCGCCATGGCGGGTGCGCACGTTGCGCGCGAGGACGGTGAAGCCGAGACGCTCGAAATGCGCGGCTGCGAGCTCCTCGCCGAGGAGGCCGAGGCTCCGCCGGCCGTCCGGGCGTCGGAGCGAGGAGGCCACCGGGGAGCTGGGAGGCCCGTCCTGTGGATGCACGCCGCCAAGCTAAGGCGGCCTTGGGACGAAACGCCCCGGCACGAGCGGCTTGGTTCGCCGAGGCTCTATGCGGCAATCGCACGGCGCTCGCCGGCGCGGCGGCTCGTGCCCCGGCTCGGTGCCGGTGGCTCGGGGCGCTGAGCGCGATCGGACGGTCCGCGCTCGGCCTCCTCGGCGTCGCTGATCGCCCAGGCGAGGCGCTCGACGAGCTGTGCCGCGGCGTGGCCGGTGCTCAGATGCACGGAGTGCACCAGCTCGTCCAGCAGCACCGAGCCCCGCGGGGAGTGCTCGGGTGTGTCGGCGGTGACGATGATTCTGGGCATGGGGTCTCCTTTTCAGGTCGTAGTTATGGGGCGCTCGGCCGGCGGGGAGGGCGCCGGCGCACCGGAGAGGGATCCGGGGGAGGACGCGTCCTGCGCCCTCCCCCGGATGGGAGGTGGGACATGAGACGTCAGGGACCTGTACAGCGCCCGCTCACGTCGGGCTGCGCCCGTTCGGCACAGACCACATGGCCGCTCGACAGCTTGCGCTTCCGGGGCCGTGTAAACGCGAGGACGGACATTGTGCACTAAACATATCAAGATTATGGAATATCGTCAAGGGGGGATCGGCGGCTCCGCTCGCGTAGCCTCAGGGCAATGACGGACCTCTCCACAGGCTCGGACGCTCACGTCGAGGACGGCGAGCGGGGTCGCGCCAACGGCGCCACGGGAAAGCCGCGGGCGGCCGGCGGGCCGAGGGCGCTCGACGGGGTGAGCAGCTGGATCGGCATGCGCTGGGAGGACCCCCAGACGATCCGCCTGCAGATCCGCCCCGAGCTGATCAACGGCGGCGGGCTGCTCTCGGGCGTCGTCACGTATGCGCTCGTCGACTACTGCATGGGCTCGACCCTCTGGGTGCAGACGACCGAGGAGGAGAGCATCGCGACGATCAACATCTCGATCAACTACCTGCAGACCGCCACCGAGGGGGAGATCGTCTGCAAGACGGTGCTCGATCGGCGCAACCGCACGATCGGGATCATGAAATCCGAGGTGCGCCACGAGGACGGGCGCCTGCTCGTCACGGCGACGGGCAGCTACTCGATCTTCCCGTCGCGCAGACGCCCGCGTGCCGCCCCGCCGGTCCAGGACGGGCCTCCCGCGGCCGGCTGAGCGCCTGCGAGGACCATGCGCGCAGGTGCACCACCGACCCCGCGGACGGCCGCCGGCCGGGATCCCTTGCGCACGCCCAGAGCGCTGACGATCGCTGGCTCTGACTCGGGTGGCGGGGCGGGCGTGCAGGCTGATCTCAAGGCGTTCGCTCGCTGCGGCGTGCATGGGATGACCGCGATCACGGCCATCACCGCGCAGAGCACGACCGGGGTCAGCGCGATCCACACGGTTCCCCCCGAGATCGTCCTCGCGCAGGTGCGCGCAGTCGTCGAGGACATCGGCGTGGACGCCGTCAAGGTCGGGATGCTCGGCACCGCGCAGACGGTCGCCGCGGTCGCGCTGGCGATCGACGAGCTGCCGGCCGGCACGCCGGTGGTGGTCGATCCCGTGATGGTGGCCGAGTCGGGCGCCCGGCTGCTCGAGCGCGGAGCGCAGCAGGCCCTGATCGAGCAGATCCTCCCGCGCGCGACCGTGCTCACGCCGAACCTGCCCGAGGCGCGCGTGCTCGCCGATCTCAGGTCGGCCGAACCCGATGCGGCGCCGCCGGTGACCCAGCAGGGAGATGCTCAGGAGGACGAGGAAGCCGAGGCGTTGGCGCGGGCGGTGCTGGCGCTCGGCCCCGGTGCCGTCGTGCTCACGGGCGGACATCGCGCCCGGGCGGCCGACCTCTTCCTCGACGCGGCCGGCGACGGCACCGTGGTGGCCATCGAGGGCGAGCGCCACGGCGACGGCGCCGCACACGGGTCGGGGTGCACCCACTCGGCTGTGCTCGCTGCCCAGCTGGCGCTCGGCCGCACGCCTCTCGAGGCCGCGACGATCGCACGGGCCATGGCCGGCGCGGCGATCGCCGAGGGGTTGCGTGACATCGGAGCGGGCGCGGGTCCCGTGGACGTTCTGGGGCTCGCTCGCATGCGCTCGGGGTGACCGCCGGCGCCCCGGCCCCCGAGCCGTCGCCCGAACAGTCGATGCGCACGCGTCTGTTTGCCATAATCCGAGCACGATGAGACTGCTGCGTCTGAAGCCCGGCCATGGTGAGATCGTGCTTGCCGAGGGGGATGTCGAGGTGCCGGAGCAGGAGCGGGAGCTGATCGAGGCCTTTCGGCGGGAGCTGGATGCCGGAATGTGGGCCGCGGTGCCGACCGAAACGTCGAGCGGTCGACGGGAGGCCGAGTACGTGAGGAGCTTCGCCGACGTGCCGCGCGACGCCGAGCGCGTGATCTTCTTCCCGCGTGCGGCGGGCGGCGCGCAGGGGACCTCGCGCTAGCCGCATGTGGCTCGCGCTGGGCACCGCTGCGGTCGTGCTCCTGGCGCTTCTGTGGGAGATCGCCCGGCCGAGGCTCGCCGGCGGGCTCGCACGCCGGCACGCCGGGGCGGCGGCACGCCGCGAGAAGGCCGTGCAGAGCGGCTATGACCCGGGGCGCGAGCGCCGGGCCGAGCAGCGCGCACGCGTGCTGCTGCGGTCGTGCGTCGACGACGAGGCCTGGGCCATGTACCGCGATCTCGGCTTCCTGAGGGTGTGGGGAGGGCTCGGCGATCGGGCGCAGGGCGCCTCCTATGCGTACCTGGTCTATCCGCACAAGCCGATCGTGGCCTACCTTCCGCAGACGGGCGAGCTGCTCAACGAGTACTGCGTGGCGTTCCCCGATCACTCCAAGCCCTACGGCAGCGCGCGGCTGCCGGACTCCGACGACGTGCTCGCCAAGTGGATGGCCCTCAGCGCCGACGAGCGTCACCTGATCGCGGAGGCGAACATGCACCTCCCCGGTCGCCAGATCGACCCCGAGCGGGTCCACCGGGATCTGCTCCGCCTCGCCGGCTGGGAGCGCGAGCGAGCAGCGCGCGCGGTCGATAGTCTGCCCGCCGCGTGAGCACACCCTCCGGTTTCGACGTAAGGCACAAGAGCCGGGCCCTGACCGACGGGCCCGAGCGCGCCGCCGCGCGCGCCTATCTGCACGGCATCGGCTACTCCGCCGAGGATCTCGCGAAGCCGATCGTGGGCGTGGCCCACTCCTGGATCGAGACGATGCCGTGCAACTTCAACAACCGGGTGCTCGCCGCCAAGGTCAAGGAGGGCATTCGCGCGGCGGGCGGCACGCCGATGGAGCTCAACACGATCGCGATCTCCGACGGCATCACGATGGGGACCGCGGGCATGCGCGCATCGCTGGTCTCGCGGGAGCTGATCGCCGACTCGATCGAGCTCGTCGCCTCGGCGCATGCCTTCGACGCGGTCGTGGCGATCTCCGGCTGCGACAAGACGATCCCGGGCACGGTGATGGCGCTCGCCCGCCTGGACGTGCCGTCCCTGATGCTCTACGGGGGATCGATCCGTCCCGGCTGGTTCAAGGGCCAGGAGGTCACCATCCTGCAGGTCTTCGAGGCGGTCGGCGC
>JAOPZM010000099.1 GCA_025964115.1 Solirubrobacterales bacterium
CGTCGAGAAGTTCTCGAAATCGGTCCACATCGAGAAGCTCAGCTGCTGGCGCACGTGCGCGATCTGGAGCTCGCTGCAGATGGCGCGGAGGTGCTCGATGGCGCGGGCGCCGCCAACCGAGCCGTAGCTCACGAACGCGGCGGCCTTGTTGTTCCACTCCGCGTAGAGATAGTCGATGGCGTTCTTGAGCACGCCCGAGGTCGAGTGGTTGTACTCGGGCGTGACGAAGACGTAGCCGTCGTAGGCGCCGATCGTCTGCGCCCACTCCTTTGTGTGCTCCCCGGCGTACTGGCCCATCGTGGGCGGCAGGGGCTCGTCCATGTGCGGCAGCGGATGATCCGCGAGGTCCACGAGCTCGTACTGCGCGGCGCTCCGCGCGGCCGCCTTGTCGGTGACCCAGTCGGCGACGGCCTTGCCGTTGCGGCCTGGACGCGTGCTGCCAAGGATGATCGCGATCTTCAGGTCGGGCACGGTGTTCCTTTCGGTCGAGCGTGCCGCCGCCGGGATTGCCGACGGCGGCACCGCATGGTCTTTGGGCGCTGCGCGGCGACGAGGAGGGGCGTCGCTTGCCTCGCTCGTGCGCTGTGCCCGGCTACCGCCGGGGGACGGCGAGCTGACGGTCGGTCGTGTCGTCCGGCGCCGCGTCGTGGCCGGGGTCTGCGGCGGGACCGAGCTCGAGCTCGGCTGTGAGGTTGACGTCTCCGCGGATCATGCCGCCGCGGTTCCAGGTCATCCCCGCGTGCTCGCGTGGGACGGTGGCCGTGGTGCTCAGGTGAAGGCGGCCGTGTTCGCCGCGGGTGACGTGAACCGGAAGCTGCAGTCGGACGACCTTGCCTGCGACCGTTAGATCGCCGCTGATCGTGAGATGCTCACCCGATCGGGGCGTGATCGCGCTGGCGGTGAAGGAGAGTGTGGGATGGTTGGAGACGTCGAAGAAGTCGGCCGAGCGCAGATGCGCGTCGCGCTTGGAATGACCGGTGTCCAAGCTTGCCGCCTCGATCGTCAGCTCGGCGCGAGCACCCTCCGGCCGGACCTCGAGCTGACCGTGAAAGCGCTCGAAGCGTCCCCTGACGGTGGCGAGGCCCCACATTGTCTTCACCGCGAACTCGACTCGGCTACCGGTGGGTTCAGAGCTCCATACGCCGACTGGCAGTCCGAGATCTGATGGTGCATCCGGGCGCTGCGTGCTCATGGCTATCTCCTTACACTCGGCGGACCCTAGTCCGGTTACCTGGGGGCCTCAGCATAGCGGACCGCGGTCCGATTAGAGAGATGAGCTCATGCCCGGCTAGCTGAATCAGTGCGCGAGCGCCGGCACACCCTCCGGAGCTTGCCTCTGCGGGCCCGGTCGCAGCAGCAGCGCGGCGGGGAGTGCACCGAAGAACAAGATTCCGGCCGCCCACCAGAACGCCGTGGTGTAGCCATGCACGGCCGCGCCCGCGAGCGTGCTCGGCGTGGGGCCGCCGTGGGACGCGATGAAGGCCGTGGTGGCCGTCGCCGACAGGGTGCTCAGCAGGGCGACGCCGATCGACCCGCCGACCTGTTGCATCGTGTTCACGAGCGCAGAGGCCACGCCGGCATCCTCCGGGCGAACATCGGCGGTGGCGGTGGCCATCGCCGGGGCGAACACCATTCCCATCCCGAGCCCGACCACGATCAGCGACGGCAGGACGTGGCTCGCGTAGCCGGTATGCAGGCCCACCCGGGTGAGCAGCAGCATTGCGATGCCCGCGATGACCATCCCGGTGGGGATCAGCGGGCGGGGGCCCGTGCGCGGCAGGATGCGCGTGCTGACGAGCGTGGCCGAGGTGACGATCGTCGCCATCATCGGCAGGAATGCCAGCCCGGTCTTCACGGGGCTGAATCCGAGCGTGCGCTGCAGATAGTAGGTGAGGAACAGGAACACGCCGAACATCCCCGATCCGACGATGCCCATGGCGAGGAGGGACCCGCCGCGATCGCGATCGAGCACGATCCGCAGCGGCAGAAGCGGGTGCTTTCCTCGCGCCTGCAGCAGGACGAACGTCGCGAGCAGGACGACGCTAGCCGCGAGCGAGCCGATCGTAAGCGGCGCTCCCCAGCCGTGGGTCTCGGCGTTGGAGAAGCCGTAGACCAGGGCGAACAGGCCGGTCGTGGCGGTCGCCGTGCCGGGCAGGTCGAGCTTCGCGCGCGCCGTGGGGCGCTCGTTGACAAGCAGCACCAGTGCGGCCGCCGCCGCCGGGACCGCGAACAGCAGGTTCACGAACATCGTCGAGCGCCAATCGATGTACTGGGTCAGCACGCCCCCGAGCAGCAGCCCGATCGCTCCACCGCCGCCGGCGATGGCGCCGTAGATGCCGAACGCCCGCCCGCGCTCCCTGGGGTCGGCGAAGGTCGTCGTCAGGATCGACAGCGCGGAGGGGGCGAGCAGCGCCCCGAAGACGCCTTGCAGCGCGCGTGCCGCCACCAGCACGGTGAAGCTCTGGGCGAGCCCGGCGATCGCCGAGGCGAGTGCGAACCCGATCAGCCCGCCTATCAGCACGCGCTTGCGGCCGAAGTAATCGCCCATCCTCCCGCCGATCAGCAGCAGGCTGCCGAACGCCAGCGCATACGCGGTGACGACCCACTGCCGGCTGCCGTTGGAGAAGCCGAGTTCTTGCTGAGCCGACGGCAGGGCAATGTTCACGATCGTCGCGTCGAGGACGACCATCAGCTGGGCGACGCCGACCATCGCCAGGATCAGCCAGCGGCGCTCGTGCTGCCTGGAGGATGTCTCAGGGTTCATTGTGTTCTCGCGTTCATTACGTGGACGTTGCCTTCCTGAAGTGGAGGCCTGGGCTCAACTTCCCGCCACGATAACACACAACCGGAGTCCTGGCCTCCACTTGGAGCAAGTGCCTCCACTTGGAGGACATCTCTCCACTTTGTTACGATCAGTGCATGGCCACGACCGCCGAACGACCGCTGAGAAGGGATGCCGAGCGCAACCGGCAGCGCATCCTCGACACCGCCGGCCTGCTGTTCGCCGAGCGCGGCCTCGGCGTCTCCCTGGACGAGATCGCCCGGCACGCCGGGGTCGGCGTCGGGACGGTCTATCGCCGCTTCCCGGACAAGGAGCAGCTGATCGACGCCCTCTTCGAGCATCGCCTCGCCGAGATTCTCGCGGCTGCCACCGACAGCCTCGAGATGTCCGACCCGTGGGAGGCGCTCGTGAGCTTCCTCGAGCGCTCCATGGAGTTGCAGGTCAAGGACCGCGGACTCAAGGAGCTGCTGCTGGGCACCAGCACGGCCCATGCCCGTATAGAACAGGGGCGCCAGCAGATACAGCCCATCGTCGTGGCCCTCCTGGGCCGCGCCCAGACGGCCGGAGTGGTGCGGGACGACATCAACGTCCCCGATCTCATGCTGCTGCAGCACGCCATCGGCGAAGCGGCCGAGTACACCCGCGAGGTCGCACCCGAGGCGTGGCGGCGCGTCATGTCGATCGCGCTCGACGGGCTGCGCCCGGACCGTCGCCGGCCCTCTCCGATGCCCGTCCCTCCGCTCGACGAGGAGCAGGTCGTCTGCTCGATGCGCGAGTGGGGCCTGCGACGCCGCCGCTGAGCGAGCGGTCAGGCGACGCCGGCCGCGCCATCGCAGCCGTAGAGGTGTTCCCGCAGTTGGTCGCAGCTCTCGGCCGACCAGCGCTCGCTTGTCTCCAGGGCCTCGATCAGTTCCTCGGCCGAGCGAAGCAACCGCTGGCTCTCAGGCTCGCCGAACAGCAGGGCATCGGCGGCTTCCAACAGCTGCTCGCGCTCTTTCGCGTGGAGCTTCGTGGCACCCCGATGGTCAATCGTTTCGAGCAGCGCCGTGTAGTGGGCGCCACGTGCACTCATCGGCTCGACGGTCATCATCATTGTGGCTCAGGTTAGCCACCCCGGCGCCAAGCGCCAGCTCGACCCGGTGATGTCCGATCCAGGCGAGCGTCGTGGCTGGCGCGCGAACGGCCATGCATTCGCCCGGCCCAAACGTGAAGTCGCCCGCTGAGCTGCGCAGTTGCCCCTTCGCACGGCCCTCGCCATCTGCGGCCGGGCGAGCGTCCTGACCCGGCGCGACTGCAGGCGTAGCGGCACGCCTCTTGGCATCCCAGAGCCAAATTGCGCGGATCCGGCCGAGGGTGACGGCGATCTTCGCCGTCACCAGAGGCGCTCGAGAGATCTCTCTCGCGGCCAGCAGGTACATTCGCAAGCCCCTTCTTCCCGTCATTCCCGCACCGCCGCAAACCAGCCGAGCCTCAAGCCACTCGCCGTCGGCGAGTCATCAGCCCACCAGCCACGCCCTCTAGTCCCCGGGCTGCGGACCGACGACGAGCGCGACCGCGCCAACTTCGCCACGACGAGGGCGGCCGAGATCCTGAAGTCCGAGACCCCTTAAGGGGTTCTCGGAGCGACGCGGCGCGCCCTCCCGGGTCCCATCTCGCCGCTTGACGCCGTCTCGGGCGACTCCTACAAGCCGACCCGATCATCGACCGCCGCCAAGCCGCGCGGTCCCGACGACCGGCCAGGAGACATCCATGACAGCCACCCTCAGCAAGCCGCCCCGCAACCGTCGATCTGCGCGCCCCCAGCCCCAAGCGGCGTCGCACACCGCGCGGTCCGGCCCGCGACGGACACGCACGACGCGACTCGAGCAGGACAGACCCACATCGCTGGCTCGCTACATCGACGGGGACGGCCGTCCTCGCGAGGTGATCACCCGGCCGGGGTTCGCCGGAAGCGTGCTCGTGGTGGATCGCGACGCTGACACGCTCGCTGACCGCCGGCTGGTCGCGCACCTCGGCGCCGACGAGCCGCAGGAGAACGCTGCGATCGTCTGCGACCACTATCTCGAGGGCACGCAAATCGACGGTGTCGCGTGCCGACTGCTCAGCGGCGAGGACCTCAGGAGGCACCCGTTCGCAGAGGAGGAGATCACGCCGGATTGGCTGAACGCGCAGCGAGCCTGCAGCGGTGAGCTGGTTGACCGGAACGGACGTGAGCATCGGCTCGCGCTCGTGCAAACCGGGATGTCGATCCCCGAGCTGCGGTGGCGGCGCAGCTCGCGCGGCGAGACCCAGTGGCGGACGGTGAGCATGCGGGACGCCATCGCGGCCCTCGAGAGGTATGAGCCCGTGCGCACGCTGAGCCGCAGTGCGCTCGCACGGCACCGCGATGATCCGGACGTCTCGGTGACGGTTCTGCGCACCGAGCTCGAGCGCGTGCTCGAGAGCGCGATCGTGCTGAACCGCGGACTGCGCGACGCGGTGCTTGCGGCGATCGGCCGCCAGGAAGTCAGCATGAGCGAGATAGCCACCCGCTGCGGGCGCGTCAAGCGCGACAAGCGGGGCAACGCGAGCGGCGAGACGAGCTGGCTGGCGCGACGCCTCGGGCTGCTCCCCGAGGGCGGCCACCAGGCGCCCACGCCATGGATTCACAGCGACGTGCTTGGTCTGATCTGCCGGAGCGGGCTGGGAGTCAGTCCGCGCGAGGTCGAACTCTGACCACCAGATCTTTGCGGGCGCCCGGCGCCCGCGATGCAGCAGAGCAACGCAGCCGACCCGCCGGGTCGGCTGCAGCTCGTTAACCACCCGGCCGGCTCATGCCGGCCCATAGATCGGGCCAGCTCAGCGGCTGCCCGAGGAAAGGAGCGGCCCTATGTCCGCATCTGACCCGTTCACGGGAGGCCACCTCGATCCCCTGGCGCCCATCGGGCAGCTGGCCGACCGGCTGGCCCACGTGGCCGTCAACGTCATGGTCGGCGTCGCCATCGGGATGGCGCTCGCACGCCTGATGCGCCGCGCGCACCTCCACTGGAGCTGGGCGGCAGCAGGGCTCATTGCACTCGTGTTCGCAACGGGCTCGGTGCTCGGTGCGCTGACGGCCACGCTCGGCGTCACGGCCCTGACCGCGACCCTCTGCGGTCGACGCTGGCACGAGCATGACATCGCCGCCGGCGCCGACCTGGCGACTATCGCGGCAGAGCGGCGCGGTCCGATCGACGTGATCCGGTCGTGCGCGGCAAGCGCGTCGCTGCACCGCCGCAGGCGCCGCGGTGCCGCCGCCTGGTTTCGCGGCGAGCACCTCATCCTCGGCTGCGATGAGCGAAGCCGCCCGGTGTCAGTCCGATGTGGCGGCGACGGCGACGGCACGCACACGCTCGTCGTCGGATCGACCGGATCCGGCAAGACCGTCACCCAGACCTGGATCGCCACGCGGGCGATCGAGCACGGCATGGGGGCGGTCGTGTTGGACCCAAAGGGCGACAGCGGCATGCGAGATGCGCTCCGGCGTGCTACCGGCGACACCCGGCGGTTCATCGAATGGACCCCGGACGGCCCCTCCATATACAACCCCTACGCCCGCGGCAGCGAGACGCAGATCGCCGACAAGGTCCTCGCCGGGGAGCGCTTCACCGAGCCGCACTACCTGCGCCAGGCGCAGCGCTACGTCGGTCACGTCGTCCGCGCGCTGCGCCATTGCGGCGTCGAGGTGAGCCTGCGGGGCATCGTCGATCACCTCAATCCCGACGAGCTCGAGCTGCTGGCACGGAGCCTTCCGGAGCCCGAGGGTCAGCGCACGCATGCCTATCTCGATTCGCTGAGCTCGCGTCAGCAAGCCGACCTGGGTGGAGTCCGCGACCGGCTCGCGATCCTGGCGGAGTCCGACATCGGGCCGTGGCTCGATCCCGAGACGCCCCACGCCGAGCCATTCGATCTGCTCGAGGCGGTCCGGACGCGGACGGTCGCCTACTTCAACCTGGAGTCCGACAGCCGGCCGCTGCTGGCTCAGATGCTGGCAGCGGCGATCGTCCAGGATCTCCAGGCGGTGGTGGCGGAGCTGCAGGGTCAGCCGGTCCCGACGCTGGTCGTGATCGATGAGTTCTCCGCAGTCGCCGCTGAGCAGGTCGTGCGGCTGTTCGGGCGCGCGCGCTCGGCCGGAATCAGCCTGCTCCTGGGCACCCAGGAGCTGTCGGACCTGCGCCTTCCCGGACGGCACAACCTGCTGGAGCAGGTGATGGGCAACCTCTCGACGCTGATCGCGCACCGTCAGGTCGTGCCGGACTCGGCCGAGCTGATCGCGCGCCTGGCGGGGAGCAGAGGCGCCTGGCGCGCCACTCAGCGCGATGACGGGTCGAGCACACGCATCCGAACCCGCGTCGGTGTGCTCGAGCACGGCGAGGTGATGCGCCTCGGGCGCGGCTGGGCGGCCGTGATCCCCCTTGTCGGCGGGCGTGGCACCGCCGCCAGGGTGACTCGCGTCTTCGCCCCGTAAGCGTCGGAGACGCCGACCCTGAGTGCAGATCACGGGAGGAAGCAACAGCAGAAAGCAACGAGAGAAAGGAACAGGATGGTTCAAGCAAGGCGGGTGCAGTCTCCCCTGCGGTTGTCGGTGGTGGGTTGGACGGCGCGGATGGGCGCCGTTACGGCGGAGTCCCTGGCCCACCGCCAGGGAACGAGCATCGCCTCGGCGCGCTCGCAGCTCGTGGCGGCCGCGCGCGAGGGGCTCCTCTCGCGTGAGCGTCCGCTCACGAGACAGCCGGCGCTGTATGTGATCACGAGGACCGGTCTGGGCGCTTGCGGCCTGCGCGGGCTGGGTCCGTGCCGGGTGAGCTCCTCAAACGCCATGCACATGATCGTGTGCGCCGGCGTGGCCGCCGTGCTCGAGCAGAGCTATCCGGATCACAGGTTGCTGGGCGAGCGCGAGCTGCGACTGCATGAGAGCGAGGGGGGTGGTGTGCTTGCGAGCGCCCGGCTGGGCGGCGGGCTCGGAGGCGGCCCGGTGTTGCATCGTCCCGATCTCGTTCTGTGTCCGAGGAGCTCAGACCGTGCCCTGCCCGTCGCGGTCGAGGTCGAGCTGACGATCAAGGCGGCGCGTCGTCTGACGGCGATCTGCCGGGCGTGGGCGCGAGCGCGCCAGGTCGCGGGCGTGCTCTACCTCGCGCCGCCCACCGTCGAACGCGCGCTCGAGCGGGCGATCAGGCGCGTTCAGGGAGCCGAGCGGATCGTTGTCGCTCCGCTCGACGCACTTCGCGTCGCGGGCCAGACCATTGAGATGCCGTCCGAGCGAGCCATCCCCGTCGACCCCTAGCTTGATCTGCGGGGGGTCATCGACCCAGGAAGGAAGAACAAAGATGTCCTACTTCGCCATCAACCGCGTCGTCCTCGTCGGCCGTCTCACCCGCGACCCGGAGCTGCGCGCGCTGCCCTCGGGGACGAGTGTCTGCAGCCTGCGCATCGCATGCAACGCCGCCACCCGCGACGCCGAGGGGGACTTCACCGAGCGTCCGAACTACTTCGACGTGAGCGTCTTCGGGGCCCGCGGCGAGAGCGTCGCGAACTACATGCGAAAGGGCGGGCGGGTGGCCGTCGACGGGAGGCTTGACTGGCGGGAGTGGGAGACCGCCGACCAGCAGAAGCGCCAGGCGGTCAGCATCGTGGCCGACACCGTCCAGTTCCTCGATCCGCCCAAGGACCGTTCGGAGAGCGGCGATCAGGGCGAGGACGGCGACGGGAGCGAGGATCGCGATCCGGTGGGGGTCGGCGCGTCCGGCGGTGAGGACCTCGTCTTCTAGCTCACCGTCTGGCCGTCCATCGGCGGCCCATCGGCGGTCGAAGGTCCAGCGGGGGCGCTCGCGCGGCGCCCCCGCTGTTTGACCCCGTGGATGTCTTCGTGTTTAAGCCGCCGTCCACGCCTGGACGTCCCCGACCACGGCGCTTCGCGCCGCCCGCCGCGTGCTGCGCGTAAACTGGCGCGCCGCGCAAGCAGCCTCAGGAAACCGTCCCGCCGCCGCAAGGAGCCAGCCCGAATGGCAGTCAACACACAAGCAGTCGGCAAGACGTATGAGCCCGTCGTCTACGCGGTGGGCCGCGAGAAGATCAGGGAGTACGCCCGTGCCGTGGGCGAGACGAACCCCGTGCACCTCGATGTGCAGGCCGCGCGCGACGCGGGCTACACGGACGTCGTCGCGCCGCCGATGTTCGCGGTCGTCTACGGCGCACCGGCGGTGGGACCGCCGATCTTCGACCCGGAGATCGAACTCAACTTCGCGATGATGGTCCATGGCGGTCAGGAGTTCGAGTGGGGGCCGCTGGTGCTCGCCGGCGATGAGATCACGACGACCGCCAGCGTCAAGGACATCTCAGAAAGGGACGGTCGCGGCTACTACGTGTTCGAGTCGATCTCGGCGAACCAGCGCGGCGAGCAGGTCTGCCGCGGAACTTGGACGAACATCGTGCGAGGAGTGTGATGCCGATGACAGATCTTCGGGTGGGAACCCGGATCCCAGAGGTCCGGGTCACGCCCGACAAGTACCTGACGGTGCGCTACGCGGGCGCCTCGGGTGACTTCAACCCGATTCACATCGACGAGGAGTTCGCACGCGCGGTGGGCCTCCCGGGACGGATCCTCCACGGCCTGTGGACGATGGCGCAGGTGGCCCGCGCGCAGACGGAGGCGGCCGGCGGCCCAGAGCACCTGAAGCGCCTGTCGGTCCAGTTCCGGGGCATGGGCCTGCCCGAGCAGGAGGTCGTCGTCAGCGGGACCGTGCGCGAGGCGTCCGACGGCACCGTCGTGATCGAGACGGTTGCCGAGCAGGGTGGCAACCAGATCATCCGCAACGCCGAGGCCGAAGTCGTTCGCTAGCGCAGGCCAGTGCCCGCGTCGGCACCCGACCTACAATCAGGTGAATGCTGAGCACCCGTCAAGAGCGGATCCTGTTCAAGGTCGTCGACGACTACCTGCGCACCGGACAGCCGGTCGCGTCTCGCTCGATCGCGTCTGACCCCCATCTCGACTGCGGACCTTCGACCGTCCGCAACGAACTGGCGCTGCTGGAGGAGTACGGGCTGCTCGCGCATCCGCACGTCTCGGCGGGTCGACTACCGACGGACGCCGGGCACCGCTACGTGGTGGATCGCATGCTCAGCTCGGGGCTGGGGCTGCAGCCGGCCAGGCCGCGGCTCGACCTGTCGCTCGTGCGCCGCGAGGTCGAGGAGGCGGTGCGCACGGCCACGCAGATGCTCTCGCAGGTGACGAACCTGCTGGCGGTCGTCTCGGCACCGTCGCTGAACGCCGCGAGCGTCAGGCGGGTCGAGGTGCTCGCCCTGCAGCCGCAGGTCGTGCTGATCGTGATCATCACCTCGACGGGAGGCGTGTCGAAGATGCTGGCGACGTTCGAGCGCCCGGTCGACCCCGGGCTCGTCACCTGGGCCGAGGAGTACCTCAACGAGCGCCTCGTGGGCCTCGGGCTCGGCTCGCGGATGCTCCATCAACGCCTCCTGGATCCCGGTCTGGCCGCAAGCGAGACGGCGTTTCTGCAGCGGTTCGTCCCGGCGTTCAACGAGCTCTGCTCCTCTGAGGGGGAGGAGGAGCTCTACGTCGAGGGCACGGCGCGGCTGTTCTCGACCGGTCAGATCCAGGACACGTCGGAGGTCAACGAGCTGATCAACATGCTCGAGCGACGCGTGGTGCTCCTGCGGGTCCTCCGTGAGGCGCTCGCCGAGCCCGGTGTGTATGTCCGCATCGGTCAGGAGAACGAGATCCCGGCGATGCGCTCGCTGGCCGTCGTTGCGACCGGCTATGGGATGGCCGGCCGCAAGCTCGGCACCGTGTCGGTGATCGGGCCTGTGCGAATGGACTACGCGTGCGCGATCGCGACGGTGCGCGATGCCGCCGGTGAGCTGTCGCGGTTCGTCGAAGATACCTATGCCGAGAACTGAGAAGAGCAGCGTGCCGCGGGACCCCTACGAGGTGCTTGGCCTGCCCCGCGACGCGACCGATCAGCAGATCAAGAAGTCCTTCCGCCAGCTCGCCCGTGAGCTCCACCCCGACGTCAACGCGCACGATCCCGACGCGGAGGAGAAGTTCAAGGAGGCAGCCGAGGCCTACGAGATCCTCTCGGACGCCGAGCGGCGCGCGACCTACGACCGTTACGGGCACGATGGTCTGCGCTCCGGCGGCTATGCGCCGAACTTCGACGCCTTCGGCTCGATCGGCGATCTGTTCAACGCGTTCTTCGGGGGCGGTGGCGCCTTCGGTGGCCGCCCCGGGCGCACGCCGGGCCAGGACGTGGCGGTCGTCGCCGAGATCGACCTGGTGGAAGCGGCCAACGGGGTGAAGGTCGATGTGGCCTTCGATGCGATCGAGCTGTGTGAGCGCTGTCACGGCAACGGCGCCGAGCCGGGGACTCCGATCGAGACGTGTGAACGCTGCGGCGGCGCAGGTCAGCTGCAGGCCGTGACCCGCACGCCCTTCGGACAGATGGTCCGCACGATGACCTGCGACGTCTGCCACGGCGACGGCCGTGTGCCCCGGGAGGCCTGCCACGAATGCCGCGGCAGTGGACGTGTCGAGCGCGAGCGCAAGCTCGAGGTCGAGGTGCCCGCGGGGATCGCAGACGGCCAGCGCATCCGTCTCAGCGGCCGGGGCCATGTCGGCGACGCCGGCGCGCCGGAGGGCGACCTGTACGTGCTCGTCAGCGTGCGCGATGACGGGCGCTTCGTCCGTGAAGGCGACCACCTGATCACGGCGCTCGACGTTCCCGCCCCGCTTGCCGCGCTGGGTGGCGCGCTCGAGGTCGACACGCTCGAGGGCATCGCGACGGTCGAGTTGCCCGCAGGCACGCAGCCGGGGGAGGTGATCACGCTGCGCGGCGAGGGCATGCCCTCCCTGTCGCGTGGCCGGCGCGGGAACCTCCGGGTCATCGTCAACGTCGTCATCCCCCGCCGCCTTAGCCGCGAGCAGCGCGAGCTGCTCGAGCGCCTCAACGGGACGCTGACGAGCGAGAACCTGAAGACCGACGAATCGATGTTCGCGAAGCTGCGCCGCGCATTGGGTAGCCAGGCAGCGTGATTCGCCTCGCCGTGCGCGTCCGCCGCGCGCAGGCCGAGCTGGTGCTGGCCGAGCTGCTCGAGCTCGCTCCGGCCGGGGTGGAGGAGGTCGACCTCGGAGCGGATGCCATCGAGTACGCCGTCTACGGCTCGCCGGGGGAGCTGCCGACGCTTCCCGATCTCCGGGCGGCGGTTGGCGGAGCGCTCGTCGAGATCTCCACCAGCGAGATAGCCGACGACTGGCAGGAGCGTTGGAAGCGCTTCCATCGCCCGGCGCTGATCGAGGCGCCCCGCCGGCGTGAGCTTGACGAGTGGAGCGTGCCCGACCTTCACGTGCGGCCGCCGTGGGAGGCGCCCGCGTCGGACGCCGAGGGCCGCGTGCAGGACATCGTCATCGACCCGGGCCAGGCGTTCGGAACGGGTGCGCACGCCACCACGCGACTGTGCCTGGAGCTGCTGCTCGAGCTGGCGAGCCTCGAGCGCCCGTGTGGGGCGCTGCTCGACGTCGGGACCGGCTCCGGGCTGCTGGGCATCGCGGGCGCGCGGCTCGGGTTTGCGCCGGTGCTCGGCCTCGACAACGAGCACGAGAGCATCGAGGCCGCGCGGGACAACGCGGCACGCAACGCTGTTGACCTGGAGGTTCGTCACTTCGACCTGCGCTCCCAGCCGCTGCCGTGGCTCGACGCCGGTGAAGATCCGCAGGGATCGGTGCTCGTCCTCGCCAACCTGCTCCGTCCGCTGCTGCTCGAGCTCGAGCGCAAGATGGTTCACGCTCCGGCGCACGTGCTGGCTGGCGGCCTGTTGAGGGATGAGGTCGATGACGTCGCGGCTGCGTTCGCCGGACGACTTGGGCTGCGCGAGCGCGAACGTCGCGAGCGCGGTGAGTGGGCGGCCCTGTGGATGACCGCCCCCTGAGCGAGCGCCCTCAGGCGGGGTCGGGTATCTCCGTCGCCGCCCGGACGATCGCGCGGTAGATGAGGTCGATGGCCGGGCGCAGCCCCTCCTCGGAGCCGAGCAGCTGGTCAGCGGCCCCGAGCGCGTTGCCGATCACCTCGAGCGCCTCCCCGTCCGAGCCCGGCTGCGGATCGCGGCAGGCCGCCACCGCCATGCTGAGCATCGCCCGCGCCTGATCCACGACGCCCGTGAACAGGGCGGGACCGACGAGGCTCGCGTATCCGTACACGCGAGCCAGCCGCCCCGAGAGCGTGATCGAGTCGCCCCTCCTCGGCTCGCGGACCGGCGGCAGGCCCCCGCCGTCGAGCAGGCCC
This sequence comes from Solirubrobacterales bacterium, assembly GCA_025964115.1. Taxonomy (GTDB): domain Bacteria; phylum Actinomycetota; class Thermoleophilia; order Solirubrobacterales; family Solirubrobacteraceae; genus Palsa-744. The sequence goes on from JAOPZM010000099.1 coordinate 13,093, forward strand.
GCCATCGTGCCTCCCAGCAGGCCTCTGGTCGCCCGCTCGTCCAGGCCGGCCTGCCGGGCCACCCGCAGGGCCATGTACAGGGAGGTCGTCGGCAGGCCATACGGCGGGTCGGACGCGAAGACGATCCGCTCGACCGGGACGCGGGCGAGCAGCTCGATCACATCGAGCGGGAAGAAGCAGGAGATGTCGTACAGCACGCCCGGATGGTCGGCCAGCCGGGAGGTCAGGATCCCCTGGTCGCAGATCGCGCCATGCGCGAGGATCAGGACGGCCCCCGGGTGGCGCAGGGCGAGGTCGACGAGTCCCTCAGCGAGCGGTGGCAGGCCCCGGCCGGCGTGTATCAGGATCGGGACGCTGGCCGCTTCGGCGATCTTGAAGACGTCGTCCATCTCCTTGCCGTCGAAATCGAAGTCCTGCGCGCGCGGGTGGAGCTTGATGCCGCGTGCGCCGATGGCCAGACAGCGCTCGCACTCGTCCACCGGGTCTTCGGAGGGATCGAGGCGACAGAAAGGGACGAGCCTGCCCTCGCTTTCACCGGCCCACTCGAGCACGCGGTTGTTGGGCAGGCTGTATGACGGCCGGCGCTCGGGGTCGTGCAGCGGAAACACGCAGGCGCGTCGCGCGCCCGCGTCGTCGAGCTGGGACAGCAGCTGCTCGAGCGTCAGCGAGCGCCCGTCCTCATCCAGCCCGAGGTGGGTGTGGGCGTCGATCACTTCCACGTCCGCCGGGCGAAGGCGCTGCGCTTCGGCGAGAAAGGGCGCGAGCGCGTCGGAATAGAGGGAGCCGTTCACCGGTTGCACCATATTCTGTCCTGGTGGCTTGGCAGATCGTGATCGCCGGCGGTGGGTTCGGCGGCTTCTACGCCGCTCGCGCCCTCGAGCGCCTGCTGCCGGCCCAGAGCGCTCATGTGACGCTCGTCAACAACGCTAACTTCCTGCTGTACACGCCGCTGCTGCCGGGAGCCGCCGGCGCGACGCTCGACCCGCGACACGTCGTCGTGCCGCTGCGCTCGCAGCTTCGCCGCACCGACCTCGTGGTCGGACAGGTGACGGGCGCCGACCCCGCGAGTAGAAGCCTCGCAGTGCAGCGGATCGACGGCGAGAGCGTCGATCTCCCATACGACCAGCTGATCGTGGCCTTGGGATCGGTCTCGCGCACCCTCCCGATCCCGGGCCTGGCCGAGCATGCGATCGGCTTCAAGTCCCTGGCCGACGCGACCACCATGCGCAACAAGGTGCTCAACTGCATGGACATCGCCGAGTCCCTTGAAGACCCCGCGCGCAGGACCGAATACCTGGGGTTCGTGTTCGTCGGCGCCGGCTACGCCGGCGTCGAGGGGCTCGCCGAGCTCCAGGACTTCGCCGCCCAGGCGATCCAGCTCTACCCGCGCTGCCGCGCCCACGGGATGCGCTGGGTGCTCGCCGAGGCCCGCCAGCGGATCATGCAGGAGGTTCCGGCCACGCTCTCGGAGTTCGCCGAAGGCGAGCTGCGCCGCAGGGGGATCGAGGTGCGTACCGGGACGACGCTCCGCGAGGTGACCGGTCACGGGGCTGCGCTCTCCGACGGTGAGACCGTCCCGGCCCGGACGGTGGTGTGGACTGCCGGCGTCAAGCCCAGCCCGGTCGTGGCCAGGCTGGGCCTGCCCCTCGACAGGGAGGGCAGGATCGTCGTCGACCGCACGATGCGCGTCGACCCCGGCCGGTTGCCGGCGCCGCGCGAGGCGAGCGGCGTCTCCGGTGCGGGCGCCGTCTGGGCGATCGGCGACAGCGCCGCGGTGCCCGACTCCTCCCGGCCGGGACAACCCTGTCCGCCAACCGCGCAGCACGCGATCCGTCAGGGGCGCCAGGTGGCGCGCAACGTGGTCGCAACGCTCGGCGGCGGCCGGGCGAGGCCGTTCCGCTATCGAACGAAGGGCGTAGTGGCCGAGCTCGGCCAGCGCGAGGCGGTCGCGATCACGCTCGGCATCCGCTGGCGCGGCTTCCCAGCGTGGCTGATCGCGCGCACCTACCACCTGCTGCTGATGCCCGGAACCGGACGCAGGCTCCGCCTGCTCGTCGACTGGAACGTCGCGCTCGTGTTCGGGCGCGACGCCTCCTCGCCGGGAGTGCTCGGCAGCCCGACATCGCTCAGGCAGGACTGACATCTGCGACCAGGCGGTTCCGCTATCGGCTGACCGGCGTATCCTGAGTTGAGATGGTGATAGTCGATGAGATCAAAACCGACCTCCAGGGCGCTATGCGCGCCGGCGAAAAGGAGCGAGTCGGGGCGCTGAGGCTTGTGCTCTCCGAGTTGCAGAAGGCCGCCAAGGAGGGCGCCGACGACGAGCTCGCCGTGCTCAGGCGCGAGCGCAAGCGGCGGCTGGAGGCCGCGGGCGCCTACCGCGACGCGGGCCGCCAGGACCTCGCCGACGGCGAGCAGGCCGAGGCGGAGCTGATCAGCGGATACCTGCCCGCAGAGCTCTCCGATGAGGAGCTGCGCGCGATCGTCGAGCAGGCCGTCCGCGACAGCGGCGCCGCGTCGGCGAAGGACATGGGCATGGCGATGAAGCAGGCGATGGCGGCCGTCGACGGTCGCGCCGACGGCAAGCGCGTGTCGGGGCTCGTGCGGGCGTCGCTGCAGGCATGAAACGGCAGATCGAGCTCTCCAACGACGTCGCCGCCGAGCTGGCGGGCAGCCAGGATGCGGTGCTGCGTGCGCTCGAGGCGCACCTCGACTGCAAGGTGTTCCTGCGCGGCAATCTCCTGACGTTCGACGGTGAGGAGCAGGAGACCAAGGTCGGCGAGCGCGTCGTGCGCGAGCTCTCGGACCTGATCGCGCGCGGTCATCAGATCGGTCCGGGCACGATCGCCGCGGTGACGGGAGCCCTGGACGCGCACGAGTCGCCCGTGAGGGTGCTCGAGGACGTGGTGTGGCGTCACCGCAGCCTGCGGGTGGCGCCAAAGACCGTGAACCAGAAGCGCTACGTGGACTCGGTGCGCGCCAACACCGTGACCTTCGGCGTGGGACCGGCCGGCACCGGCAAGACGTTCCTGGCGGTCGCGATGGCCGCCGCCGCGCTGTCGCGGCACGAGGTCAACCGCATCATCCTCACCCGGCCGGCGGTGGAGGCCGGCGAGCGGCTCGGATTCCTGCCCGGCGACGTGATGGCCAAGGTCGACCCGTACCTGCGGCCGCTGTTCGACGCGCTCCACGACATGCTCGACCCCGAGAAGGTCTCCCAGCACATCGAGCGCGGGGTGATCGAGATCGCGCCGCTGGCATTCATGCGCGGACGGACGCTCAACGACTCATTCGTGATCCTCGACGAGGCGCAGAACACCACGCCCGAGCAGATGAAGATGTTCCTCACGCGGCTGGGCTTCGGCTCGAAGATGGTCGTGACAGGGGACATCACCCAGGTCGACCTGCCCCGCGAGCAGCAGTCCGGCCTGATCGTCGTCGGCGACGTGCTCGATGCGATCGACGGCATCGACTTCGTGCGCTTCGGCGGCGAGGACGTCGTCCGGCACAAGCTCGTGCAGCGGATCGTCGAGGCATACGACGTCCACTCCCAGCGCACGGCGGGCGACCGCTCCGAGATCGGCGGGCGAGGCGAGCGCGAGGAGCGCGTCGACGCGATCCGCGTCGCGGGGAGCCCGGCGCCGCGCGCCGTTCGCGCCTGATCGTCGATGCTCGAGGTGGAGGTCTTCGGGACGCCGCTTGCGCCGGGCGCCCCGCCGCTCGCCGAGGTCCGGCGACTATGCACGCTGGCCGCAGGCTCGGCCGGGATCATCGATGGACACCTGGCGATCGAGTTCGTCGACTCCGAGCGCATCACCCAGCTCAACGCCGAGCACCGCGGTCATGCCGGGCCGACGGACGTCCTCTCCTTTCCGATCGACGGGGCCGAGCCGTCGCAGGGGCTCCCGCACGAGCTCGGAGACGTGGTGATCTGCGCCGAGCAGACCTCCGATCTGCGCGAGGCGATGGTTCACGGGGTGCTGCATCTCGTGGGCATGGACCACGAGACCGACGAGGGGCAGATGCTCGCGCTGCAGCGCGAGCTGCTTGCCCGGGGGACCGGTTGACGAGCAGCGGCTTCGTCGCGCTCGCGGGCCGGCCCAACGTCGGCAAGTCGACGTTCATCAACGCAGTCGTGGGGGAGAAGATCGCGATCGTCTCCGATCGGCCCCAGACGACCAGGCGGGCGATCAGGGGCGTGGTCGCGAGCGGAGCGTGCCAGATGGTGCTCGTTGACCTGCCGGGCGTGCAGCGCCCGCGCGACGCGCTCACCGCGCGCATGGCCCACCGGGTCCAGCAGGAGCTCGAGGGCTCCGACGTGGCCCTGCTGATGCTCAACGGCGAGCAGGGCGTGGGACCGGGAGATCGGTTCATCGCCGGGACGCTCGCCGACGCGAGCATGCCTGTGACGATCGCCGTCAACAAGGTCGACCGTCTCTCGAAGGGCTCGCTGATGACGGTGCTGCACGAGGCGGCCGAGCTCGATCCGGGGGCCGATGTGTTTCCGATCTCGGCACGCAGGGGCTCAGGCCTGCAGGAGCTCGTCGAGCATCTCTCCTCACTGATGCCAGAGGGGCCGTTCATGTTCTCGGAGGGCTCGGTCTCCGACCAGCCGCTCGAGCTGCGACTCGCGGAGCTCGTGCGCGAGGCCGTGATCAGGCGCACCTTCCAGGAGCTGCCGCACGCCGTCGAGGTGCTTGTCGAGGAGATCGAACGGCCCCGCGACGGTCTGGCGCGGGTGCGGGCCCTGATCTGGGTTGAGAGCGAATCGCAGAAGGCGATCGTCGTCGGCGCGGGCGGGCGCATGATCAAGGCGATCGGAACGGCCGCGCGGCGCGAAGCCGAACGCGAGCTCGGCTGCCAGGTCCACCTCGACCTGTCGGTGCGAGTCCGCCGCGACTGGCGCGGCGACGAGGGCCTGCTCGACCGCCTCGGCATCGGTTAGGCACGCCGCGCAAGCGTCGGGCACGGCCGCGAGCGGCGGGCCCGACCGTCAAATCCCGCCATCTGATTCGTCCCATACTTGGGATGCGCGGGCAGGCGTTTTGGAGTACGGTTGCTCTCCGACGAGGGTTCCTCTAGGAGGGCTAGGAGGGGTGAGCGATGTCGGCCAAGTACGCAGTGTTGGGTCTCGTCATCGAGCGTCCGGGCTACGGGTATCAACTGGCGCAGCGTCTCGAGGAGCGCTTCGGGTGCTCCGAATTCGCACCGTCGGGCGTGTACTCGGCCCTGGACCAGCTGAGCCGCGACTCCTTCATCCGCAGTGCCGGCCAGATGGGTGCGGGCCCCAGCAGGCGGGCGGCGCCGCGAACCATCTACGAGGCGACCGAGGAGGGCGTCGACCACTTCGAAGCCTGGATGCTCGAGGCCTCACCGACGCCACCCCTGCGCGACGAGCTGCACATGAAGATCGCCCTGTGCCGCCCGGTCGATCTGCCCCGGCTGATCGACATGGTCCACGGCCAGGAACTTGCGTGCATGGGGCGCCTGCGCGACCTGAAGCAGCGCGCCGATGAGGATCCGGCCGATCCGCACGAGTGGTCGAGCCTGATGAGGACGCTCGCGAGGGACGCCGAGGTCGCCGTGTGGCACGCCCGTATCGAGTGGCTGCAGAGCGCTCGGGAGCTGCTCGAGCAGCTGCACGAGGAACCGGAGCGCACCCGGCGCAGGACCCGGGCCGCCGTCGAGGGCAGGAGCCGGACGGGACATCTGCAGGTGCTCTGATGGGAGATGTCCTGCTGTCGCTGGACGCGGTCAGCAAGAGCTACTGGCGTGGCCCGTCTGAGGTGCGCGTTCTCGCCGACGCATCGCTGGGCGTCCCCGCGGGCGAGCTCGTGGCGGTATGGGGAAAGCGCGGAGCGGGGAAGACCACGCTGCTGCGGATCGCCGCCGGGCTGGAGGCACCGGACAGCGGCAGCGTGCGCTTCGACGGCGAGGACCTCTCGGGGCTGTCCGAGGGCGCGCACGCGCGCCTGATGCGCGAGCAGGTGGGATGGGTTCGCCGTGCTGGACCGAGAAGCGATCTCGCGATGCTCGACTACGTGGCCCTGCCGCTGCTGATCGATCACGGCCAGCGTGGAGCTCACGGCCAGGCAATCGAGTCGCTTCGCCGCGTGGGGATGTCCGAATGCGCGGGTCAGCGCTGGAGCAGCCTCTCCGACGGCGAGCGCGCGCTCGTCGCGATCGCACACGGGATCGCCCGCGCGCCACGGCTGCTGCTCGTCGACGATCCGACCGCGAACCTCGGCCTGCGCGAACGCGAGGAGGTCCTGCAGCTGCTGCTGTCGCTCGTCGAGGAGACGAATCTCGCCGTGCTCATGGCAGTCCCCGACATGCCGGCCGCGATGCGCTCGCACCAGCTCAGGGCGCTCAGCGGCGGCCGGCTGCTGACGCCCGCGCCACCGCCGCCGCGCGGCGAGAACATCCTCGACTTCCCCCGCGGCGAGCGGTCCGCGTAGGTGCCGCGCCGAGCGCACACCTGCTCCCCGGGCACCGGTGGGTGTGCCCTCTAGTGCTCGAGCTCTGCGGGCTCGTCAAGCATTTTCCCGTCGCCAGCGGCGAGCCCGTACGTGCGGTCGACGGCGTCTCCCTGAGCGTCGCGCGCGGCGAGCTCCTCGCGCTCTACGGACCGAGCGGCTCGGGGAAGACCACGCTGCTGATGTTGATCGCTGCGCTGCTCGCACCGGACGCGGGGACGGTGATGCTCGACGGGCGCGACATCGGCGCCTTCTCCGCCAGGGATGCCGCTCGCTACCGGCTGCTCGAGCTCGGCTTCGTCCGCCAATCGCTGAACCTCATCTCGGGCGCAGACGTGATCGACAACGCCGCCCTGAAGCTGCTGGGAACGGAGCTCGGCGCCCGCGAGGCGCGTCGGCGCGTCAGGCCGCTGCTCGATCGCCTCGGGCTCGCGGAGCGGGCGTCGCACCGGCCCGAGCAGCTGTCGATGGGTGAGCGCCAGCGCGTGATGATCGCCAGGGCGCTGTCTACCGACCCGAAGCTGGTGCTCGCCGATGAGCCGACGGGCAGCCTCGACACCCAACGCGGTGACGAAGTTCTCGAGCTGCTGGCGGAGGTCTGCCGGGAGCGCGACGTATCGGTGGTGCTCGTGACGCACGATCCCAAGGCCGCGTCATACGCCGACAGGGTGCATACGCTGCGCGACGGCCGACTCGTGGATGGCGAGCTCGCCCGTGGCTTCGCGCCGGCCGATGCGAAGTAACCCGCGCCCGAGGGCGCCACGATGAAGCTGTCGAGCATCGTTCGGCTCTACCGCGTGCGCCTGCGCGCAAGGATCGTCCAGGAGCTTTTCGCCGTGTTGGGCATAGCGATCGGCGTGGGGCTGCTGTTCGCCTCGCAGGTGGCCAGCACGAGCCTCGACCGCTCGGCGCAGCAGCTGACTCGCGGGATCGTCGGTCACATGCGCTTCCAGCTCGCATCGCGCGACACGCGTGGCTTCGACGAGCGTCTGCTGGGCCAGGTGCAGTCGATACGCGGCGTGAGCCTCGCGGTGCCGGTGCTCGAGGCGAACGCGAACGTCGTCGGCAGCGACGGCTCGCGCTCGCTCGACGTGGTGGGCACCGATACGAGTCTCGCCCACCTCGGCGGCCAGCTCGTGCGGAGCCTGCGCACACTGCGGTTCGCGAAGCTGAGGGCGCTGATCGTCCCCGCGCCGATCGCCCAGGCGATCGGCGACTCCTCTCTGCAGCGCGTCGATCTGCAGGTCGGTGAGAGCTCGGTCTCCACGCTGCTCGTCCCGCAGCTCCTGAGGGGGGGCGCGGGCGACCTCGCGGCCAGCCCCATCGCGATCGCGCCGCTCCCCTACGCCCAGATGCTGACCGGCATGGG